>NZ_JBNCLI010000014.1:0-175890 GCF_049844595.1 Streptomyces sp. DT224
GAGGAGCGGGGGCCCGGGGGCGGAGCCCCCCGGTTTCGGGAAGGGGCGGGCAGGGGACAGGGCCCGCCGCGGGCGCGGCCCCCCCCGGGGGGCCCCCCCCCCCCCCCCCCCCCCCCCCCCCGGGGCCCCCCCCCCCCCCCCCCCCCCCCCCCACTCCCCCGTTCACGCCACGAACGTGCGCGGTGCCTCCATGCCCGCCCCCGCGCCCGAGCCGACCAGCCGGGCGGCCTGGGCCAGGCGCTGGGCCGCCTCGTCCGCGACCGGGCCGCCGACCGTGAACGGCAGCCGCACATAGCCCTCGAAGGCGCCGTCCACCCCGAAGCGGGGCCCGGACGGCACGCGCACCCCGACCCCCTCCCCGGCGACCGCGAGCCGGGAACCGGAGAGGCCGCCGGTCCGCACCCAGAGCGTGAGCCCGCCGCCGGGCACGGAGAACTCCCACTCCGGCAGCTCCCGGCGCACGGCCGCGACCAGCGCGTCGCGGTTCTCCCGGGCCTGTTCCCGGCGCAGCCGCACGGCCTTCTGCCAGCCGCCGGTGCGCATCAGCCAGTTCACGGCGAGCTGTTCGAGGACGGGTGTGCCCATGTCGGCGTACGCGCGGGCGGCCACCAGACTCCGGATCACGTCGGGCGCGGCCCGTACCCAGCCGATCCGCATGCCGGCCCAGAACGCCTTGCTGGCCGAGCCCACGGTCAGGACCGTGCTGCCGGCCGGGTCGAACGCGCAGACCGGGCGCGGCATCGCCACGTCCTCGTCCAGGTGCAGCTCCCGCATCGTCTCGTCGACCACCAGGACCGTGCCGGCCGAGCGGGCGGCGTCCACCAGCGCCCGGCGGCGCTCCTCGTCGGCCAGCGCCCCGGTCGGGTTGTGGAAGTCCGCCACGACGTATCCGAGCCGGGGCGCGGCGTCCCGCAGGACCTGGCGCCACCGGTTGAGGTCCCAGCCGGCGAGCCCCTCCTCCATGGCGACCGGGACCAGGCGGGCGCCCGCCTCCCGCATCAGCTGGAGGATGTTCGCGTAGCTCGGGGACTCCACCGCGATGCGTTCGCCGCGTCCGGCGAAGAGGTGGCAGATGGCGTCGATGGCGCCCATCGCGCCGGTGGTGACCATGATCTGCTCGGGCATGGTCGGGATGCCGTCGGCGGTGTAGCGGTCCGCGATCATCCGGCGCAGCGCGGGCAGCCCGGCGGGGTAGTCGCCGTGCGTGTGGGCGTAGGGGGCCAGCTCCTCCAGAGCGCCCTGGACGGCCCGGGTCAGCCAGGGCTCGGGCGCGGGCAGCGAGGCGCAGCCCAGGTCGATCATGGAGCCCAGGGCCTCGGGCGGCAGGGGCTCCAGGCCGCGGGCGGGCAGCGGGTTGCCCGCCGGGACCGCCGTCCAGCTGCCCGCGCCGCGCCGGGACTCCAGGAACCCCTCGGCCCGCAGCGCCTCGTAGGCGGCGGCGACCGTCGTGCGGCTGACGGCGAGGGCGAGGGCGAGCTCCCGTTCGGCGGGGAGGCGGGCGGCGACCGCGACCCGGCCCTCCAGGACGAGCAGCCGGATACCGTCGGCGAGGGCGCGGTAGGCGGGCGGGCGGCGGCTGCCGGGGCCCGCCGGCCGCTGCTGGGCCTGGAGCTGCCGGGCCAGCTGGGCCGCACCGACCGCCGAAGTCCACTGCGCCATGAGAATCAGTCCACCTTCCTCGGATTGGCCATGTTCGGCAGCCAATCCCCTGCCACAGAGTGACACGGAGCAGTCCAACACCACCACACCAGGGGGCCCGTCTTGTCCAAGATCCTCACCCGTCGGCTGGTCCAGCTGTACGCGGGGCTCGCGATGTACGGGGCGAGCTCGGCCCTCCTGGTCGTCGCCGGTCTCGGCCTGGAGCCATGGGGCGTGCTGCACCAGGGGCTCGCCGAGCGGACCGGGATCAGCATCGGTGTGGTCTCGATCATCATCGGCGCGATCGTGCTGCTGCTGTGGATCCCGATGCGGCAGCGGCCGGGGCTCGGCACCGTGTCCAACGTGTTCGCCGTGGGCATCGCGATGGACGGCACGCTCGCCCTCGTCCCCGAGGCGCACGGCCTCGTGACGCGGGCCGGGGTGATGGTGGCGGGAATCGTGCTGAACGGTGTGGCGACGGGGCTGTACATCAGCGCCCGGTTCGGCCCGGGACCCCGGGACGGGCTGATGACCGGGCTCCACCGGCGGACCGGCAGGTCGATCCGGCTGGTGCGCACGGCGATCGAGAGCGCCGTCGTGGTCACCGGCTTCCTGCTCGGCGGGTCCCTCGGCGTGGGCACGGTGCTGTACGCCCTGGCCATCGGCCCCCTCGCGCAGGTCTTCCTGCGGGTCTTCGCGATCCCCGGGGAAGGCGCCCCCTCGGCCGGGACGTCCGCGCCCCGGCGGTCCATACTGCGGCGGTGACTTCCGAACGCCACCCGTATCTGGACCACCCCGCCCCGCTCGCGTTCGCCCACCGGGGCGGCGCGGCGGACGGCGCCGAGAACACGGCGGCCGCCTTTCGCCGCGCCGCCGACGCCGGGTACCGCTACTTCGAGACCGATGTGCACGCCTCGGCGGACGGCCGGCTCGTCGCCTTCCACGACGCCACGCTCGACCGGGTGACGGACGCCCGGGGCCGCCTGGCGGAGCTGCCGTGGAGCGAGATAAGCCGGGCCCGGGTCGCGGGGCGCGAGCCGCTGCCGCTGTTCGAGGAGCTGCTGGAGACGTTCCCCGAGGCCCGCTGGAACGTGGACGTCAAGGCGGAGGCCGCCCTCCGGCCGCTCCTGGAGCTGATCAGGTCGACGGGCGCCTGGGACCGGGTGTGCGTCGGCTCGTTCTCCGAGGCCCGGGTCGCCCGGGCGCACCGGATGGGCGGCCCGCGCCTGGCCACCTCGTACGGCGTGCGCGGGGTGCTCGGCCTGCGGCTGCGCTCGTACGGCATTCCGGCCGCGCTGCGCGCCGGAGCGGTGTGCGCGCAGGTGCCGGAGAGCCAGAACGGCATCCGGGTGGTCGACCGCCGCTTCGTGCGCGAGGCCCACGCGCGCGGGCTCCAGGTGCATGTGTGGACGGTGAACGAACCGGAGCGGATGGCCGCTCTCCTGGACCTCGGGGTGGATGGCATCATGACCGATCACATCGGGACGCTGCGCACGGTGCTGAGCGAGCGGGGGGCCTGGGCCTGACCCGCCGCCGTGCGGCCGGCGTCCGCACGGGGAGATTCCAGGGGGCGCCATGACGGCCGAGACCGCAGACACCGCCGAGCCGGCCGACGGCACCTTTGGCCCGGACGGCCCGGCCGCGCGGCGCAGGGAGCAGCGCGGCTGGTACTTCTACGACTTCGCGTGCTCCGTCTACTCCACGAGCGTCGTCACGGTCTTCCTCGGCCCGTACCTGACCTCGGTCGCCAAGGCCGCCGCGGACTCCGACGGCTTCGTCCACCCGCTCGGCGTCCCGGTGCGCGCCGGGTCGCTGTTCGCGTACGCGGTGTCGGCCTCGCTCGTCCTGGCGATCGTCCTGATGCCCGTGGTGGGCGCGGCGGCCGACCGCACGGGCCGCAAGAAGCCGCTCCTCGCGGCGACGGCGTACACCGGGGCCGCCGCGACGACCGCCATGTTCTTCCTGGCCGGGGAGCGCTATCTGCTCGGTGCCTTCCTGCTCATCGTGGCGAACGCCGCGACGGCGGTGGCGATGATGGTCTACAACTCCTACCTGCCGCAGATCGCGGAGCCCGAGGAGCGCGACGCCGTCTCCTCGCGGGGATGGGCGTTCGGCTACACCTCCGGGGCACTGGTCCTCGTACTGAATCTGATCCTGTACTCGGGTCACGACTCCTTCGGCCTGTCCGAGTCCGAGGCGGTACGGATCTGCCTGGCGTCGGCGGGCCTCTGGTGGGGCGTCTTCACCGTCATCCCGCTGCGCCGGCTGCGCGACCGCCGGGTGGCACCGGGCGGCCGGGGAGCGGCGACGGGCTCCGGGTGGCGGCAGCTGCGGGCCACGCTGGCGGACATGCGGCGTCATCCGCTGACCCTGTCCTTCCTGCTCGCCTACCTCGTCTACAACGACGGCGTGCAGACGGTGATCTCGCAGGCGTCGGTGTACGGCTCCGAGGAGCTGGGCCTCGGCCAGTCGACGCTGATCACGGCGGTGCTGCTGGTGCAGGTGCTCGCGGTGGCCGGGGCGCTGGCGATGGGCCGCATGGCCCGGGTGTACGGCGCGAAACGCACGATCCTGGGCTCGCTGGTGGTGTGGACGCTGATCCTGGTCGCCGGCTATTTCCTGCCGGCCGGGTCGCCCGTCTTCTTCTATGTGCTGGCGGCGGCGATCGGCCTGGTGCTGGGCGGCAGCCAGGCGCTGTCCCGTTCGCTGTTCTCGCACCTGGTGCCGCGCGGCAAGGAGGCCGAGTACTTCTCGGCGTACGAGATGAGCGACCGCGGGCTGAGCTGGCTGGGCCCCTTGGTGTTCGGTCTCGCCTACCAGCTGACCGGCAGCTACCGGGACGCGATCATCTCGCTGGTGGTCTTCTTCGTCGTGGGTTCGGTGCTGCTCGCGCGGGTCCCGCTCAGGCGGGCGGTGGCGGCGGCGGGAAACCCCGTACCCGAGCGGATTTAGACGTTGAAGTAAAAGGCCGGTAGTGTACGCCTTTGGCCTGCCCCGGGTGACCGTTACGGCGAGTGGAACTTCGCGAACCGTTGGGTGACAACTTCCGTCAAAGGTGACAAACCGGGTACGGGCGGGTACTTGAACCCTGGGAAACCTGAAAATCAGCGGTTCGACGGGCGACGCATGACCGGCAACGGGAATCTTTGCCGCCGACCGGACGTTGACCGATTGACGACGACAGCGACACCTGTCCTGTGGGCGACAAGCCCGGGAGGCACGATTCATGAGTGAGCGAGCTCTCCGCGGCACGCGACTCGTGGTTACCAGCTACGAGACGGACCGCGGCATCGATCTGGCCCCGCGCCAGGCGGTGGAGTACGCATGCCAGAACGGACATCGATTCGAGATGCCGTTTTCGGTAGAGGCGGAAATTCCGCCGGAGTGGGAGTGCAAGGCGTGCGGCGCCCAGGCACTCCTGGTGGACGGGGATGGCCCCGAGGAGAAGAAGGGCAAGCCGGCGCGTACGCACTGGGACATGCTCATGGAGCGGCGCACGCGTGAGGAGCTGGAGGAGGTGCTGGCCGAACGGCTGGCCGTCCTGCGCTCCGGGGCGATGAACATCGCCGTGCATCCTCGGGACAGCAGGAAGTCTGCGTGACCCGCTAGCGCGACAAAGCCGCGGGCCCGGTACACATTGCGTACCGGGCCCGCGGCTTTGTCGTACCGTGGCGGGCCCGTCCCCGCTGGGATCAGCACAGACCGCCCTCATCGCCGGACGGGCCTGATGCGGCCGCGGGCCCGGGAGGTCACGGCGTCAGCGGCGGGCGGGGCCCGTCGTTCGGGCCCGGGTCGTCGCGGGGCGGCTCGTCGCGGATGACCTCGCCCTGCACCACCTTGCCGTCGGGGCGGTGGATACGGGCCTGCTGGAAGGCGTCCGAGAAGCCGCCGGGGGCGGCCGCCCGCATGCGCCGGTCCAGCGAGCGCTCCGCGTAACGGCTGAGCGCCGTGCGCACCGGCGGGACCAGGAGCAGCAGCCCGGCCACGTCCGAGACCAGGCCGGGGATCATGATCAGCAGGCCGCCGAGCATCAGGAAGCCGTTGCCCCGGCCGCTCTCGGGGGCGACGGGCGCGGAGCCGTCGGCTCCCGGCTGCCCCGGCATCCGCTGGAGGGTCTCCGTGAGATTGCGGAAGGCCCGACGGCCCGCGCCCTTGATCACCGCGGCCCCGAGCACGATCCCGGCGGCCAGCAGGATCACGACGGTCAGCCCGCCCGCGACATCGGCCACCAGGATCAGCAGCCAGATCTCCAGCACCGCCCAGGCGGCGACGGCGAGAGGTACGAAGGTCCGGGCGCGCGAGCGCCTGCGGGCGGTCGGGGGCGGTGTGCCGGTCGTCATGCCCCCAGTGTGCCTGGCCACCCGTCCGTACGCCGTAAGCGGGGTGAGCGGCCGACTCAGCTCGTACGGCGGCCGAGCACCTTGTTCGTCCGGCTGGCGACGCCCCAGGCGGTCACCCGCCACAGCGCCTCGACCAGGATGTCCTTGCTCATCTTGGAGTCGCCGATCTCACGGTCCACGAAGGTGATCGGCACCTCGACCACGTGGAAGCCGGCGTCGACGGCGCGGCGGGCCAGGTCGACCTGGAAGCAGTAGCCCTGTGAGGCGACCGCGTCGAGGCCGATGCCCTTCAGGGTGTCGGCGCGGAAGGCCCGGTAGCCGCCGGTGACGTCCCGGGTCCGCAGGCCCAGCATCAGCCGGGAGTACGTGCTGCCGCCGCGGGAGATGAACTCGCGGGACTTGGGCCAGTTCACCACCCGGCCGCCGGGCACCCAGCGGGAGCCGAGGACCAGGTCCGCGCCCTTGAGCGCGGTGAGCAGCCGGGGCAGCTCCTCGGGCTGGTGGGAGCCGTCGGCGTCCATCTCGACCAGCACGCCGTAGCCGTGGTCCATGCCCCAGCGGAAGCCGGCGAGATAGGCCGCGCCGAGCCCCTCCTTGCCCTTGCGGTGCAGGACGTGGACGTGGTCGTCGGCCGCGGCGAGCTCGTCGGCCAGCTTGCCCGTGCCGTCGGGGCTGTTGTCGTCGGCGACGAGGATGTGGGCCTCCGGCACGGCGGCGCGCACCCGGTTCACGATCGGCTTGATGTTCTCGGCCTCGTCGTACGTCGGGATGATCACCAAGACACTGCCGAGCGGGCCGAATTGCCGCTGACCGCCGTCGTTCACTTACTGCCCCTCACGTCCGTACACAGGTGCACACCATATCGAGCGCGGCGGCGCGGAATGCCGACCCGGTCCGGGTGGCGCGGGAGTCGCGGCGGACAGAAGAGCGGAATCGGGGACAGAAGTGCGGATCGGGGCCCGGTGTCCTTCGGGCCGACCTGGGACCCGCTGGCTGCGGGTCGACCTAGAGCCGTTGTCTACTGAACGTCCGGGCCCCACCCGGGTCGCACCCTCCGTCCGGCTGAAGCCTTCCCTCGCCCCCGAGGCGCGGGCGCTGAACCTGGCTGTCAGTGGTGGTGCGCCGGTGCGGCACACCACCCCGTGACCCAGCGGCGTTCGACGACTGCGTGGAGGCTTCACCGGTCGGACGTCCTGTGGTGGACTCGGCCGAACCTACCGGCCGATGGCCGCATTCTGTCAATACTTGCCTGACCTGCATCGATTACCGAAATTGCCTGGTCAGTCCCGAAGATCCCCAGGTGACGGAAGAGCCGGCCCGCCTTCGATCGGCGGACCGGAGTGTCCGCACGTCACTCGTTCGGCCTTACGTAGACAGTTTGTCCGAGTACCACGGTGCGCAGGCAGACCGGGAGGTCGGCACCGGGGCTGAGGTCAGGCAGTCCCGGCGTCCCGGACCGGGGGTCGGTCGACCAGCGCGCCACCCGGTCGTCCGGTGCCTGGACCACCAGTTCGTCGGTGCGCCAGACCGCGTAGTCGGCCGGGGCGCCGGGCACCAGGGTCCCCGCGTCGTCCCGCCCCAGGGCCCGCCAGCCGCCCCGGGTGTGCGCGGTGAAGGCGGCCCGGACCGAGACGCGGTGATCCAGCGTCCGGTGGAAGG
The DNA here is from genome assembly GCF_049844595.1 of Streptomyces sp. DT224. NCBI lineage: Bacteria > Bacillati > Actinomycetota > Actinomycetes > Kitasatosporales > Streptomycetaceae > Streptomyces > Streptomyces sp. DT224. The sequence continues at coordinate 7,638 of NZ_JBNCLI010000014.1, forward strand.
CGGCCGCCCGCACGGTCCCCCACGGGTCGAGCGGGGTCACCGGGCTGTCCGAACCGAAGGCGAGCGGCACACCGGCCCGCAGGAGCGCCGCGTACGGGTTGAGGGTGGCGGCCCGCACGACGCCCAGGCGCTGGGCGTACATGCCCTCCTCGCCGCCCCACGCCGCGTCGAAGGCGGGCTGGACGGAGGCGGTCAGGCCCAGTTCCGCGAAGGCCGCGACGGTCTCGGGGGTGAGCATCTCCGCGTGCTCGACGCGGTGCCGGGCGGCGCGGATCCGGGCGAGGCCCACCTTCCCGGCCGCGGCCCTGATGCCCTCGACGACCGCTGAGAGCGCCGCGTCCCCGATGGCGTGGAAGCCCGCCTGGAGCCCCGCCTCGGTGCAGGCGGCGACGTGGGCGGCGATCCGGGCGGCGTCCAGGTGGGCGGTCCCGGTGTGCGGGGCGTCGGCGTACGGCTCGTGCAGGCAGGCGGTGTGCGAGCCGAGCGAGCCGTCCACGAAGAGGTCGCCGCCCGCTCCGACCGCGCCGAGCTCGCGGACGCGCCGGGCGTCCTTCTCGTCGGCCACCTCCTGGGCCCAGTAGCCGAAGACCCGGGGCCCAGCCTCCTCGGCGGCCACCTTCAGCAGCCCGGTGAAGTCGTCCTCGTCGGAGATGTCGGGGCCGCCGCACTCGTGGAGGCTGCCGATGCCGAGGGAGGCGGCGTGGCGCAGCGCGGCACGCTGGGCGGCGGTGCGCTGGGCGGGCGTGACGGCGTCGTGGGCGGCCGCGCGCACGGCGTGGTGGGCGGCGGCGGTGAGCGGGCCGTCCGGGTGGTATCCGGCCATCGTGGTGGCGCCGGGGACGAGGTCGAGCAGGGCGGTGCTGACGGCCGCCGAGTGCACGTCGACCCGGGGCAGGTAGACGGGGCGGCCGGCCGCCGCCTCGTCCAGCTCGGCGCGGGAGGGCGGGCGCTGCTCGGGCCAGCGGGTGGCGTCCCAGCCGTGTCCGAGGACCACCCGGTCGGCCGGGTGGGCGGCGACGTGGGCGCGGACGCGGGCGAGGGCGTCGCCGAGGGTGCGGGCGCCGGACAGGTCGAGCCCGGTGAGGGCCAGGCCGGTCGACGTGGTGTGGACGTGGGCGTCGGCGAACGCGGGGGTGACCAGCGCCCCGTCGAGGTCGATCACCTCGTCGACGCCGCTCGCGAAGGCGTCGGCGGCGCCTTCGGAGCCCACCCAGGCGACATGGCCCCGTTCGACCACCATGGCGGTGGCGAAGGGGTCGGCGGGGCTGTGGACGTCTCCACCGCGCAGCAGCACGGTGCGGTGTTCGCTCTGGGGGGCGGTGCTCTCGGTCATGAGCACCAGTCTCCCGCCTGTACGCACGTACTCCGTGCGCGACCCCCTCAGATCTGCGGCGGACGTGCCTCGTACGGGGTGGACAGGACGACCGTGGTGCGGGTGGAGACTCCGGCGAGCGAGCGGATGCGGGTGAGCAGGTTCTCCAGCTCCAGCGGGGTCGCCACGCGGACCTTGAGAATGTAGTTCTCGTCCCCGGCGACGCTGTGGCACGCCTCCAGCTCGGGGACCCCGGCGAGCCGTTCGGCGATGTCGTCCGGGGCGCTGGGGTCGAACGGCTTGACCGAGATGAACGCGGTCAGCGGCAGGCCCACCGCCTCCGGGTCCACGACCGCGGCGTAACCGCGGATCACCCCGCGCTGCTCCAGCCGGCGGACGCGCTGATGAACCGCCGAGGTGGACAGGCCGGTGGCCTTGCCCAGGTCGGTGTAGCTCATCCGCCCGTCCTTGACGAGCAACTCCACGATGTGACGGTCCAGCTCCTCCATATGGATCAATCTATGGCCATGAGTCGTTCCCGGCACAGCTGCCCAGCCCTTGGGACGGCACCTGCGCCGGGCATGTGACCAACACCACAGGTTTACGCGTCAGTAGTGGGACACGGAACGGTTACGGCCGATCAGCGGCGGGAAATGCTTGCTGTGGCCGAGGCCACAGCGTCATGCCGGCCCATCCGAGGGGGGATTTCCCATGCCACACCTGAAGCTCACCGGACGTACCGAACCGGAGCCCGTTGATCCGTTCGAGGACACCGCTCCCGACGCGTACGACACCTTCGAGATGTACCGGGTCGTCTGCCCGGACTGCGCGCAGCCCATCGCGCTCCTGGCGGACGAGGACGTGCTCCCGGAGCACGCGCTGTGCCCGTCCCCGTGGAACCCGTTCGTGCTCACCGTGTGCCCCGGTACGGGGCGTGCCGCCGGCGCCCGGCCCGCCGAGGCGGACGGCGTGCAGGAGCAGGAGACGGCCCTGCTGCTGACGCTCCCGCAGGGGCTCGACTGGCGGACGCAGCCCTTCTCGCACGCCGGCGGTGCCGGTTCCCGTCCGATCCGAGTGGCCCACCCGCTCCGGCGCGAGGCCGCCTGAGCCTCACCTCCCGAACGCGCGGCCGGGGTGCGCGAGCAACCCGGCAGCCGGGGAGAACCGGGTGAACATTCGCCCGAATCGAACAGCCAGTGACCCCACCGCGTCCCGCGGCGTTGCCCCGGTATGACCCCGCTGCATTCCACGGCCGGCCCCGGACGCCGCAGGCTCGCCCCTCCGCCCTCCGAAGAATCGGTTCCGCATTCCGGTTCCGTACCGGCTTCCCAGTCCGAACCGCCCCGGTCGGTGCCGCGCGCGGTGCCCCAGGCGAGCGATCCGCCGATCTACCGGGCGCTGCTGCGGCACTGGGAGAGCACGGGCCGCACCCTGCCGGGCCGTCATGACCAGGACTGGAACCGGATCATGACGACGCCCGTGTGGTCCGAACGGCCGTTGCGGGTCAGCGGGACTCAGGGCCCGCGAGGTGGCGCGCGATGACCATCCGCTGAATCTGGTTGGTGCCCTCCACGATCTGGAGCACCTTGGCCTCGCGCATGAGGCGTTCGACGGGGAAGTCCTGCGTGTAGCCGTAACCGCCGAGCACCTGGACGGCGTCGGTGGTCACCTGCATCGCGGCGTCCGTGCAGAAGAGCTTGGCCATGGCGGCCTGGCGCGAGAAGGGGCGGCCGGCGTCCCTCAGCCGGGCGGCCTCCAGGTAGAGCGCGCGGCCGGCCTCGATACGGGTCGCCATGTCGGCCAGCATGAAGCGCAGGCCCTGGAAGTCCGCGATGGGGCGGCCGAACTGCTTGCGGCCGGTGGCGTATCCGAGGGCCCCGTCCAGCGCGGCCTGGGCGACGCCGATGGCGCAGGCGGCGATGCCGAGACGGCCGGAGTCGAGGGCCGAGAGGGCGATCGCGAAGCCCTGGCCCTCCTCGCCGATCCGGCGGGCGTCGGGGACGCGGACGCCGTCGAAGTGGAGCTGGGCGGTGGGCGAGCCCTTCATGCCCATCTTCTTCTCGGGGACGGCCGCGCTCAGCCCGGCGGCGTCACCGGGGACGAGGAAGGCGGTGATGCCCCGGGCACCCTCGGCGCCGGTGCGGGCCAGCACGGTGTAGAAGTCGGCGATGCCGCCGTGCGTGATCCATGCCTTGGTGCCGGTGATCACCCAGTCGCCGCCGTCCCGTACGGCCTTGGTGCGCAGCGAGGCGGCGTCGGAGCCGGAGGCGGGTTCGGAGAGGCAGTAGGCGCCGAGCAGGCCGCCGGAGAGCATCGACGGGAGGTGTTCGGCGCGCTGTTCCCTGGTGCCGAAGCCGGCGAGGCCGTGGCAGGCGAGGGAGTGGACGCTGACGCCGAGGCCGACGGTGAGCCGGGCGGCGCTGAGCTCTTCGAGGACCTGGAGGTAGACCTCGTACGGCTGGTCGCCGCCGCCGTGTTCGGAGTCGTAGGGCAGGCCGAGCAGGCCGGACTCGGAGAGCAGGGTGAAGACCTCGCGGGGGAAGCGGCCCGCTTCCTCCTCCTCGGCCGCCTTCGGCGCGATCTCCCGCTGGGCGATGTCCCGTACGAGGTCGATCAGCTGGCTGGCTTCCTCGGTGGGCAGACGGCGTTCGACCCACTGCGGGGCACGGTCGGACATGACGGCGCTCTCCTCCCTGTCGGGCGTTGCGGCGGTCGCGCGCGCGGGGTGGGAGCGGCGCCGCCGGGGGGATCTCCGGGCGATGCCCGAAATCACTGCTGCCCAGCCGATGTTGCCCTCCCGGATTACGAGAGGCGCAGGCAGGAGGCTGTGGCGGGACGAGTATGCCCGATCGGATGGCATCCGTCACCGGTTGACCGAACATACGCATGAACGGGCTTCGGGCACCCCGCTTCGTCCGCCCCGGAGATCACCGAGATTGGTCCGAACCATTGACCCCACTGGTCTAGTCCATCTACCGTTCCAGCGAACCGGCTTTACGCGTTCATGCCAATCAGGGCGCCGGAAGCCGGGGGTCCATCGGCACGTCCCCTCCCCCACGAGGAGCAACCATGACCGGACCGCATCGCCCGGGAGCCCGCCTCAGGGCCCTCACCGCCGCCGCGTGCACCGCCGCCCTGGGCGCGGCCCTGCTCGGCGTCGCCGGCACCGGGTCCGCCGGCGCGGCCCCCGCCGCGCCCCGGGCCGCCGCACCGCCAGCAGCGCCCGCCGCCCCCACAGCGGCCGGTGACAAGGTGGTCGGATACTTCACCAACTGGGGTGTCTATCAGCGTAATTACCACGTCAAGAACATCGAGACCTCGGGCTCGGCAGACAAGCTCACGCACATCAACTACGCCTTCGGCAACGTCCAGGGCGGCGCGTGCACGGTCGGCGACTCGTACGCGGATTACCAGAAGGCGTACACCGCCGACCAGTCCGTCGACGGGGTCGCCGACACCTGGGACCAGGAACTGCGGGGCAACTTCAACCAGTTGCGCAAGCTGAAGAAGCTGCACCCGGACCTGAAGGTGATCTGGTCCTTCGGCGGCTGGACCTGGTCCGACGGCTTCGGTGAGGCCGCGAAGAACCCGGCCGCGTTCGCCGAGTCCTGCTACAACCTGGTCGAGGACCCCCGGTGGGCCGATGTCTTCGACGGCATCGACATCGACTGGGAGTACCCCAACGCCTGCGGCCTCACGTGCGACACCAGCGGCCGGGACGCCTACGGCAACCTGCTGTCGGCGCTCCGCTCGAAGTTCGGCGGCGGCAACCTGGTCACGTCGGCGATCAGCGCGGACGGCTCCGAGGGCGGCAAGCTGGACGCCGTCGACTACGGGGGCGCGGCGCGGTACGTCGACTGGTACAACCCGATGACGTACGACTTCTTCGGCGCCTGGGACGCGAAGGGCCCGACCGCCCCGCACTCCCCGCTGACCTCCTACGAGGGCATCCCGAAGGAGGGCTTCAACAGCGAGGCGGCCATCGAGAAGCTGAAGGCGCAGGGCGTCCCGGCCTCGAAGCTGCTGCTCGGCATCGGCTTCTACGGGCGCGGCTGGACCGGCGTCACGCAGGACGAGCCGGGCGGTACGGCGACCGGCGCGGCCCCGGGCACGTACGAGGCGGGCATCGAGGACTACAAGGTCCTCAAGAACACCTGCCCCACCACGGGCACCGTCGCGGGCACGGCGTACGCGCACTGCGGCGGCAACTGGTGGAGCTACGACACCCCCGCCACCATCGGCACCAAGATGGCGTACAAGAACCAGCAGGGCCTGGGCGGCACCTTCTTCTGGGAGCTGAGCGGTGACACCACCGACGGCGAGCTGATCAAGGCGATCGACTGATCCGGTGACGTGGTGAACGTCAGGGGCGGGGAGCCTTTCGGACTCCCCGCCCCTGACGTGCGTACTAGAGCAGACCGAGCTGTGTGACGAGCATGGCGACCACGACCACGAGGGTCCAGCCGAGGACGTGCTCCAGCAGCTTGGGGCCGTCGTCGGGGCCGCCGGTGCGGGCGCGGCGGCGGGCGGCGGTGAAGGAGGCGGCAGTCGCGGTCATGGCATCTCGTTCGGTCGGCCGGCAGGGGGTGTGCGCCCAGCACCCGGCCGGGACCCGACCACAGTGCCACCCCGGACGGCCCGGGGGGTAGAGATGTCCGTCACTGCGGCGGGCGGTCGGCCCATGCCGCCGCCCCCACGACGTGCGGAAACCGTCCGTGAGGGCGGTGGCGCGTGTGCCGCAGACCACACCGGGCGGTCAGCGCACCTCGTACGCCCTGATCATGGTCTGGCTCACCCGGGCGCCCTCCTTGTCGGTGAGGGTGACCTTCAGGTGGACGAACCTTCCGGCGGGAGCGTCGCCCGGGAGCCGGACCCGCCATCCGTCACGGGTGGACGTGGCGCGGGCCTGGTGCCAGCCGGTGACCGCGTCGACGGTGGACTCGGTGCCGTACGCGTACTCCAGGCTCACGTTCCGCAGCGCGGCCGGCCGTGCCGCGTCGTCGGTGACGGCGCTCAGGCCGATCGTGGTCGGCTCCCCCGCCGGGCGGGAGTTGCGCAGGTCGGACGGAACGTCGAGGACCGGGACCAGCAGGTGCTGTGCACCCTGGACGGACGCGTCGGTGGTGAAGGCCCACTCGGTGGCGTAGGCGAGACCCGTGCGGTCGAGCACACCGGCACGGCGCTGCCACTGCTGCCGGAACGTCACTTCGGTCTTCTCGCGCGGAAGGTCGAAGGTGCCGGAGACCAGGTACTGCGGCTCGCCGCCGATCAGCAGCTGCCGGGTGCCGTAGTCCGTCGGCCCGACGGTGGAGTCGTGCCCGCCCGCGTCGCCGAACGGGGCGATCGCGAAGCCCAGGCGGTTGCTCTCCCGGGTCATCAGCGGCTGGGCGTAGGTGTTGCGGACCGGCCCGTAGGGCGTCTTGTACCACTGGGACGTCGTGCGGCCCTTGGCCATCTCGCGCGGGCCGTCGTAGGCGGTGCTGCCGTACGGGCCGAGGTCCCGGCGCATCAGGGTGGTCCAGGTCAGCCCGTCGCCGCCGGCCGGGGTGAAGTACTCGGTGCGCTGCTGGGGCGCGTGCAGCGGCAGGGCGGTGCCGCCGGCCCAGACCGCGGGGATGCCCGGCAGGCCGACCTTGACGTCCGACCAGTACGTCGCGTCGTCGGCGCCCTGCACGTGGTAGCGGGCGTCGGTGGCCGCGAGGTCGCGGTCACGGACGCGCTGGGTGCCGGTCGGGATCGAGCCGTGCCCGGTGAGCGCGAGGTTGTAGACGTACGGGCTGCGGTCGGTCGCGGTGCCGGACCAGGAGACGCGGACGTCGCCCTCGTCCAGCCGGGCCTTGATCGCCCGCGAGTCGGCCGCCGTGATGGTGGCCTGCGGGATTCCCGCCGGGCCGGTCAGCTGGAACCGGCCCTCGGCGTCCGGGACCGCCGCGAGCACACCCGCGGCGCCGGCCTTCCGGGCAGCCGCGTCCCAGGTGAAGGCGTTGCCGCCACCGGTGCCCGCGTCCACGAGGGCGATCCGGCCGGTGAGGTCGTGGGCGGCGAAGTTCGCGTCGGTGCCCTTGCCGATGTACGTCACCGGAGCCGAGCCCTTTCCGTCGAACTCGGTCCCCTTCTGCACCGGGAGCGAGTCCAGGACCCGGCCACCGGTGATCGTGAGCGCGGCGCGCGGCGCGGTCTGCCGGGCGGAGGCGAGGAAGGTCAGCCGGTCGTCACCGTGCACCGGCTCGGCGTAGAGCGCCTTGACGTAGGACGGGACAGAGGTGAAGTAGCCCGCCTGGAGGCGGCGCGTGTCGTCCAGGCCGAGGGCCATGCCGATGGAGAAGCCGGCGCTCTGGCTGGGGTGTTCGGTGTCCCAGGAGATGCGCCGCGCCTCGCGGGCGTCGAGGGTGACCTCGGTGTCGCCGGAGACGGTCAGTTTCTCGCGGTAGAGCTGGCTGACGGAGTCGACGCTGCCGATGTCGCCGGGTTCGTCACGCGTCATGATCATGCCGCTCAGCGCGTACGTGCCGAAGGGCACCCGGATCGTGGTGCTGCCCGCTTCGGGGTAGCCGATGGTGTAGCGCTTCGCCGTGTCGCGGTGGTCGTCGAACAGCTGGAAGGCGGACGGGGAGGACGCCGGGTCGCCGTGCCGGTCGAGGCCCTTGACGGTGAGGTCGGCGGACGGGACCTCCATGTGCACGCCGAACGGGACGGTGACGCGCACCCCGTGCGCACCGGTGGCGACGAGGCGGCCGGTGACGGTGCCGTAGGCGCCGGCGGTCAGGCGGGTACCGGGGTCGATGCGGACGGGTACGTCGGCGTTCCCCCGGGCCGGGACGGTGACCGTGGTGCGGGCCGGACGGGCGAAGCCGGGGACGCGGCTGCCGTCGTCGCCCCGGACGTCCTCGACGCGCAGGCTCAGGCGCACGTCCTGGCCGGTGAGGTTGGTGAGGGTGACCGTCCTGTCGACCGGGTCCAGGTCGCGCTGCGGGTAGGCGAAGTCGCCCAGGCGCGGCATGGGCGGGGCGGTGACCGGCTGGGACACCGCACGGGCGACGTCCATCGGGCCCGCGCCCTGCTCCAGGACCGGCGCGTCGGTGGACTTCGCGGACGAGGTGAGCAGGGCCTTGAGTCCGGCCGGGGTCAGCTCGGGGTGCTGCTGGAGGAGCAGCGCGGCGCCGCCCGCGACGTGCGGGGTGGCCATGGAGGTGCCGGACATCTCCTGGTACGCCTGGTCGCCCCGGCCGCCGGAGTTGGCGGCGACGACGCCGACGCCCTGGGACGCGATGTCCGGCTTGGCGCTCACGCCGTCGACGGAGGGGCCCCGGCTGGAGAAGGACGCGGTGGCGTTCTCGCGGTCCACCGCGCCGACGGTGAGGGCGCTGGGCGCGCAGCCGGGCGTGGAGACGGTGCCGTGCAGCGAGGCGTTGCCGGCGGCTATGACGAACAGGGCCTTGTCGCTGAGGCGTTCCACGGCGTCGACGCCGGGTCCGGCGCAGGCGGTGTCGCCGTCGGAGCCGAGCGACATGGAGACGACCCGGGCGCCCTGGCCGACCGCCCATTCCATGCCGTTGACGATGCCGCTGAGGGTGCCGGAGCCGTCATCGTCCAGCACCTTGCCGATGAGCAGGTCCGCCTTGGGGGCCATGCCGGCGTAGGTGCCGTGGGACGCGGCGCCGGTACCGGCGACGGTGGAGGCGGTGTGGGTGCCGTGACCGGTGCGGTCGTCGGTGTCCGGGGAGCCGACGAAGGTCTTGCTTCCGGCGATGCGTCCGGCGAGGTCGGGGTGGCCGGCGTCGACGCCGGTGTCCAGGACGGCGACCTTGACCCCGGAGCCGTCGAGCCCGGCCCGGTGCGCGGTCGTCGCGCCGGTGAGGGGCACGGTCGGGGTGCCGAGGCCGCTGACGGCGGTGCCGCTGACCTTGGCGTCGAGCCAGATCTTGCTGACGGCGCCTGCGGTGGCGGTCCGGGCGGTGCCGCGGGCGGGGCTGGGGGCGAGCTTCTGCCAGGCGTCGGCGGCGGACTCCTTGCTGACGGCGAGTCCGGCTCCGCCGATGGACTCCAGGGTCGCGGTGGTCCGGATGCCGGGGACGGCGGCGGCGCGCAGGCCCCGGGCGCTGCCGTTCGCGTACTCCACGACCACGGGAAGGGTGTCCGTGTGCGCGTCGTCGTAGCCGTCGGCGACGAGCCGCCCGATGTCGAAGAGCGCGGCGTCCACGAGCCCGGCGTCCACCAGGCGCTCGACGCCCTGCGGGAACACGTAGGTCCGCTTGCCGTCCTGCCAGGTCGCGGCGGCGTGCCCGGTGCCGTCGGCGTCGCGCAGGGCGGCCGAGAGGACCCGGCCGGCGCCGTCCACACGGGCCTCGACCACATCACCGGTGATCAGGGTGACGGCCACCGCGCGGCCGGGGCCGGCGGTGAGCGGCTGGGTGGTGTCCGCCGGGGTGCCCGCGGAGGCGGTGGGGGCGGCCGCCGCGAGCAGGGCGGCGGAGGCGAGCCCGGCGGCTGCCCGGCGCCATGGCCTCGTACGTCTCATCGTTGGTCTCCAGGAGGGAAGGTGTCCGGTGACCTCGGAGGGAGGGACCCGGTGACCAGCAGATTGGCCAACGCGACGGCTATGTGGGGGCCTTGGGGCTGGCGAATGGCTGCCATGACGTAATCCCGACACCCACGACGAGCCGGTCGCCCGCAGCGTGCGGGGGGTCCGTTGCCAGGCTGCTCCGCAGGTGGCGACACTTGTGCCATGTCGTCCCCTCCAGAAGTGCCACCGTTCCCGTCGGCCGAGCCGCCCGCCGCCGCGCGCTCCTCCCTGATCCGGTTGCAGGAGGACCTGCGCAGAGCCGATGACTCGCTGGGGCGGCTGCTCGCGGCGTGGCGGCCCGACGGCCGTGAGACACCCGGACAGTTCGTCGAGTTCTGGGAGGGGCGCGAGGCTCAGGCCCGCCGTCTGTACGAGCTGGAGTACGGGGCCCGGGAGTCCCTGATGGGCTTTCAGTCGGGGGCCAACACGGTCGCCCCCGTCCCGTCCACGCTGGCGGAGTCGGAGGAGCGGGAGGAGGAGGGGGTGCGGGAAGCCGACGCGGAGCCCCCGCTGCGCAAGGACGGCAATCCCCTCGCCGCGTACCGCGTCGTCGTGGACCGGGCCTTCCTCACCGAGCCGGCGGCGCTGCGCGCGCTGGACGAGCGGCTCGCGGCCGGTCATCAGGTGCGGGTGGTGGACCAGCCCCTGATCAAGCTCCTCATAGCGGACAGCGAGACCGCCATGGTGCAGTTGGAGGCGGGCAGGTCGATCGTCCTGGGGCCGCCTCTCGTCCGGTTGGCGGTCGAGCTGTTCGAGTCGGTCTGGCAGCGCTCCCGGCCCTATCTGCGGGAGGACGGCGACCTGGACCCCGCCGACCGCAGGCTGCTCCAGCTGATGCTGTCCGGGCTCACGGACGCGGCGACGGCCCACCAGCTCGGCACGTCGCCCCGTACGGTCCAGCGGAGGCTGCGCGCCCTGATGGACGCGGCCTCGGTCTCCTCCCGCGTCCAGCTCGGCTGGTACGCGATGCGCAACAACTGGGTCTGAGCGGGCCCGCCCGGGGCGCGTGGCACCCCGGGCGGCGGGTCGTCACATCCGGGCGGTGTAGTACTCCAGCGTCCGGCCGTGCAGCCGCTTCACCGGGTCGGTGAAGCGGTCCGTCATGGTGTTCTGCTGGAGGTAGTTGGTCACCACCCAGGTCAGGTCCTTCCCGTCCACGGTCCCGTCGTGGTTGATGTCCGCGGCACGCTTCGCGGTGCCGCGGGCTTCGTACACGGCGGCGGCGTCGCGTACGTCGATGACGTCGTCGCCGTTGACGTCACCGGCGACCAGGGACGCCACCGACGAACCGCTCGTCCCGGCGACGGCACCGTAGCCGGTGAGGCCCAGGTCGATGTCCTCGGTCCAGGCGAAGTGGCCCGGAACCCGGACCTCCAGGCGGTACGGCTTCTCGGCGGGTGCCAGCCCGCCTGCCGAGACCCGGGCGGCCGAATCGGCCGTCAGGGTGTGCCGGGTGCCGTCCGGAGCGGTCAGCTCGGTGCTGATGCCGTCCAGGCTGTAGTCGCGCTTGTTGTCGTAGGCGTAGTCCCTGGTCAGCAGCGCCTCGGCGGCGGGCCGGGCGTTGAAGGAGGACTCGTCGTTGAGCATCCGGACCCCGCCGTAGAACTGGATGTTCAGGGGCACCTTCGTGCCCGCTGTGTCCATGGCGCTGGTGGACCCGGTGTTGAGCCCGGCAGCCGCCGTCCAGTGCTCCCCCGTCACCTCGTACGTCACCTTGAGCAGCGGCATCGAGTCGGCGGTGAGCCCCTTGGCGTCCGAGACGTCGAAGGAGACGGTGGTGTACGACGACGCGTCGGCCGATACCTCGGTGGTCCTGATCGCGGACGGGCCGTGGGCGGCCAGCTCGGCGGTCGGCTCGATGCCGGTGATCCGGACGTTGCGGTCGTCGTAGCGGATCTGGGAGGTGAAGGACTTCCAGTGCTTCAGGTCGTGGGCCGTCAGGGTGTACGTGACCCGGTCCCCGGCGCGCACGGCCGCCTTGTCGGCGTCGGCGACGACATACGGGATGCCCTCCTTCATCAGGTTCAGCACCCGCACGTCCCCGATGTTCCCGCCGGCGTCCGTGGGCCACAGCTTGACGTAGGTGGTCGGCGGCGCGGCGGAGATCGGAATGCGGACGTCGACGTTGCCGTCGGCGTCGGCGTTGACGTGTCCCGTCGGCGTGTTGGGGCTGTACGTGGAGTAGTACAACGTGTTGTCGTCCTGGCCGATGTCGAGCCCGGCGTCGTGGATGGCGCCGGCCTCGGCGTCACGCAACCGGCCGGAGACGGCGAACGACGTGGCGTCGGCCGGTCGTTCGACGACCACGGGGTGGGATGTGTCCCAGGCGCCGTACGCGTCGTCGTACGCCGGGGCGTGCGAGTCGACGTAGATGTCACGCAGCACCGAGTCGGTGCCGCCGAAGGCGTCGGTGCCCACGATCCGCAGCTTGTAGGCTCCGTCGTCGATCCAGCGGCCCCGGGGGTCGAACGGGGTGGCCTCGCGCCCGGTCACCGGGTGGTACCAGCCGCCGACCGTCGCCGGGCCGTACAGCACACCCTCGGTGAGGCCGGTCGTGTTGATCCCGCCGATGTAGCCGAGTTCCTTGCCGTGCGTGTCGGCGAGGAAGACGTCGACGCTGGTCAACTGCCCGGCCATGCGCAGGTTGAAGTTGGCGGCGCCGCCGCCCACGGACCCGGCGTCGGAGAACTGGTTGGTCGAGATGACCGGCTTCGTCATGTCGATCTCGGCGAAGCCGGACTCGGCGACCCGCAGCCCGAACGGCACGCGCAGGGTGTGCGGTCCCTTGCCGTCGGCCGGGGTCAGGGTGACGAAGCCCTCGTAGTAGCCGGCCGGTGCGTCGGCCGGGACCCGCAGGGTGGTGCCGACGGGCGTGCTGCCGTGCGGCTTGCTGGTGACGTGGTCGTCGGTGGACAGCGTGATGCCGGCGGCGCCGGCGTCACCGGAGGCTCCGTTGCCCCGGGTGAACTCGGCGGCGACCTCGTAACGCGCCTTGGCGCCGGTGTCGTTGACCAGGTTCAGCCGCTTCTCGACGCGGGTGGACCGGCCGGCCGGAAGCACCCCGAGGTCCAGCGCGCCGGTGCGGTGGTCCAGCTCGGACCGGGTGCCGTCCAGGGCGACGTACGGGGTCTTGGCCGGCACCTGGAGGGAGGTCTCGGTGTGCACGGCGGCGTACGGGTCGATCGCGCCGGCGCCCGCGTCGAAGACGCTCACCTTGCCCGGCATCGGGCGCGCGGTGTTCATCAGCGCCACCTTGACGGCGTCCGGGGTGAGCCGGGGGTCGTGCTGGAGGAGCAGTGCGGCGGCGCCGGCGACGTACGGCGAGGCCATGGAGGTGCCGCTGAGCCGGGCGTACGCGGCGGAGTAGTCACCGGTCTCCGGGGCGACGGTGTCCGCCGGGACGGACGAGAGGACGCTGACGCCGGGCGCGGTGATCTCCGGCTTGATGGCACCGGTGCCGTAGACCGGGCCGCGCGAGCTGAAGTCCGCGAGGTCTCCGCTGCCGAGCACGAACGTGCCGGCCTCCGTGAAGGTGAGGCGGGCGGTGGAATCGGCTGTTCCGGCGGCCAGCGCGGCGCCCTCGGCGGCGGTGAGCGAGAAGGCCGGCACGTAGGAGGGGCTCTCGCCGATGTAGTTCGGGATGTGCCCCTCGTCCGCGTTGTCGTTGACGAGGAGGACGGCGACGGCGCCCATGGTGGCGGCGCGGCGCACCTTCTCGTCCAGGGTGATCCCGCCGCGCTTCACGAGGACGGCCTTGCCCTTGACGTCCTTGCCGTTGTAGCCGGCGGCCGTACCGGTGGCGACGTCGGCGACCGGGTAGCTGCCCGAGGTCAGGTGGTCGAGCGCGTCGCCGAAGGGCCGGGCGAGCAGCCGGCCGATGGCCGTGGTGGTGCCCGCGCCGATGCGGTACTCCGGCAGGGTCATCGCCTCGTCGTGCGCGCCCACGGTGAGCGGCAGCGCTGCGGCGCCCGGGGTGCCGAGGGTGTTGCTCTTGGGTCCGCTGTTTCCGGCGGCGATGACGGTGGTGATGCCGGCGAGCACGAGGTTGTCGGCGGCTATCGCCTGCGGGCTCATCGGATCGTTGACGGCGGCGCCGAGCGACATGTTGACGACGTCCATGCCGTCGTCGGCCGCCCGGTCCATCGCGGCCATGATGTCGCTGGTACGGCCGCCGCCGTACGGGCCCAGCGCCCGGTACGCGTACACGGAGGCGTCGGGCGCCACTCCGTGGGCGGCGCGCTCCTCGGACTCCGCGCCCCGTCCGGCGACGATCCCGGCGACGTGCGTGCCGTGCTCGGTGTAGTACGTCGAGCCCTGGTTGGTCTCGGCGCGGCCGGACGCCTTCCAGTCGGCGTACGTGGTCTCCATCGGGTCGGCGTCGTCGTCCACGAAGTCGTAGCCGCCCTTGTAGGCGGCCTTGAGGTCCGGGTGGTGGTAGTCGATGCCGGTGTCGATGATGCCGACCTTGACGCCCTTGCCGGTGATGCCCTCGGCGTGCAGCCGGGCCACCCCGTCGTCGCCGTCCCCGGTGGCGCCGGTGGTCCCGCCGCCGTCGGCGGGGGCGGGGCGGTCGAGCGCCTTCACGGTGGTGTCCGGCCAGACGGCGGTGACCTCGTCGTTGTCGAGGAGTTCGGCGACGCGGTCGCCGGGGAGCCGGAGGCTGACCCCGTCGAAGCTGTGGGTGTAGGTGCGCCCGGGCTTCGGGGCGGCCGCCTTCTTCCCCTTGCCCCCGCTGTCGGCGGGCCGCTCGAACATGCCGTCCAGCGCGGTGCGGAAGCGCTGGTGCGCCTGCGTCACGGCGTCCTGGGCGGCGGCCTCGCTGACCGTGCGGCCCTCGGCCGCGGCGAGCAGGCGGGCGGTCCGGGCGGGCGGGGTCTTCAGCTGGACGATGACGTCGACGGGCTTGCCGCTGCGCAGCGCGGCCTTGTCGGTGATGTGCAGGCCGCCCAGGTCCAGGGAGGCCATGCGGTGCAGGGCCGTGAGCTCCTGGTCGTCCAGGGAGGCGAGCAGGGCCGCGGCACTCGGCGTACCGGCCGGAGAGGGTGCGGCGAGGGCGACGGGGGCGGTGGCCGCGAGGGTGGCGAGCACGGTCGCCGCCGCGGCCAGGGCCAGGTTTCTGCGCCCTGGGGGGTGCGTCATGGTTCGTGGCTCCGCTCTGGGAGGGTCGGACGTTGTCCTCCTCACCTCGTGGGCTGCGGAGGACGGATATCGCATGATCGTCGGGGCGTGGCCCTCCGGTTGGAAAGGGAAACCGGTGGCGAGATCCCGCCTGTCGTCAAGTCGCCACCGGATCCGGCGAGTCCGGGTTCTGGCGACAACACGCCGTGTCATACATCCGCCACCCGTGTGTGCTGCGCCACCCCGGCGGGGCTCGGTAGACCCGTGCTCACGACCTCCCGCCCGGGCCCGTCGCCCCGGCCGAAGGTCCCCGACGTGGTCCCGGCCCTGCCGAGGCCCCCGCCATGCGAAAGGGCACCCATGTCCCGCCCCACCACCACGCGCCGCAGACGCCGGTTCACCGCCGTCGTCCTCGCGGCCGGCCTGACCGGCTCACTGATGAGCCTGTCGGCACTGCCCGCGCAAGCCGCCGACGTGCCGCACCCGTTGGGCGCGGCCGTCCCGGACGCACCCAAGAAGGCCCTGACCTCCCAGCGCGACAAGCTGGGCGCCCACGACCGCACGCTGCTCCAGAAGGCCGAGAGCAAGAAGGCGAAGACGGTCACCGTCCTGCTGGCCACCGGCGAGGGCGACACCGAGGCGCTGCGCGAGAAGGTCGCGGCCCTCGGCGGCCGGGTCGCCAGGGCCGACGACAAGCTGGGCTACGTCCGCGCCACCGTCCCGACCGGCAAGGTCACGGCGCTCGCCGCGCTCTCCTCGGTCCGGGCCGTCGACCTCAACGAGACGTACAAGATCCCCGACCCGTCACCGGTCACCACCGAGGACGAGAAGAGGGACAAGAACCACGACGACCAGGGGTCCAGCACCCCGAAGGCCCCCGGCCGCACCACCCCGGCCGACAACCCGTACCTGCCCGTGGCCGAGACGGGGGCGACCGGCTTCACCGCGGACCACCGCACCTGGGACGGCCGGGGCGTCACCGTCGGCATCCTGGACACCGGGGTCGACATCGCCCACCCGGCCCTGCGCACCACCACGACCGGGCAGCCGAAGATCAAGGACTGGGTCACCGCGACCGACCCGGTGACCGACGGCGACCCGACGTGGCTGGAGATGCGGCTCAAGGTCACCGCGAAGAACGGTACTTTCCGGTACGGCGGGGTCGACTACAAGGCCGCCGACGGCGACTACGAGTTCCAGCTCTTCGACGAGGCCGACACCTGGGGCGGCGAGCTGGGCGGGGACGTCAACCGGGACGGCGACACGAAGGACGTGTTCGGCGTCCTGTACCGCGAGGCGGACCACCGGGTGTGGGTCGACGCGGATCTCGACCAGACCTTCGGCGACGCCGATGTGGTCGAGCCGTACGCGAAGTCCGGCACCTGGTCCGCCTTCGGCAAGGACGACCCGAAGACGGCCGTGGCCGAGTCGATGCCGTTCACCGTCGAGTACCGCGACGACGTGGACCTGTCGGCCCGGGGCGGCACGAGCACCGGCAAGAAGGCCGACTTCGTCAGCATCGGCATCGTCTCCGGCGCCCACGCCACCCATGTCGCCGGCATCACCGCGGGCCACGGGCTGTTCGGCGGGAAGATGGACGGCGCCGCCCCCGGCGCCCGCATCGTCTCCGAGCGCGTCTGTCTCTTCGCCGCCGGCTGCACCTCGTACGCCCTCACCGAGGGCATGATCGATGTCGTCGTGGACAAGGGCGCCGACGTCGTCAACCTGTCGATCGGCGGGCTGCCCGCGCTCAACGACGGCACCGACGTCCGCTCGGTCCTCTACAACCGGCTGATCGACGAGTACGGCGTGCACATCGTCTCGTCGGCCGGAAACGACGGTCCCGGCATGAACACGGTGTCCGACCCGGCGGTGACGGAGAAGGTCATCGCGGTCGGCGCCTCGGTCAGCAAGGACACCTGGTGGGCGGATTACGGCTCCGAGGTGAAGGACCGGCAGTCGCTGTTCCCGTTCTCGGCGCGCGGTCCGCGTGAGGACGGCGGGATGAAGCCGGAGATCGTCGCCCCGGGCGCCGCCGTCTCCTCCATCCCGACCTGGCTGCCCGGCGAGGGCGTGCCCCAGGCCGGTTACGAACTGCCCCCGGGCTACGGCATGTTCAACGGTACGTCGATGGCGTCGCCGCAGGCCGCGGGTGCCGTCGCCGTCCTGCTCTCCGCCGCGTCCGCCTCGCACGTGAAGGTGTCGCCCGCCGGGATGCGGTCCGCGCTGACCAGCTCGGCGACGTATCTGCCGGAGCAGCCGGCCTACGCGCAGGGCGCCGGCCTCGTCTCCGTACCGGCGGCGTGGAAGCTGCTGGCGAAGGGCGTGCAGCCGACGGCGTACTCCGTCGAGGCGCCGGTCTGCGGTGTCCTCGCGGGCATGCTGGCCACCCCCGAGTCCGGCACCGGCGTGTACAACCGCTGCTCCCCCGACGACGGCGGGCAGCCGCTCCACCGCCCGAAGAACTACACGGTGAAGCTCACCCGGACCGGCACCGGCAGCCGTGAGGCCCGCCTGTCCTGGGTCGGCAACGACGGTACGTTCAGCGCCCCGCGCACGGTGGAGCTCACCGAGGGCAGGGCCACCGGCATCACCGTCCGCGCCCAGGCCAAGTCCGCCGGCGCGCACTCGGCGCTGCTGCGCGTGGACGACCCGGTCACGCCCGGCGTCGACCGGCTGGTCCCGGTCACCGTCGTGGCCGCCGCCGACCCGGCGGAGCCGTCGTACGCGGTGTCCACCGCGGGCTCGGTCGACCGCAACGCCACCCGCTCCTTCTTCGTCTCCGTCCCCAAGGGCGCGGCGGCGCTGAAGGTGGACCTGTCCGGCGTCGCCGGCGACAGCCAGACCCGGTTCCTGGCGATCGACCCGCAGGGCATGCCGGTCGAGGACACCGCCGTGAGCCGCTGCTACACCCACTTCTCGGACGAGGCGGACTGCGCCTCCGGCTCGCGCGCGTACGAGCAGCCGATGCCCGGCGTCTGGGAGTTCGAGGTCGAGGCCCGGCGTACCTCGCCCGCGCTCAGCAACCCGTACCGGCTGACCGCCACCGTGCAGGGCGCCACGCTCGACCCGGCGTCCTCGGTGATCGACGAGGCGGCGCTGCACGCGGCGGCCGAGAAGAGCTTCACGGCCGTCAACCGGTTCGCACCGGTGACCGCGCACGCGGTGGGCGGCTCGCTGGGCGCGCTGTCCGAGGCCCACCCGACCGTCTCCGACCAGGACATGACCGGTAAGCAGGTCACGGTCCCCCGGGACGCGACGCGCTTCGAGGTGTCGATGGGCAACGCCTCCGATCCGGACGCCGACCTGGACCTGTACCTGCTGACCCAGTCGGGGCAGCTCGTCGCGTCCTCCACCAACGGCGGCTCCCGCGAGTCGATCGTGGTGGACAAGCCGACGCCCGGCTTCTACCTGCTCTACATCGCGGGTACGGACGTGCCGTCGGGCAGCACCTCGTTCGACATCCAGGACACGATGTTCTCCTCGTCGCTCGGCGCGGTCACCGTGGACCAGGACAAGCCGGTGCGTCTGGCGTCGGGCGAGTCGATGAAGGTCGGCGGGCGTCTGGTGGCGGACACCGTGCCTCCGGCGGGCCGCCGCCTGGTGGGGCGGTTCTCGCTGGCGAGCGACACCGGCGCCACGCTGGGCAGCGCCGACGTGCTGCTCGGCAAGGTGGTCACCCCGCACGCGGAGATCACCGCCTCGTTCGGCCCGGCGATCGCCTTCAGCCTGGACGACAACGGCCGCATGGGCGGGTCGAAGCAGGTCAGCGGCCGGAGTCAGCCGATCCGCTGGGACGCCGACAACGGCGTCGCGCTGCTCGACAACAGCGGCGCCCGCGAGGGCCACGTCCTGGGCCAGAGCCGGACCAAGGGGTACGCCACCGGTCAGCTGACGCTCGCCGAGGGCACCCGGGCGGGTGTCTGGGACGCGGACGGCAAGCTGACCACGCTGCCGTTGCCCGGCTGGGAGAACTACCGCTTCGCGCGCGGCTTCGCCGTCAACGACTCCGGTACGGTCGTCGGCAACGCCACGGGCAACGTCCCCGACCCGGCGACCGGTCGCAGCCTCGAAGTGAACGAGGGCTTCGTCTGGAGCGCGGCGGACGGCTTCCGGAAGCTGCCGCACCTCACCGAGAGCCGCCACCTGACCGAGCCGCTCGCCATCAACGACGCCGGGGTGGTGGTCGGCCACTCCTCGAAGGACGGCAGGCGCCGCGCCGTGAAGTGGGATGCGGACGGCAGGATCAGCGACCTGGGCACGCTCCCGGGCATGGCCGACAGCTACGCCGAGTCGGTCAACGCCTCGGGCACGATCGTCGGAACCAGCGGCGACGACGCGTTCGTGCTCAAGCCCGGCGGCACCATGACCCGGCTGCCCGACTTCGGCTTCGACGCCCAGGCGCTGCAGGTGAACGACGCGGGCTGGATCATGGGCACCGCGCAGACGGCGCCCGATGTGGACACCGCGGTCGTCTGGGACCCCCAGGGCCGCATGTACGAGCTGTCGGCCATGACCGGCTCCTCGCGCTTCGTTCCGCTGGAAGGGATCAGCATCAACAACCGGGGCCAGGTGGCCTACTACGCCATGGACGTGGAGGACGAGGGCTCCACCAAGGTCGTCCTGGCCGAGCTGCCCTCCTGAGGCTCCCTCACCCGCCCTCCCCGCCGCCGGTCGCCCGGTGGCGGGGAGGGCGGCGCGCATGCTCCGCCGGCGGGTCAGCGGGAGAGCGGTGCGTCCTGACCGGGGACGCCGTCCGGCTCGCCCGCCGCCTCCCAGCGCAGCAGGTCCCCCGGCTGGCAGTCGAGCACTTCGCAGAGTGCGGCGAGCGTCGCGAAGCGCACGGCCTTGGCCCGGCCGTTCTTGAGGACCGCCAGGTTGGCAGGGGTGATACCGACCCGGTCGGCGAGCTCACCCACGGACATCTTCCGCCGGGCCAGCATCACGTCGATGTCGACGACGATCGGCATCAGATCACCTCGTCCAGCTCGGCCTGCATCCGCGTCGCCTGAACGTCGCGGGCGACCGCCTGGGCGAGCAGGGTGCGCAGCACGAGCACGACGAGCGCGACTCCGAACACCGCCAGGCCGACCACGCCGATCAGGAGGACGACACCGGGCGCGACGGCCTCACCGGGCGCCAGAACGGTCCCGAGCGTCCAGAGCAGGAGCGCGGCGCCGGCGAAGGCACCGGTCACGAGGTCCACGTACCGGAAGACGGAGCTGGAGAACACCGTCCCCCGGCGGGCCATCGCGGCCAGTCGCCAGACGCACACCAGAACGGTCTCGGCGCAGCCGATCCCCAGGACGATGAGCAGCGCGACCGGAACACGGGGCAGCTCCCCGGCGTCGCCGGCATCCCCCGAGCCGCGGAAGAGCAGGACCAGCATCAGCACCTGCAGGAACAAGGCACCGGCGAGCAGTGCCGCGATCACGCACCGCAGCGTGATGTCGGTCAGTTTTCCCATGACCCCTCCTCCAACCTATCGAAAGGCGATCCTAATCTATCGTTTCTCGATAGCCAACCGAGAAGGGGTGCGCCGGTGCGCGGAGGGCGGACCGGCGGCCGCCCGGGTAGACAGGTCGCATGCAGACCTTTCTCCCCTTTCCCGGCTTCACGGAGTCGGCCGCCGTCCTGGACGCCAGACGGCTCGGCAAGCAGCGGGTGGAGGCTCTCCAGGTGTTCCGCGGCCTGACCGTGCCGGGTTACGGGTGGCGCAGGCATCCGGCGGTCCGCATGTGGACGGGGTACGAGGAAGCGCTCGTCCGGTACGGTCTCGACGTCTGCGCGCTCTGGACGGCCGAGGGGCGCGCCGACACCTGCGCCGGCACCCTTGTGCGCGACTTCCGGGCCCACACGGGCGACGCGCCGGTCCGCCCGCAGCCCGAGCTGGCGGCGGAGGGGGAACTGCCCCCGTGGCTGGGCAACCCGGACTTCCACCGGAGCCACCAGTCGGCACTGCTCCGCAAGGACCCGGAGCACTACCGGGGCCGCTTCCCCGGCGTGCCGGACGACCTGCCGTACGTGTGGCCGGCGTCGGACCGTTCCTAGGACCTCAGCGCCCTCAGCCGGTCGGGCCGAAGCGGCGCAGGTAGGCGTCGAGCCCGTCCGGCGTGGTCCCGGCCCACCCGATGTACCCGTCCGGCCTTACGAGGAAGAGCCCGGCGCCGTACGCGCCGGGGGCACTCCCGCTCACCACCCGTGCCACGGCTCCGCCCGCGCCGCCGGGTGCGCCGGTCCCCAGCGCGAGCAGCGTCCAGTGCGGTCCCCGGAAGGCGTCGAAGAGCCGTACACCGTCCACGGTCGCGTCGGGTGCGCGGTCGCCGGCGCGGAGCGCGCCCTCCGGTACCGATTCCCGCGTCTCCTCGGTGAGCGACGACTCCCGGTACCCCAGGCCCAGTTGGCGGGTGGCACCGCCTCGGCGGACCTCGCCCCGGTGGACGCCGGTGGACAGGTCGAGCATCTGGGCGGCGACCGGGCGCCGCTCCTCCTCGTAGCTGTCCAGGAGAGCGGCCGGGGCGCCGCCCGCCAGGACCGCGCCCAGTTTCCAGCCCAGGTTGTAGGCGTCCTGGACGCTGGTGTTCAGGCCCTGTCCGCCCGCCGGGGAGTGCACGTGCGCGGCGTCCCCGGCGAGGAAGACCCGGCCCGCGCGGAAGCGGTCGGCCAGGGCGGCGCGAGGGCGGAAGTCGGAGGCCCAGCGCACCTCGGTCACGGCCTCCGCGGGGAGGTGCGAGCGCTCGGCGATGACCTTGCGGACGCCGTCCGGGGTGGGGTCGACGTCGGTCCCCTCCGGGAAGCGGGCGGTGACCTGGAAGTCGTCCGTGCCGGCCAGCGGGCAGACGGCGAGGAGGCCGGCTCCGTCGTGGGGCGGGAAGATGTGCCAGTTGTCGCGGTCCAGCCCGGCGATCCGGACGTCCGCGACCAGGGTCGGACCCGGGTCGACGGTCTCGCCGGTCATCCCGACGCCCAGCGTGCGGCGCACCGCCGACCGGCCGCCGTCGGCGGCGACGAGGTAGCGGCCGCGCACCGTGCCGCCGCCGGAGAGGTGGGCGGTGACGCCCTCCTCGTCCTGCGTGAGACCGGCGGCCTCCCGGCCGAAGGCGATCCGGCCGCCCAGCTCCGCCAGCCGCTCCGCCAGGATCTCCTGGGTGCGCCACTGCGGCACCATCCACGGCTTGTCGTAGGGCGAGTCCTCGCTCGGCTCGACCGGGTCGAACATGTGGTGCTCGCCGGCCCGCTCGCCGTTTCGCCAGACCATGCCGACCGGGTAGGTGCCGCCCGCCGCGTGGATCGCGTCGATGACGCCGAGGTCGTCGAAGACCTCCATGGTGCGGGGCTGGAGCCCCTTGCCCCGGGAGCCGGGGAACAGCGCCTCCGCGCGCTCCAGGACGAGCGCGTCCACGCCGCGCCGGGCCAGGTCCACTCCGAGGGCGAGACCGGTGGGGCCCGCGCCGACGATCAGGACATCCGTGTCCATGACGATTCTCCTTAACGTTGTTAAGCGCTCGACGGTCCCGAGCATGGCCTTAACGGCGTTAAGCTGTCAAGCGTGAGTACCGGACGACGCGCCCCCCTCGACCGCCGACGGGTCGCGGACACGGCGTTGAGGCTGCTGAACGAGGTGGGCCTGGACGGTCTGACCCTGCGCGCCATCGCGCGGGAGCTGGACGTCAAGGCGCCCGCCCTCTACTGGCACTTCAAGGACAAGCAGGCCCTGCTGGACGAGATGGCGACCGAGATGTACCGGCGCATGGTCGCCGGGACGCCCCTCGACCCGGCCGACACCTGGCGGGAGCGGCTGCGGACGACCAACCACGCCCTGCGGACCTCACTGCTCGGCTACCGCGACGGCGCCAAGGTGTTCAGCGGTTCGCGCTTCACGGGCGCGGTGCACGCCGAGCAGATGGAGGAGAGCCTGCGGCTGCTCACCGCCGTCGGCTTCACCCTGGCCCAGGCGGTGCGGGCCGCCACGACGACGCAGATGTTCACCCTGGGCTCCGTCATGGAGCAGCAGGGCGCCGAGCCGCTGCCGGGCCTACGCCGGGAGGGCTTCGACGTGGCCGAGCGCGCGCGGCTGCTGGCCGCCTACCCACTGGCGGCCGCGGCGGGCGCGGAGATCTTCGCGGACTACGAGCGGCATTACGCGGAAGCGCTCGACCTGGTGATCGCGGGCATCGCGGCGGCCTACGGCATCGACTGAGGGCGCGCGGGGCGCCGGGGGCGTCAGCCGAGACCGATGACGACCTTGATGTCGCCGTCCTGGGCGGTGAACGCGTCGGCGTCCCGCAGTGGCACCCGCCGGGTGATCATCCGCTCCAGCCAGTCCGGGTCGGTGCGGCGGAGGGCTTCCGCGCCCGCCCGGTAGTGGCGCGGATCGGCGTTGACCGACCCCACCACGGCGTCGTTCTCCAGCACGAGTGCGCGGTTGAGCGTGCCGGCGTCCACCGACCGCCGGCACCCCTTGGGCGACACGCCGGTCAGGCAGACGATCCCGTAGCTCGCGGTCCAAGCCGCTCCCCGGGTGCGCCTGGCGCACCCGGGGAGCGGCTCATGACCGGTGATCAGCCGGTCCTCGCCGCTCGGCGCCCAGCCGTGATCGCCGGCCGCGATCTCCTTGTCCGTGCCGCAGCCCCCCGCCCGGAGCCCCTCCACCAGGAGTTCGCCGGGGCCCGGCACCGGGTCGGGCACCTCGCACGCCTCAAGGCTCCTGCCGGCCGAAGGCCGTACGGTAACGGCACGCGTCGGTAGCCCTTTCGAGCACGCGGGCAGCGGCGCCGGCCGCTCCCGGCCGCTCACCCGCTGCCCGGTCACCCGGTCGCCCGGTCGCCCGGTCGCCCGCCGATCTTGCGCCCCGGCGGCCGGTACGCCCCCGGATTGCGCCGACCGGCGGACCCGGCGGCTCACACCAGCCCGAAGGTCCTCAGCGCCCGCCGCTGCGCCGGGGTCGGGCGGGCCGGCCAGTACACGTAGCAGACCCCGCCGGTCCCGCTCCTGACCTTGCCGTTCGCGTCGTACCGCTTCGTGCGCAGCCAGATCGTCTCCCACTCGTGGCGCCGGTAGACGTGGCGGACCGCGTCGTCGTCCGGGGACGCGGGGTCGTTGGCGATGACGTCGCCGTCGGCGGTGAAGCCGATGACCGTCATCAGGTGGCCGGACGTGCCGTAGCCCGCGCCGGTCAGCTCCTCCTTGAGGAAGGACTGCGAGGTGATGACGGGGATGCCCGCGCGGACCAGCGTCTCCACGTCGTTCAGGGAGCCGAGGCGCGTCACGGCGGCGCTCATGTCGTCGTACGTGGCCGCGTAGGCGGCGTTGAACGGCCAGTTGCCGCAGCCCTCGTACTGGTTGTCGTACGTGAAGCGGGCGGCGTGGCAGACCGAGGGGTCCGGGATGCCGGGCTCCACCCAGGCCAGGTCGTCGGCGGACGGCTCGCGGCCCCAGTACTCGATGATCATCTGCGAGGAGGTCGGGCTGCACCACGCCTCGCCGCCGTTGTCGTACTCCGGGTACTGGCCCACGTGGACGTTCTGCGAGTAGCGCGGCACCGGCAGCTCCCGGACCAGGCCCGGGGTGCTCGCGGGCACCGTGAAGCGGTCCGGGATGTCCGAGGCCATCGCGCCCACCCGCCACACCGTCGGGGTGAGGCGGCTGCCCGGGGCGCGGTACAGGGTCAGCCGGAGGCGGTACGAGAGCAGGCGCAGGCCGCTCGCCGCGTCGTCCACCGAGAAGGTGTCCGTCCAGATGGAGCTCTTGCCGTCGCTCTGGTCGTCCACCGAGGTGCGGCGGATGTCCGCGTCCCCGGCTGCCCAGCGGCCCATCACGTACCACGGGGTCTCGGTGCCGTCCGAGTAGCCGCCGCTCAGCTCGATCTGGATCCAGGTGCCGGCCGGGGTGTCCGCGTTCCAGGAGGCGATCACCTCGGTCGCGGGGACGGAGGAGCGGTGCACGGGCGAGGTCCAGGTCGCGTACTCCCAGGCGCCGGTGGTGCCGGTGTGCGGGTCGGTGTAGTCCGTACGGCCCAGCGGGTGGGCGATGACGAGACCGGCACGGCGGCCGGCGACCGCACGGGTCCCGGCGCGGTCGCCGCAGCGCCAGTCGGTGTACGTGGTCCAGGCGTGGTTGTCCACCGAGGGCGGCGCGGGCCGGGCGCGGCGCGGGGCGGCCGCCGCGGTGGCGGCGGACGACAGCGTTCCGGCACCGGCGGCCGCCACGACGGCGGCGGCGAGCACGGTGCGGCGTGAGGTGGGACTGGGCATGGGCGAGACCCCCGGTCGTCGTCTGCGGAATGGGGCTGCGGTGCACGACAGTGCGCCAACTATCGCGGCTCGCGTGCCGGTTCGGCCAGCGATTCGACCCGCGCCGGTCGATCAATATTGGTCTCTACCACTGGCGTGACCTGCGGCTGGGCCGAACGGCCTACCGGCCCTAGGCTGGACGCATGAACGATCTCGCGCTCCACGCCGCGCGGCTCTCCGCCCTCCCGCCGTCCTGCGGCCCTGTGCGGCTGGTCGCCGTCGACGGCCACGCGGGATCGGGCAAGAGCACGTTCGCCGGCCGGCTCGCGGCGGCGCTCGGCGGGGCGCCCGTGCTGCACCTGGACGATCTGGCCACGCACGAGGAGCTGTTCGCCTGGACGGCCCGGCTCCGCGAGCAGGTGACGGGACCGCTGTCGCGCGGCGAACCCGCGCGGTACACGCCGTACGACTGGACGGCACGGACCTTCGGACCGGCCAAACACCTGGAGCCCGTCCCCGTTGTTCTGATCGAGGGCGTCGGCGCCGGGCGGCGCGCCGTGCGACCGCTGCTGGCACGGCTGTTGTGGATGGACCTGCCCGCCGAGGAGTCCTGGGCGCGCGGCCGGCGACGCGACGGACCGGCGCTGCGCTCCTTCTGGGACGGCTGGACGGCGGCCGAGACCGCGCACTTCTCGGCCGATCCGTCGCGCCCCTGGGCGGACGCTCTGGTACGGCAGTCGCCTGTGGGGTACGAGTGGCTGGAGGGACCCGTGCGGGAGCGGCGCTGAACCGTTCCGTCACCCGGTGTGACCGGCTCGCGCCGCCCTGGGGCACCGCCGGAAAACCGCTCGGAAGTGCCTCAACTCCGCTTGACCCGGGGGCGGTACAGGTCTTACGTTCTCAATGTGCGGCTTTTCGGAGCCCCCACAGACGCGAAGCCCCCGGTTGTTCCCCCGTGACCGGGGGCTTCGTCCTGTGCGGCCCCCGCCTCCCCGGCCCCGCACGGCGCGCCCCTCCTCACCCTGGGTCACGGCGCCTCTCCGCCCTGCGGCACCCTTCGTCGGATACGCAACGCACAGGTACGATGCCTCTCGGTGCGGTCAATTCCCGTCCACGGCACAGCGATTCGGCGCGCCTCGACAGGCCCTGGGCGGGCTTTCGGGCGGCGGGACATCCTGGGGGCACGTTTGTGGGGGACCTGATGGACTTCGGTACGCAGGGCGCGCAGGCCCCGGCCGACCTCGCTTGGCTGCGGGGCGTGGACGCCTACACGATGGGCGCGTATCCGCAGGCCGAGGAGGAGTTCCGGTCGGCGGTGGGACAGGACCCCGGCATGGCGGACGCCTGGCTCGGACTGCACGCGTTGCGCGTCGACACCGCGTCGGCGCTGCTGCACATGCACCGCCACCGCGACCGCTTCGGCGAACAGCGCACCCGCTACCGGCGCACACTCAACTCCTGGTACTGGCTGGGCTGGTGGGTGCAACCGGTCCTCGAAAGCCCGCGCGACCTGCTCCTTGCGCACGCCTCGCACTGGCTCGACGGCCGCCATGTCGCGGAGCTCGACCGGGCGCTGGCCGCCCTGCCGCCGGTGGAGACCGACCCCCAGGTCCGCTTCCTGCACGCCTGCCGCTCCTACCTGGTCAAGGACTGGGACCAGCTCGTGCGCCACACCGAGCAGCTGATCGACGACCCCCTGCTGGGCATCGAGGCGGGGCTGTTCGGCGGGATGGCCCGGGTGCGTCTGGAGATGTACGGGCAGGCGGAGCCGATGCTCGCGACGGCCCTGATGCGGTGCCGCAGCGAGCAGCCGCAGCGCAAGGAGCTCCGCTACTGGCTGGCCCGCGCCCACGAGGGCACCGGCCGCAGCGCCGCCGCCCTCCCCCTCTACCGCGCCGTGCACCGCATCGACCCCTCGTTCATGGACACCTCCGCCCGCCTCGCGGCCATCGCGGACTACGACGGACTCGACGGCTCCGACGACGTGCCCGGGCTCGCGGCCGTGTCCCTGACCGGCCTGGAGGCGGACGCGTTCTACGCGGAGGGCGCCCCGCCGCCGGGCGCCGACCCGGCGGACGGGCGGGAGCTGCCGCTTGGCGGGGAACCGCAGGACGTACTCGGGGCCGGGGGCGCCCCGCTGCCCGGCGGGGTGCGGGCGAAGGCCCCGGCGCCGCAGCCGTTCCCGGCCCGCCCCAGCGACCCGGCGCTGCTGGCCGAGGCGCTGGCCGAGCTGGAGCGCATGGTCGGTCTGGAACCGGTGAAGCGCCAGGTCAAGGCCCTTTCGGCACAGCTCAACATGGCGCGCCTGCGGGCGGGCCAGGGGCTGCCCGTACAGCCGCCGAAGCGGCACTTCGTGTTCTCCGGGCCGTCCGGCACCGGCAAGACGACCGTGGCCCGCATCCTGGGCCGGGTCTTCTACGCACTGGGCCTGCTCGGCGGCGACCACCTCGTGGAGGCGCAACGGGCGGATCTGGTGGGCGAGTTCCTGGGCCAGACCGCCGTGAAGGCCAACGAGCTGATCGATTCGGCGCTGGGCGGGGTGCTGTTCGTGGACGAGGCGTACAGCCTGTCCAACACCGGGTACAGCAAAGGCGACGCGTACGGCGACGAAGCGCTCCAGGTGCTGCTCAAGCGGGCGGAGGACAACCGGGACCACCTCGTCGTCATCCTGGCCGGCTATCCGGAGGGCATGGACCGGCTGCTGTCCACCAACCCCGGGCTCTCCTCCCGCTTCACCACCCGGGTGGACTTCCCCAGCTACCGGCCTCTCGAACTCACCGCGATCGGCGAGGTGCTGGCCGCCGAGAACGGCGACGTGTGGGACGAGGAGTCGCTGGAGGAGCTGCGCTCGATCAGCGGCCATGTGGTGGACCAGGGCTGGCTGGACGAGCTGGGCAACGGCCGCTTCCTGCGCACGCTGTACGAGAAGAGCTGCGCCTACCGCGATCTCCGGCTCTCCGGCTGCACGACGGTGCCGACCAGGGACGACCTGGCCACGCTGCGGCTGGCGGACCTGATGCAGGCGTACGGCGAGGTCCTTTCGGGGCGCGGACCGGTGGGCCGGGGGCAGCAGGAGCCGCCGGGGCCGTGAGCGGTGCCCGTTCCGGCCGCCGGAGGGGTCCGGCGGCCGGGACGGGTCTCAGCCCACCAGGGCCCCCGCCCCGTCCGGGTCCGTCGTCCGCTCCTCCGTGCGGCGCGGCGCCGCCACCCGGTGCGCCGGGTCGCGGACCTCGCCGACCAGCGTCTCCAGGACGTCCTCCATCGCGACCAGGCCGAGCACCCGGCCGGAGGCGTCCGCGACCTGGGCGAGGTGCGTGGCGGCGCGGCGCATCACCGTGAGGGCGTCGTCCAGCGGGAGCTCGGCCCGTACGGTGGCCATCGGGCGCCAGAGCTGCTGCGGCACCGCGCGCTCGCCGTCCTCCAGGTCCAGGACGTCCTTGACGTGCAGGTAGCCCATGAAGGGGCCGCCGCCCTCGGCGCAGACCGGGAAGCGCGAGAAGCCGGTGCGGACCGTCAGCTCCTCGATGCGGCGCGGGGTGACCGAGGGGTCCACGGTCACCAGGGACGCCCGGCGCAGCAGCACGTCGGTGACCGGGCGGCTGCCCAGCTCCAGGGCGTCCTCCAGGCGCTCCTGCGCCTCGGGCTCGATGAGACCGGCCTGCCCGGAGTCCTCCACGAGGCGGTTGAGCTGCTCGCTGGTGAAGACGGCCTCCACCTCGTCCTTCGGTTCGACGCCGAAGAGGCGGAGCACCAGCCGGGCGCAGGCGCCGAGCGCCGCGGTGACCGGGCGGCAGAGCCGGGCGAAGCCGACGAGGCCGGGGCTCAGCCAGAGCGACGTCTTCTCGGGCGCCGCCATCGCCAGGTTCTTCGGGACCATCTCGCCGATGACGAGGTGGAGGAAGACGACCAGGACGAGCGCGAGCACGTATCCGAGCGGGTGGATCAGCCCCTCGGGCAGGTGCACGGCGGCGAACACCGGCTCCAGGAGGTGGGCGACGGTGGGTTCGGCGACGGCGCCCAGGGTCAGGGAGCAGACGGTGATGCCGAACTGGGCCGCGGCCATCATCTGCGGCAGGTTCTCCAGGCCGTACAGCACCTGGCGGGCGCGGCCGGAACCGGCCGCGGCGAGGGGTTCGATCTGGCTGCGGCGTACGGAGACGAGCGAGAACTCGGCGCCGACGAAGAAGCCGTTCGCGAGGACCAGGAGTCCGGCGAACACCAACTGGACGAGGCTCATCGCGCCGCCTCCAGGACCGCCGGCTCCGCGGCGTCCGCGCCCGGGGTCCCGGTGGTGCGGACAAAGCGGACCTTCTCGGCCCGGTAGTGGCCGACCTGGCGGACCGCGATCCGCCATCCGGGGAGTTCGGCCCGGTCGCCGGGCGCGGGGATGCGGCCCAGCAGATCGGCGACGAGCCCGGCGACCGTCTCGTACGGGCCGTCGGGCACGTCGAGTCCTATGCGGCGCAGGGTGAGGACCCGGCAGCTGCCCTCGGCGTCCCAGGCGGGGCTGCCGTCCTCGGGCGGGGCGGGGGCCAGTTCGGGGCGGTCGGCCCCCTCGGCGTCGTGCTCGTCGCGGACCTCGCCGACCAGCTCCTCGATGATGTCCTCCAGGGTGACGACCCCGGCGGTGCCGCCGTACTCGTCCACGACGACGGCGATCGGCTGCTCCTTGCGCAGCCGCTGGAGGAGCTGCTCGACGGGCAGCGTCTCGGGCACCAGGAGCGGCGGCACGGCGATCCGGCCGGCCGTGGTCCGCAGCCGTTCGGGGGCCGGGACGGCCAGGGCGTCCTTGAGGTGGATCATGCCGACGACCTCGTCGATGCGTTCCCGGTAGACGGGGAAGCGGGACAGGCCGGTGGCGCGGGTGAGGTTGAGGACGTCCTCCGCGGTGGCGGAGGTCTGGAGGGCGCTGACCTTCACGCGCGGGGTCATGACGTGCTGGGCGGTGAGCCCGGCGAGCGACAGGGTGCGTACGAAGAGGTCGGCGGTGTCCTGTTCGAGGGTGCCCGCCTCGGCGGAGTGCCGGGCGAGGGAGACCAGCTCACCGGGGGTGCGGGCGGAGGCCAGCTCCTCGGTGGGCTCGACGCCGAGGAGGCGTACGAGCCGGTTGGCCGCGGTGTTCAGGGCGCCGATGACCGGCCGGAAGAGCCGGGTGAACCGGGCCTGCGGTCCGGCGACGAACCGGGCGACCGTGAGCGGGCGGGAGACCGCCCAGTTCTTCGGGACGAGTTCGCCGATGACCATCTGGACGGCCGCCGCGAGCAGCATGCCGGCCACCACGCTGACGGTGGGCACGGCGCCGCCGGGCAGCCCGGTCAGGGCGAGGGGTCCGTCCAGCAGCTGGGCGAGCGCCGGCTCGGCGAGCATGCCGACCACCAGAGAGGTGATGGTGATGCCGAGCTGGGTGCCGGAGAGCTGGAAGGAGAGCTCGCGCAGGGCCTCGGTGACCGAGCGGGCCCGCCGGTCGCCTTCGGCGGCGGCGCGCTCGGCGTCCGCGCGTTCCACGGTGACGAGACCGAATTCGGCCGCCACGAAGAATCCGTTGGCGAGGATGAGAAGGAATGCCGCGCAGAGCAGCAACAGGGGGGTTGTCATGCCGCCGCCTCCACGGAAGGGGCGGCGCAGGTACTACCGGACGATCCGTCCATTGCTGGAGGGAGTCACTCCTCGGGTCGCAGGAAAATCCCCGCCGGCCGCGTGGGCCTTCGGGCGGGGCGGGGCGCGCACAGGGCGCCGCCGACCTCCAGAGTAATCAACGGGAGGCCGTACGGGGCAAGGGGCTCAGCCGTTGTGGTCCGTGCCGGTGCCATGGTTCTCGGCGAGGGCGCGCAGGGCGCGGGCGTCCTGGATGGCGCGCTGTTTGGCGATCCCGGGCTGGATGCCGAGGGCGGGCATGCTGGTGCCGTCGCTGAGGTCGAGGAAGACCCACGGGTCGCCCACCCGCAGGTTGACGCGGACGATCTGGGCCCAGGAGAGACGGCGGCTGCGCGTGAGGTTGACCACCGTCACGCCCTCCTCGTCCGCGACGACCTTGGGGCGGCTGAGCAGCGCCAGGACGCCGAAGAAGAGCAGCGCGGTGAAGACGAAGCTGGCCCGCTCTCCCCCGCTGAGCTGTTCGAGGGTGAAGGCGACGACGGTGATGACGGCGAACATCACCACGCCGACGGTCAGCAGGACCACCCGGGTGCGGGTCGGCCGGAAGGTGACCGGCAGGGCCGGGCCGGGCCGGGGTGCGGGGGCTGACATCGTGCTCTTCTTCCGTCTCCCGCCGTCAGAGACGGCAGGCGTGGATCGCGGTGGTGAGGATGGCGCGGGCGCCGAGGTCGTACAGGTCGTCCATGATCCGCTGCGCCTCGGCGGCGGCGACCATCGAGCGGACGGCGACCCAGCCCTCGTGGTGCAGCGGGGAGATCGTCGGCGACTCCAGGCCCGGGGTGAGGGCGACGGCGCGCTCCAGGTGCTCGACGCGGCAGTCGTAGTCCATCATCACGTAGCTGCGGGCCACCAGGACGCCCTGGAGGCGGCGCAGGAACTGCTGGACCTTGGGCTCGTCGGCCGGGGCGCCGGTGCGCCGGATGACGACGGCCTCGGAGGTCATGATGGGCTCGCCAATGACGTCGAGGCCGGCGTTGCGCAGGCTGGTGCCGGTCTCCACGACGTCCGCGATGACCTGGGCGACGCCGAGTTCGATGGCGGTCTCGACGGCGCCGTCGAGGTGGACGACGGAGGCGTTGACGCCGGCCTCGGCGAGGTGCTTGGCGACGATGCCCTCGTAGGAGGTGGCGATCGTCAGGCCGCCGAAGTCCTCGGGTCCGGTGACGGTCCCGGGCTTGGTGGCGTAGCGGAAGGTGGAGCGGGCGAAGCCGAGCTGGAGGATCTCCTCGGCCTCGGCGCCGGAGTCCAGCAGCAGGTCGCGGCCGGTGATGCCGATGTCGAGACGGCCCGAGCTGACGTAGATCGCGATGTCGCGGGGGCGCAGGTAGAAGAACTCGACCTCGTTGGCGGGGTCGACGAGGACGAGTTCCTTCGACTCCTTGCGCTGCTTGTAGCCCGCCTCATGGAGCATCGCCATCGCAGGCCCGGAGATAGCACCCTTGTTGGGGACGGCGATGCGCAGCATGAGGTCGGGTTTCCTTTGCGAAGGGTGAGACGGGATGACGTACGGGAGGGTGCGGGGCCTGGCTCAGAGGTGGGCGTAGACGTCGTCCAGGGAGATCCCGCGCGCGACCATCATCACCTGGACGTGGTACAGCAGCTGCGAGATCTCCTCGGCGGCGGCGTCCTTGCTCTCGTGCTCGGCGGCCATCCAGACTTCGGCGGCCTCCTCGACGACCTTCTTGCCGATGGCATGGACCCCCTTCTCCACCAGCTCGGCGGTGCGGGAGGTGGAGGGGTCGCCGTTGGCGGCCTTGAGCTGCAGCTCGGCGAAGAGCTCTTCGAAGGTTTTGTTCGCCATGATGTGCTCAGAATACGGGGTGTCCGGGCCGCACTCAGCGCCAGGGTTCGCTGACCGAGCGCAGCGTGGCGGCGGTGGCGACCGCCGCGGTGACCGCTTCGTGCCCCTTGTCCTCGTTGGACCCTTCGAGACCGGCGCGGTCGAGCGCCTGCTCCTCGTTGTCGCACGTGAGTACGCCGAAGCCGACCGGGACGCCGGTCTCGACGGCGACCTGGGTCAGGCCGTTGGTGACGCCGTGGGACACGTATTCGAAGTGCGGGGTGCCGCCGCGGATGATCACACCGAGGGCGACGACCGCGTCGTACCCGCGCCCGGCCAGCACCTTCGCGACGACGGGGAGCTCGAAGCTGCCCGGGACCCGCAGCAGGGTCGGCTCGTCGATGCCCAGCTCGTGCAGGGCGCGCAGGGCGCCGTCGACGAGCCCGTCCATGACCTTCTCGTGCCACTGTGCGGCGACGACCGCCACACGGAGGTCCCCGCAGTTGCGTACGGACAGTTCGGGTGCGCCCTTGCCGCTCATGTCTCTCCTGGCTTTTCTGTACGGGTGTCTGCTGGTCGTCCTACTGGTTGCCGCAGGCGGACGCGGGGACCGCGTCGAGCCAGGGCAGGTCGTGTCCCATGCGGTCCCGCTTGGTGCGCAGGTACCGCAGGTTGTGCTCGCCGGCCTGGACGGGCATCGGCTCGCGCCCGGTGACGGTCAGGCCGTGCCGGGTGAGCGCGGCGGTCTTGTCCGGGTTGTTCGTCATCAGGCGCAGGCTGCGCACGCCGAGGTCCGCGAGGATCTGGGCGCCCGCCGCGTAGTCCCGGGCGTCGGCGGGCAGGCCGAGCTCCAGGTTGGCGTCGAGCGTGTCGACACCGCGCTCCTGGAGCTCGTACGCGCGGAGCTTGGAGAGCAGGCCGATCCCCCGGCCCTCGTGGCCGCGGAGATAGACGACGACGCCGCGTCCCTCGTCCGTGATGCGCTCCATGGAGGCGTGCAGCTGGGGCCCGCAGTCGCAGCGCTCGGAGGCGAAGATGTCGCCGGTCAGGCACTCGGAGTGGACGCGCACCAGCACGTCGTCGCCGTCCCCGAGGTCGCCGTGGACCAGCGCGACGTGCTCGACGCCGTCCACGGTGGAGCGGTAGCCGTACGCGGTGAACGCGCCGAAGCGGGTCGGGAGCCGGACCTCGGCCTCGCGGCGGACGGTCGGCTCGCTGCTGCGCCGGTACGCGACCAGGTCCTCGATGGAGATGATCGTGAGGCCGTGCTTGCGGGCGAAGGGCACCAGCTGGGGCAGCCGCAGCATGACGCCGTCCTCGCCGGCGATCTCGACGATCGCCCCGGCGGGCCGGAGTCCGGCGAGCCGGGCGAGGTCGACGGCGGCCTCGGTGTGGCCGTTGCGCACGAGGACCCCGCCGGAGCGGGCGCGCAGCGGGAAGACGTGACCGGGGCGCACGAAGTCGCCGGGGCCCGCGGCGCCGCCCGCGAGCAGGCGGAGCGTGGTGGCGCGGTCGGCGGCGGAGATGCCGGTGGAGACGCCGTGGGCGGCCGTGGCGTCGACGGAGACGGTGAAGGCGGTCTTCATCGACTCGGTGTTGCGGTCCACCATCTGGGGCAGTTCCAGCCGCTCCAGCTCGTCGCTCTCCATGGGTGCGCAGATCAGTCCGCGGCACTCGCTCATCATGAACGCGACGATCTCGGGTGTGGCCTTCTCGGCGGCGATGACGAGGTCGCCCTCGTTCTCGCGGTCCTCGTCGTCCACGACCACGACGGGCCGTCCCGCCGCGATGTCGCGGATGGCCTGCTCGACGGGGTCGAGGGCCAGGTCCTCGGCGGGCACGTCGTGGTCCGGGTGCAACCAGGCGGGCTGGGCAGTCATGCCGTGGCTCCTTCCAGAGCGGGTGTCCGCGTGCGCAGCCACCAGTCGCGCATGCCCCACAGGACGAGGGCGCCGTAGACGACGTAGATGAGACCGGAGAAGGCGAGTCCGCTGTGGAAGTTCAGCGGGACGCCGACGAGGTCGACCAGGAGCCAGGCGAACCAGAACTCGACCATGCCGCGCGCCTGGGCGAGCATCGCGACGAGCGTGCCCGCGAAGATGTAGGCGTCCGCCCACGGGCTCCAGGAGAGCGAGGGGAAGGCGGTGAACAGGCCGCCGACCGCGAGGGTGCCGAGGGCCGCCCCGCCGACCAGGTAGCCGCGTTCGCGCCAGGTGGCGAAGCGGACCGCTATGGAGCCGTCCTGCGCCTGCTGCCTGCCCCGGGTCCACTGCTGCCAGCCCCAGACGGCGACCGCGATGACGATGACCTGCTTGCCGACGCTGCCCGCCTGCTGGACGGAGACGTTGGCGGCGACCAGCACGACGCCGGACAGGAGCTGGGCGGGCCAGGTCCAGATCGAGCGCAGCCAGCCGAGCGCGAGGGCGATCAGGCCGACGGTGTTGCCGATCATGTCGGACCAGATGATGTGCTGGTCGAGGACGGTGAATGCCTCGGAGTTCAGCCAGTGCAGGGCGCTCACTTCGGGTCCTCCCCGGTCTGCGGCGCGGAGTCGCCGAGCAGCCGCTCGACGTACTTGGCGATGACGTCCACTTCGAGGTTGACCGGGTCGCCGGGTCCCTTGATGCCGAGCGTGGTCAGCGCGAGGGTGGTGGGGACGAGGCTGATGGTGAAGTAGTCGGGTCCGGCGTCCACCACGGTCAGGCTGACGCCGTCGACGGTGATCGAGCCCTTCTCCACCACGTACCGGGTGAAGGCGGCCGGGAGCGAGATCTTGACGATCTCCCAGTTCTCGGAGGGCCGGCGCTCCAGGATGCGGCCGGTGCCGTCGACGTGGCCCTGGACGATGTGGCCGCCGAGGCGTCCGCCGAGCGCCATGGGGCGTTCGAGGTTGACGCGGGAGCCGGCCGTCAGGGCGCCGAGGCTGGAGCGGTTCAGCGTCTCCGCCATCACGTCGGCGGTGAACTCGTGCTCGCCGAGGTCCACGACGGTCAGGCAGACGCCGTTCACGGCGATGGAGTCCCCGTGCTTGGCGCCCTCGGTGACGACGGGTCCGCGCAGGCGGAAGCGGGAGGCGTCGTCCAGTTGCTCGACGGCGGTGACCTCGCCCAGTTCTTCGACGATTCCGGTGAACATTCAGTTCTCCTTCCGGGCGGGGCCGGGGACGGCGGTGACGCGCAGATCGGGGCCGATGCGGACGGTCTCCGTCACGTCGAGGCGCAACGCCTCGGTGATCGTGGAGATTCCGGCGTCGGCGAGGGCGGCGGGGCCCGCGCCGATGAGGACGGGGGCGAGATAGCCGACGACCTTGTCGACGAGTCCCGCGGCGACGAAGGCGCCGGCCAGGACGGGGCCGCCTTCGAGGAGTACGGAGCGCACGCCGCGCTCGTGGAGGGCGGCGAGCAGGGCGGTCAGGTCGAGGCCTGAGCCGCCGTGGGCGCGCGGGAGGCGGAGGACCGCCTCGTCGGGCAGGTGACGGGCGTCGGCGTCCTCGGCGACCGCGACCAGGGTGGGCGCGGAGCCGTCGAGGACCCGGGCGCCGGGCCGTACGGCGGCGGCGCGGGTGTCCATGACGACGCGCAGGGGCTGGACGGCGCCGTCGACGCCGCGCACCCCGAGCTGGGGGTCGTCGGCGCGGGCGGTGCCGGAGCCGACGAGGACCGCGTCGGCCTCGGCGCGCAGCCGGTGCACGTCTGCGCGGGACTCGGCGGAGCTGATCCAGCGGCTGGTGGCGTCGGCGGCGGCGACCCGGCCGTCCAGGCTCGCCGCGTACTTCCAGGTGACGTGCGGGCGGCCCCGGCGGATGGCGGTGAGCCAGGCGGCGTTGCCCGCCTCGGCCTCGTCGGCGAGGAGGCCCGCCTCGGCCCGGACCCCGGCGGCGCGGAGCGTGTCGGCGCCGCCGGTGGCCTGCGGGTCCGGGTCGCCGACCGCGTACACGACACGGGCGATCCCGGCCTCGACGAGCGCCTGGGCGCAGGGGCCGGTGCGGCCGGTGTGGTTGCACGGTTCGAGGGTGACGTAGGCGGTCCCGCCCCGGGCCCGGTCGCCGGCCGCGCGCAGGGCGTGGATCTCGGCGTGCGGGCCGCCGGCGCGCTGGTGGAAGCCCTCGCCCGCGCTCTCGCCGGCGGCGTCGAGGACGACGCATCCGACGACCGGGTTGGGGCTGGTGGAGCCGAGGCCGCGGGCGGCGAGGGCGATCGCTCGGCGCATGGCGGTGGTGTCGGCTGCGGTGGCCACCGGGTCCTCCTGCCTCTTCGGGCACGGACTCCGGGGCCTGTCGATGACGACAGAAGGAGCGGAACGCACGGCAGGGACGCCTGATGCCGGAAACACGGAGGGGTCCGGTGACCCGGAACCTCCGCCGACGGCGGCGTACCCGCGATACGGCCCGCCGCGCACTGCCTCCCATCCGGACTTTAACCGTCGGTCCAGGAATTTCACCTGGTCAACCGGCCGCTGGATGCGGACGGGTCGCGGACTGTAACCGCCGGTTCGGAATTGCACCGACCCCGGAGTGCGCTGCTGCTGGTACCCGATCAGTGTGCCACGACCCGGCGGGGGCCGACCGGGTGAACGCTGTGGAGTGGCTCACAGACAGCATGTGACAAGACCCCTTTCGGACATCCGCACAGGAATAGACCACGATTGGTCCAGACCTATTGACGCACTGGTCTAGTCCTCTTAATCTCTGCGTCACCTCCGAGGAGCGGTTCCGCGGTGTGCGCACGCCCGGGACCAGGCACGACCCACCCCCTTGTTCAGTTGTGTTCTGCCGACCTCCCCAGGAGGAACCGAACGTGCTGTCCCCCACCCGTGCGAGAGCCTCGCTCCTCGCCGCCGGCGCGGGCATCGCCGCGCTGCTGATCGGCTCGCTCTCCGCGACCCCCTCGCAAGCCGCCGACCAGGAGTCCTGTCGCCCCGACGGGCTCTACGAGACACCGGGCGTCGCCGTCCCCTACTGCTCCGTGTACGACTCCGAGGGCCGCGAGAAGATGGGCGCCGACCACCCCCGGCGCGTCATCGGCTACTTCACCAACTGGCGCACCGGCAAGGACGGCAAGCCCGCCTACCTGGCCTCCGACATCCCCTGGGACAAGGTCACCCACCTCAACTACGCCTTCGCCCACGTCGACGGAGCCAACAAGCTCTCGGTCGGCGCGGATGGGCCGGAAAACGCCTCCACCGGCATGACCTGGCCGGGCGTCAAGGGCGCCGAAATGGACCCCGGCCTCCCCTACAAGGGCCATTTCAACCTGCTGAACAAGTTCAAGAAGCAGTACCCGAACGTGAAGACGATGGTCTCCGTCGGCGGCTGGGCCGAGACCGGCGGCTACTTCGGCGACGACGGCGAGCGGGTCGGCTCGGGCGGCTTCTACTCGATGGCCACCAACGCCGACGGCTCGGTCAACCAGGCCGGGATCGACACCTTCGCGGACTCGGCGGTCGACTTCGTCCGGAAGTACGGCTTCAACGGCGTCGACATCGACTACGAGTACCCGACGACCATGAAGGACGCGGGCAACCCGCTGGACTGGACGCTGTCCAACGCCCGCCGCGCCGGTCTGGTCAAGGGCTACGCCGCGCTGATGAAGACCTTGCGCGAGAAGCTGGACCGGGCCTCCGCCGCCGACGGCCACCACTACCTGCTCAGCGTCGCCGCCCCCTCGTCGGGCTACCTGCTGCGCGGCATGGAGACGTTCCAGGTCCAGAAGTACCTGGACTACGTCAACATCATGTCCTACGACCTGCACGGCGCCTGGAACGAGTACGTCGGACCCAACGCCGCGCTCTTCGACGACGGCAAGGACGCGGAGCTTGCCCAGGCGAGCGTCTACTCGACCTCGCAGTACGGCGGGACCGGCTACCTCAACACGGACTGGGCCTACCACTACTTCCGCGGCTCGATGCCGTCGGGCCGTATCAACATCGGCCTGCCGTACTACACCCGCGGCTTCAAGAACGTGCAGGGCGGCACCAACGGCCTGTGGGGCAAGGCGGCTTCGACCGACTGCCCGGCCGGTGCGGGGCTGACCAAGTGCGGTGACGGTGCCGTCGGCATCGACAACCTCTGGCACGACCTGGACACCAACGGCAAGGAGTCGCCCGCCGGCTCCAACCCGATGTGGCACGCCAAGAACCTGGAGAAGGGCATCGTCGGCGACTACGTCACGGACTACGGGTTCCCCGCGGACACGAAGCTGACCGGCACCTACGTCCGCAACTACGACTCGACGCTGGTCGCGCCGTGGCTGTGGAACGCCGAGAAGAAGGTCTTCCTCTCCACCGAGGACGAGCAGTCCGTGCGGGCCAAGGCGGACTACGTGGCCGGCAAGGGCATCGGCGGCACCATGATCTGGGAGCTGGCCGGCGACTACGGGTGGGACGCGGCCAAGGGCCAGTACGGGCCCGGCTCCACGCTCACCTCGACCATGTACGACACCTTCAAGAAGGCGGCACCCTACGGGGCGAAGCGCTCCACGATCGACCTGCCGGCGCAGGCGCTCGACATCGACGTCTCCTTCGGCCAGTTCCCGCTGGGCGACTCCAACTACCCGATCAGCCCCAAGCTGACGATCACCAACCACACGAAGGCGACGCTGCCGGGCGGTACGGAGTTCCAGTTCGACTACTCCACCTCGGCGCCCGCCAACGCCAAGGACCAGTCGGGCTTCGGCACGACGCTCGTGCGCAGCGACCACACCGCCGCGAACAACGTCGGCGGACTGAAGGGCGATTACAACCGCGTGTCGCTGAAGCTGCCGTCCTGGCAGAGCCTGGCGCCCGGCGCGTCGGTCCAGGTCGACTTCGTGTACTACCTGCCGACGTCCACGCCGTCCAACTGGACGGTGACGTTCGGCGGCACGTCCTACGCGCTGGCGGCCGACCTGGCCCGGGGCACGACGGTGGTCGAGCCGGGTACGGGGACCACCCCGACGCCCGGCCCGTCCGGCTCCACCGGCCCGAGCCCCGACCCGTCGGGCGGCACGTGCGCGGCGGCGGCGTGGAGCGCGGAGACCGCCTACGGCGCCGGTACGACGGTGAGCCAGGACGGCCACCAGTGGAAGGCGAAGTGGTGGACGAAGGGCGAGAAGCCCGGCTCCACCGGTGAATGGGGCGTCTGGCAGGACCTCGGCGCCTGCTGAACTCCGGGGCGGGGCCGCTGGGCCCCGCCCCGGACCACCCGGGCCCGTCCGGCGATTGAGGACGGACCCGGTTCGCCGGCCCGGGGCGACTCGCGAGGGCCCCGGGCCGGGACCGGGATCAGGCGCTCGGCGCGAAAAGCGCCTCCTGCGCCGCCTCCCGCGC
Source organism: Streptomyces sp. DT224 (assembly GCF_049844595.1). Classification (NCBI taxonomy): domain Bacteria; kingdom Bacillati; phylum Actinomycetota; class Actinomycetes; order Kitasatosporales; family Streptomycetaceae; genus Streptomyces; species Streptomyces sp. DT224. Next base: position 47,603 of record NZ_JBNCLI010000014.1, read on the forward strand.
CGCGAGCAGCGCACCCCGGAGGACCGCCGTGCCGCCCAGCAGCCCCGCCCGGACCTCCGTCCGCAGCGGGGACATCGCCTCCAGCCGCCCCGAGACCCGGGCGGCCAACGCGCCGCCCCCCGCGTGGCCCACCTCGCCGGAGAGCAGGACGAGCCCGGGGTCGAGGACCGAGGCCACCGCGGCGGCGCCCAGCGCGACCCGGTCGGCCAGGGCACCGAGGAAGCCCTCGCTGTCGCCCTCCCCCGCGAGCGCCGCCCGGACGGCCGCCGCCGCACCGGGCTCCTGGCCCTTCTCCGTGACGGTGATCCCGTACCGGGCGGCCAGCTCGCACAGCGGCGCCGAGCCGACCAGTGAGTGGAAGCCCCCGTCGCAGTTGACGGCCGAGGGTGTGCCGGCCGTGCCCGGGACCGGCAGGAAGCCGAGTTCCCCCGCGCCGCCCGAGGCCCCCCGGCGCACCTTGCCGTCGAGAACGACCGCCGCTCCCACCCCGTGGCCCAGCCAGAGCAGGGCGAACGTGTCGTGGTCGCGGGCCGCGCCGACGCGGTGCTCGGCGACGGCGGCGAGGTTCGTCTCGTTCTCGATGAGTACCGTCGCCGGCAGCCGCTCCTGGAGCGCCCGGACCAGGCTGCGGTGCCAGGACGGCAGCCCGCCGCTGTCCCGCAGCTCCCCCGTGACGGGGTCGATCAGCCCGGGCGCGCCGATGCCCACGCTGTGCAGGGGCGCCGTGCCCGCGCTGCGGGCGGTGGAGGCCAGCAGGGCCGCCGCCTGCTCGACGGCGTCGTCGGCCGCCGTCTCGCTGCCGATGGGCAGGACCGCCTCGGCGAGCGTCGCGCCCAGCAGGTCGGCGACGACGACGGCGACACTGTCGGTGCGCACGTCGAGCCCGGCCAGCAGCGCGCGGTCCGCGACGATGCCGTAGAGCCGGGCGTTGGGACCCCGGCGGTCGGCCCCCGTCTCGCCGACGACATGGATCAGACCCGCGCCCTGGAGGCGCTCCACCAGGTCCGCGACGGTGGGCCGGGAGAGCCCGGTCAAAGTCTTCAACTGCGTGGCCGTCAGGGGGCCGTCCTGCTGGAGGTGCCGCAGGGCGAGCCGGTCGTTGATGGCCCGGGCGGTGCTCGGTGATGCGGGCATGCCGGAATCCTTCCAGATGACCGCCGGACCCGAGGCGTACGGACGGTCTATTTATCAGGCAGGGTTCCTGATAGTTTAGCGCCCGCATCATCACCCGCAGCATGGAACAGGACCTCAGGGGAGGGCACGGCGATATGACAACCACATCCACGGCTCCGGTCTTCAGCACCAGGGAGGTGCGGCGGGCCAGGTACGCCGTCGCGGCGGTCTTCACCGTGCACGGGTCGGTGACCGGAAGTTTCGCCACCCGGGTCCCCTGGATCCAGGACCACGCCGGCGTGAGCGCGGGCCAGCTGGGCCTCGCGCTCGCCTTCCCCGCGATCGGGGCCTCGGTCGCGATGCCGCTGGCCGGCGCGGTGAGCCACCGCTTCGGCGCCCGGACCGCGCTGCGCGGGCTGCTGGCCCTGTGGACGCTGTCGCTCATCCTGCCCGCCCTGGCGCCCAACCTGGTCACCCTGTGCGCGGCGCTGTTCGTGTACGGCGCGTCGGCGGGCGTCTCCGACGTGGCGATGAACGCGCTCGGGGTCGAGGTGGAGAACCGCCTCGACAAGTCGATCATGTCCGGGCTGCACGGCATGTGGAGCGTGGGCGCCCTGCTGGGGTCGGCGGCGGGCACGGTCGCCGCCCACGCGGGCACCGACGCCCGACTGCACCACGTGATAGCCGCCGTGGTGCTGACCCTGCTCGGCCTGATCGCGTGCCAGTGGGTGTTCGACCTGCGCAGCGAGCCGGACGAGGAGCCGCCGCCGCGTTTCGCGCTGCCCCCCAGGTCGGCCCTGATCATCGGTGCGGTGGGCTTCTGCGCGGTGTTCGCCGAGGGGGCCAGCCTCGACTGGTCGGCGGTCTACCTCCGCGACACGCTGGACAGCTCGGCCGGCCTCGCCGCGGTGGCCACCACCGCGTTCGCGCTGACGATGGCGATCGCCCGGATCGCCGGAGACCGCGTCGTCGACCGCTTCGGCGCGGTGCGCACCGTACGGGCCGGAGGCGTCCTGGCCACGGCCGGCGGGGTCCTGGTGGTCACCGCTCCGCACGCCGCGCTCGCGATGTGCGGGTTCGGGATGATGGGACTCGGCATCGCCGTGGTGGTCCCGCTCGCCTTCGCGGCGGCCGGGCGCAGCGGGCCCAAGCCGGCCCAGGCCATCGCGGGCGTCGCGACGATCACGTACACCTCCGGCCTCATCGCCCCGTCGGCGATCGGTTCGCTGGCCGAGGCGACCTCGCTGGTCGTGTCGTTCGGCCTGGTGTCGGTGCTGGCGTTCGGCCTGGTCCTGGGGGCGGGGGTGCTGCGGGCCGGTGACCGCAAGCCGGTGTCCCGGGGCGCGGCGGTACCGGACACGGCGGCGGGCAACCCCGGCGCCTGACCCCTGTCCGGGAGCCACGGCACCGGAGAACCGGAACAGGCGGGTCCGGCCGGGGCGCGCGGGCCGGGCACCACTACCATGGCGCTGATCTTTTCCGCGATGAGCGCCGTGCCCCGGTGGCACGGGCTCACGCACCTACACACAGGGAGCAACCATGGGCCTCGGCGTGCGCTGGACCTTGCACGGCGACGGGAAGACGCCCGCACCGGGAGCGGTGGTCCGCCCCGACGAGCGGCTCACCTGGCCCCGCACCTTCGGGCTCGGCGCGCAGCACGTGGTCGCCATGTTCGGCGCGTCGTTCGTCTCGCCCGTCCTCATGGGGCTCGACCCCAACCTGGCGATCATGATGTCCGGTGTCGCGACGGCCATCTTCCTGCTGGCCACGCGCGGCCAGGTGCCGAGCTACCTGGGCTGTTCGCTCTCGTTCGTCGGCGTCGCCGCGACGATCCGGGCGAGCGGCGGCGACAGCGCGGTGGTGACCGGCGCGGTCTTCGTGGTCGGCGTGGTGCTCTTCCTGGCCGGCCTCGCGGTGCAGCGCTTCGGTGCGCGGATCATCCACGCGGCGATGCCGCCGGTGGTGACGGGCGCGGTGGTCATGCTCATCGGGTTCAACCTGGCGCCGGTGACCGCGTCGACGTACTGGCCGCAGGACCAGTGGACGGCGCTGCTGGTGATGCTGTTCACCGGTCTGGCCGTGGTGTGCCTGCGCGGCTTCTTCTCGCGGATCGCGATCTTCCTGGGGCTGGTCTTCGGTTACGTGCTGTCCTGGCTGCTCGACCGGGTCTTCGGGAAGATCCACTCCCCCGCCGGCGGCGCCGAGTCGGTGGACCACTGGCGCCTCGACCTCTCGGGCGTCGGGAAGGCCGACTGGATCGGGCTGCCCTCGTTCCACGCGCCGAGCTTCGAGTGGTCGGCGATCCTGGTCGCCCTGCCCGTCGTCATCGCCCTGATCGCGGAGAACGCCGGCCATGTGAAGGCGGTCGGCGAGATGACCGGCCGCTCGCTGGACGGCAAGCTGGGCACGGCGATCGCGGCGGACGGTGCCGCGTCGATGCTGTCGACGGCGGTGGGCGGCCCGCCGAACACCACGTACTCCGAGAACATCGGCGTGATGGCCGCGACGCGGGTGTACTCCACCGCCGCCTACTGGGCCGCCGCCTGCTTCGCCCTGCTCTTCGGTCTCTGCCCGAAGTTCGGCGCCGTCGTCGCCGCGATCCCCGGCGGGGTGCTGGGCGGCATCACCGTCATCCTGTACGGCATGATCGGCCTGCTCGGCGCCCAGATCTGGCTGAACGCCAAGGTGGACCTGCGCAATCCGCTGAACCTGGTGCCGGCGGCGGCGGGGATCATCATCGGTGTCGGCGGGGTCAGCCTGAAGATCACGGACAACTTCGAGCTGAGCGGGATCGCGCTCGGCACCATCGTCGTGATCACCGGCTACCACGTGCTGCGGGCGTTCGCCCCGGCGCACCTCAAGACGCAGGAGCCGCTGCTCGACTCGGGCACGTCCGCCTACGACGAGGAACGCCCGGCCACGGACTCGTGAACCGGGCGCCCGCTCAGTCCTCGGGGAGTTCGACCGGGGCCAGCTCGTCGAAGCGGTCGCCGGGGCCGGGGTTGGTCGCGTCGGTCGCGCCGCCGAAGTGGGTCATCACGCCCCACACCGCGTTCAGCGCGGTCTGCACCGCGCCCTCGGCCCAGCCGGCCGTCCAGGAGATGTCGTCACCGGCCAGGAACAGGCCCCGCTTGTCGGCGGGCAGCCGGTCCTGCATGAAGTGGGTGAACAGGCGCCGCTGGTAGCGGTAGTGCCCGGGCAGGTTGGCCTTGAACGCGCCCATGAACCACGGCTCGTTCTCCCAGGAGACGGTGACCGGGTTGCCGGTGATGTGGCTGCGGATGTCGACGTTCGGGTAGATCTCGCCGAGCGACTTCAGCATGACGTCCATCCGCTCGGCCGCCGACAGCGGCAGCCACTTCAGGCTGTCGTCGCACCAGGTGTACGAGAGGCAGATGCTCGCGGGCCGGTCCGGCCCGTCGTCCAGCAGGTACGTGCCCCGGGTCATCCGGTCGGTCAGCGTCATCGACATCGTGTCGCGGCCGGTGGTCTCGTCCTTGTCCAGCCAGAACGGCCGGTCGACGGGCACGAACAGCTTGGACGACTCCATGTAGTGGGTGCGCTCCATCGCCGTCCAGTGGTCGATCGGGAAGAGCGCGTCGTCGCAGGCGATCTTGGAGAGCAGCAGCCAGGACTGCCCGGTGAAGACGGCCGCGCGGAAGGTGCGGATGTCGCCGGAGGCGTCGGTGACGGTGATCCGGTTGCCGGCCGTACGGTTCAGCCGGGTGACGGCCCCGCGCGGCTCGCCTCCGTGCAGCGAGGACAGCGAGGTGCCGAGCGGCCAGTGTGTGATCTTCCGCGGCTCGCGCTCCCACAGGCGCAGCGGGAGCTGCTGGCTGCCGCCGACGATGGAGCGGTGGTGGTCGTCCGCCTCGGTGTAGACGACGCGCAGGATCTCCAGGATCGAGTTGGGGAAGTCGGTGTCCCAGCCGCCGGTGCCGAAGCCGACCTGGCCGAAGATCTCGCGGTGCCGGAACGACGTGAAGGCGTCGGAGTCGCAGAGGAAGCCGTAGAAGGTCTGGTTGTCCAGCTTCTCGACCAGCCGGGACCAGATCTCCCTGATCCGGGGAACGTCGCGCTCGCGCATCGCCCGGTTCATGCCGGAGAAGTCGGCGCCCTCCTCCAGGCAGCGGTTCCAGGCGTCCATCACATCGCGGTAGACCTGCGGGAGTTCGTCGATGGTCCTGGCGTAGTGGGACTCGCCCTTGAGGTCGACCACGGTCGAGGGGGTGGCCGGGCAGAGCGGGTTCGGGAACGGCTTCGTCTCCAGGCCGACGAGGTCGATGTAGTGCTGGAGGGCGGTCGAGGAGGGCGGGAAACGCATCGCGCCCATCTCGGCGGTGAGCGGTTCGCCGTCGGTCGCGCAGCCCTCGAACTCGACCGTGCGCAGCCGTCCCCCGATGCGGTCGGCCTCGTAGACGACCGGCTTCAGGCCCATCTTCATCAGCTCGTACGCGGTGATGATGCCGGAGAGCCCGCCGCCGATGACGGCCACCTCCGTGCCGTGCTCGGTCGCCGGTATCTGGCCGAGGCCCGCCGGGTGGGCGAGGAAGTCGTCGTACGCGTACGGGAAGTCCGGCCCGAACATGGTGATCGGCGGGGCCGCTTCCTCGGTGTGCTGGACGGCGGGGGGCACGGCGGTCATGGGGTACGGGCTCCTTGCGGGACGGGCGAAGACGTGAACGGGGCTGGCGGGCTCAGACCAGGGAGCCGTACAGGCCGGGGCGGCGGTCGCGGAGATACGGGTTGGCGGCCCGCGACTCCGCGAGCAGGGCGAGGTCGACGTCGGCGGTGACCAGCTCATCGCCGCGCCCCGCACGGGCGCGGACCGTGCCGTCGGGACCGGCCAGGCAGCTCAGCCCGGTGAAGTCGAACGCGCCTTCCGGACCGGTCCGGTTGACGTAGGCGATGTAGAGCTGGCTCTCGAAGGCGCGGACCGGGACGAGGGATTCGGCGACGAACGAGAAGGGGTGCATCAGCGCGGTCGGGACCAGCAGGAGGTCGGTGCCGGCCAGGGCGTGCGCCCGCACGTTCTCCGGGAACTCGACGTCGTAGCAGGTCAGCAGGCCGATCCGGACGCCGTCCAGCTCGGCCTGGACCACGGGCTGCCCCCCGGGGGTGAACCAGCGCTGCTCGAAGTCCCCGAAGAGGTGGGTCTTGCGGTAGTTGGCGAGCGCGGTGCCGTCGGGGCCGATGAGCTGCGCCGAGTTGTACAGGGTGTCGCCGTCGCGCTCGGGGTAGCCGTAATGCACGGCGATCCGGTGCCGCACGGCGATCTCCGCGACGGCGCGGGCGGCGGGCCCGTCGGCGGCCTCGGCCAGCCGGGGGACGTCGTCGCCGATCGCGTACCCGGTGAGGGACAGCTCGGGGCAGACCAGGAGCCGGGCCCCGGTGCCGGCGGCACGGCGCGCGGCGTCCGCCAGCAGCTCGACGGAGCCGGCGACCGAGCCGGGACGCCCGGAGCTCTGGAGCAGGGCGGTGCGCAACGACGGCATGGCTGACCTCGGACGATACGGGCGGGGCGGGGACGTAGAAACGGTACGTTCAGCCGTTCGGCCCGGACAAGGCGCGACCGTTGCGCACCGACGGGCGATCCGTTGCGCGGATCGCGCGGGATGCGGCGATTCGTTGCGCGCCGCCGGAGGACCGGCCCCACCCAGCGGGCGGCCGCTACCCCGGATACCGCCGCAACAGCGGCGAAAGCACCAGCACCGACTTCGTCCGTTCCACGTACGGCTCCCCCGCGATCCGCTCCAGGACCTGTTCGAAGTGCCGCATGTCCGCGGCGAAGACCTGCACCAGCGCGTCCGCGTCGCCGGTGACCGTGGACGCGGAGGCGACCTCGGGGTAGCGGGCGAGGCCCTGCTTGATGGACTCCGGGGACGTGTTGCGGCTGCAGTAGATCTCGATGTACCCCTCGGTCTCCCAGCCGAGCGCGGCCGGGTCGACCCGCACGGTGAACCCGGTGATGGCCCCCTCGGCGCGCAGCCGGTCCACCCGGCGTTTCACGGCGGGCGCGGACAGGCCGATGATCGAGCCGATGTCGGCGTAGGAGCGGCGGGCGTCCTCGGCCAGGGCGTGGACGATGCGTTCGTCGAGGTCGTTCAGTCGCACGTCGTACGGGTCACTTCTCTGCGGGGCGCGGACGGAGCCGGGCATGACTGTGCCGGGGGACGGCGCGTGCCGCCCCCCGGCAGTAGACCACGGGTCAGCTCCAGCTGGCGTGCAGCGGCTTGCCCTCCGCGTAGCCGGCCGCGCTCTGGACGCCGACGACGGCCTTCTCGGCGAACTCAGCGAGGGAGGCCGCGCCCGCATACGTGCAGGAGGAGCGGACGCCCGCGATGATCGAGTCGACCAGGTCCTCGACACCGGGCCGCGCCGGGTCCAGGAACATCCGCGAGGTGGAGATGCCCTCCTCGAAGAGCGCCTTGCGGGCCCGGTCGTACGCGGACTCGTCGGAGGTGCGGTTCTTCACGGCGCGCGCGGACGCCATGCCGAAGGACTCCTTGTAGAAGCGGCCGTCGGCGCTCTGCTGGAGGTCGCCCGGGGACTCGTACGTACCGGCGAACCAGGAGCCGATCATCACGTTGGACGCGCCGGCCGCGAGGGCCATGGCCACGTCGCGCGGGTGGCGGACCCCGCCGTCGGCCCAGACGTGCTTGCCGTACTTCTTCGCCTCGGCGGCGCACTCCAGCACGGCCGAGAACTGGGGGCGGCCCACGCCGGTCATCATGCGGGTGGTGCACATGGCGCCGGGTCCGACGCCGACCTTGATGATGTCCGCGCCGGCCTCGATGAGGTCGCGCACGCCCTCGGCGGCGACGATGTTGCCCGCCACGATCGGCACCTGCGGGTCCAGCGCCCGGACCGCGCGCACCGCGTTGATCATGGACTCCTGATGGCCGTGCGCGGTGTCCACGACGAGGGTGTCCACCCCGGCGTCGAGGAGCTGCTTCGCCTTGCCGGCCACGTCGCCGTTGATGCCGACGGCGGCGGCGATCCGGAGCTTGCCGGCCGCGTCGGTGGCGGGGGTGTAGAGCGTGGCGCGCAGCGCGCCCTTGCGGGTGAGGATGCCGACGAGGCGGCCGTCCGCGTCGACGGCGGGGGCGAGCTTGCGGTTGGCGCCGTCCAGCTTGTTGAAGGCGTCGCGCGGGTCGATGTCCGCGTCCAGCAGGACCAGGTCCTTGGACATGACCTCGGAGAGCTGGGTGAAGCGGTCCACGCCGGACAGGTCGTGGTCGGTGACCACGCCGACGGGCCGACGGTCGGCGTCCACGACGACTCCGGCGCCGTGCGCGCGCTTGTGCAGCAGGGACAGCGCGTCGGCGACGGTCTGTCCCGGCGACAGCTCGATGGGCGTGTCGAGCACCAGGTGGCGCGTCTTGACCCAGGAGATGACCTCGGTGACGACCTCGATCGGAATGTCCTGCGGGATGACGACGAGGCCGCCGCGGCGGGCGACGGTCTCGGCCATCCGGCGGCCCGCGATGGCGGTCATGTTCGCGACGACCAGCGGGATGGTGGTGCCGCTGCCGTCGGGCGAGGAGAGGTCGACACCCTGGCGCGATCCGACCGCCGAGCGGCCCGGGACCATGAAGACGTCGTCGTACGTGAGGTCGTACGGGACCGAGGGGGACCCTGTATAGCGACCGGTGCCGGGCTCAAGAAAACGCATAACACTCATTTTTTCATACGAAATGGCGCAGGTCGCTCCCACGAAGACACAGCAAATGACTCCCACGCTCGTATGTTCCTACGAAAGAAGAGGAAGGAACCGCTGCGGGAGTCCCGGGCAAGTGCCACCTGCCTTGCCCCGAGACCTTACCCGAACAGCTTTCAACCATTCCCGATCATCTGCCCTGGACCTGGTGACAGGGGGTCAGGTAGCTTCAAACCCGCAGGTCCCGTGGGTCACCACAACGCCCCGGAGGAACGGACGGATCATGCTCAACTTCCGTCACCCGTACGACCGGAGAGGATCACGCCCCGCCCGTGGAGATCGAACTGCCGGACATCTACTGCCCGTTCCCCCAGCGGATGAACCCGCACGTCGCTCACGTACGGGAGCATCTGGACACCTGGACCCGCAACACCGGTCTTGTACACCGGGATTCGGCCAGGAAGCGCTTCGAGCAGGCGGACTTCGGCGCGTTCGTCGGCATGGTCTACCCGACCGCCGACAGCGAGAATCTGGACCTGGTCGCCGACTGGTTCGTCTGGCTCTTCCTCGTGGACGACCAGCTCGACGACGGCCACCTCGGCCGGAGCCCGGAGCGGGTGCGGGATGTCGTCGCGCTGATGCTGTCCGTGGTCGAGGGCACCCGCACCGGGGTGCTGGAGAGCGAGGAGCTGCCCGCCGCCGTGGTGGCCCTCATCGACCTGTGGCAACGCACGACGCCGACCGCGGCGGTGCACTGGCGGCGCAGGTTCGCCTGGCACCTGAAGAAGTACCTCACCACCGCCACCACCTGGGAGGCCGGGAACCGGGCCGCGGGCGTGGTGCCGTCGGAGGAGCTGTACATAGAGAAGCGCCGCCACACCGGCGCGATCATCGTCTGCATGGACCTGATAGAGATCGTCGCGGGCATCGAGGCGCCCTCCTCGATCCACAACGACCCCCGGTTCATCACCGCCCTCGAAGCGTCCTGCAACCACGTCTGCTGGGCCAATGACGTGTACTCGTACGAGAAGGAACAGGTGCTCGGCGAGATCCACAACCTCGTCCACCTGGTCCGCCACCACCGCGGCTACGGCAAGCAGCAGGCGCTGGAGCACGTCTGCGCGGAACTCGCCGTCGAGACGGAGCGCTTCCTGACGGCGGAGCGCGAGCTGCTGGAGGCGTATCCGCAGCTCGCGGGGATGCTGGAGCCGTATCTCGACGGCATGCGCAGCTGGATGCGCGGCAATCTCGACTGGTCCCGGCAGACGCCCCGCTACAACCCGGCCGACGTCAGCCAGTACGAGCAGCCGGAGCAGTACCTGGAGTCCACGGTCCTGGGCGTCTCCCCGGACTGAGCACCGGAGGTACGGGAGAGGGGCGAGCGGTCCGTGACCGCTCGCCCCTCTCCCGCTGGTACGCCTCAGTCGCCGTCCGGGTCCGCGCGCTCCAGGGCCGGGCGGCGCGGGGCGGCCGACTCGGTCAGCAGGTAGTCGGCGGCGGCGGTGTCCGTGACCAGGCTGGTGACCAGGCCGGACCGCAGCACCGCGCCGATCGCGGCGGCCTTGCGCTGCCCGCCCGCGATCGCCACCACCTCGGGGATCCGGCGCAGCCGGTCCGCCTCGACGGTGATGCACCGCTCGCCGAGGTCCCGGCCGACCCGGCGGCCCTCCGCGTCGAAGAGGTGGGCCGACATCTCGGCGGCGACCCCGAGCGAGGCGTAGTGCCGGCGCTCCTCGTCGGAGAGCATGTCGTGCACGGTCGAGATGCCGGGCTCCCAGGAACCGATGGAGACGGCCGCGACCGTCACCTTGTCGAAGTACTCGAAGGCGCGGGCGATCCCCGTCTGGTGCCGCAGCGCGGCGGCCGTCGCCGGGTCCGGCAGCAGCATCGGCGCGTAGATCGGGTGCGCCTCCCCGCCGGAGACCTGGGCTGCGCGCCGCACGGCCTCCACCGAACCGCGCTCGGCGGTGCCCGCGTCGTACACCCCGGTGAGCTGCACGACCGTGCACGGGGGCAGCCGGTCCAGGGCGGCGGCCATGTGGATGGTGGAGCGGCCCCAGGCGAGCCCGAGCACATCGCCCTCGTTCACCAGTTCGCCGAGCAGGTCGGCCGCGACCTCGCCCAGGTTCTCCGGGTCGGCCGCGTCGTCCTGCTCCTCGGCCGGGGACTCCACGACGACCGCGTGGCGCAGTCCGTAGCGGGCCCGGAGCGCGTCGGAGCGCTCGGCGTCCAGCTCGGCCGGGACCCGGATCTCGATGCGTACGAGGTCGCGCTCCAGAGCGGTCTCCAGGACCCGGGCGACCTTGAAGCGGCTGACGCCGAACTCCTCGGCGATCTGGATCTTGGATTTGCCCTCGAGGTAGAAGCGGCGGGCCATGGCCGCCGCCTGCACCAGCTCCGCGGGCCCCATCCGCAGGGCGGACCGGCCCGCCGACATTGCAGACACCGCGTTCTCCTCACTGCTGTTCACGCTCTTGATACGCCGTTCATCCTGTCAGATACGGCGATCCCTGACCGGTCCCGTCGGAACCCGTTCATCTGCCCTTGGCCCGGGCGACGCCCGTTCCCGGCCTCAGTGCGCGCAGCCCCAGCCGGCCGCACTGATGGCCCCGTCGGCCTTGGCCCGCAGCGCCCGCACCGCGGCGGCCGGGTCCCCCGCCCCGTACACCGCCGAGCCGGCGACGAAGACGTCGGCGCCCGCCTCGGCGCACCGCTCGATGGTGGACTCGGAGACGCCGCCGTCGACCTGGAGCCACAGATCGAGGCCGTGCTTGGAGATCAACTCACGGGTGCGGCGGATCTTCGGCAGCATGATGTCCAGGAACGCCTGGCCGCCGAAGCCCGGCTCCACGGTCATGATCAGCAGCATGTCGAGCTCGGGGAGCAGGTCCTCGTACGGCTCGATGGGCGTCGCCGGCTTGAGCGCCATCGAGGCGCGGGCTCCCTTGGCGCGGATCTCCCGGGCCAGCCGCACGGGGGCGGCGGCGGCCTCGGCGTGGAAGGTGACCGACCCGGCCCCCGCCTCGACGTACTGGGGTGCCCAGCGGTCCGCGTCCTCGATCATCAGATGGCAGTCCAGCGGCGTGTCCGTGGCCCTGCTGAGCGATTCCACGATCGGAACGCCGAGGGTCAGATTGGGCACGAAGTGGTTGTCCATGACATCGACATGGAGCCAGTCGGCGCCTTCGACGGCCTTGGCCTCATCGGCGAGACGCGCGAAATCGGCGGAGAGAATACTCGGGTTGATCTGGGCCATGGGCCAAGCCTGCCATGTTCTGCGTCACTTCCCGGCCTCGGTGCGCTCCAAAGGCTCACGGGATCATTACGGTTCGCGTATTCCCGGCGATTTGTCCCGGCGCGGGGCCTTGATCAGCCGGTACGGCGGAGCAGCGCGAGGTACATCGCGTCGGTGCCGTGCAGATGCGGCCAGAGCTGGACGTCGGGGCCGTCGCCCAGCGCGGGCACGCCCGGCAGCAGCGGTCGGGCGTCGATCCACTCCGCCTCGACGGGCGCCCCGCCGCGCCCCTTGAGCACGTCCTCCACGACGACCCGGGTCTCCGCGAGGTGCGGCGAACAGGTCGCGTACCCGACGATCCCGCCGACCCGTACGGCCTTGAGCGCCTCGCGCAGCAGCCCGCGCTGGAGGGGGGCGAAGCCCTCCAGGTCCTCCTTGCGGCGGCGCCAGCGGGCCTCGGGGCGGCGGCGGAGCGCGCCGAGCCCGGAGCAGGGCACGTCCATCAGGACCCGGTCGAAGCTGCCGGGGCGCCACGGCGGGCGGGTGCCGTCGGCGGTGATCACCTGGTACGGGCCGGGGTTGCCGGCCAGCGCGCGCTCCACGAGGCGGGCGCGGTGCGGCTGCTTCTCGGCGGCCAGCAGGGCGGCGCCGCGGTCCGCCGCGAGGGCGGCGAGCAGGGCGGCCTTGCCACCGGGGCCCGCGCAGCCGTCGAGCCAGCGGGCGTCGGGGCCCTCCAGCGGGGCGGCGGCCAGGGCGGCGGCGACGAGCTGGCTGCCCTCGTCCTGGACCCCGGCCCGGCCCTCGCGCACGGCGGTCAGCGCGCCGGGCTCGCCGCCCTCGGCCATCCGCACGGCGTAGGGCGACCAGCGGCCGGGCAGGGCGTTGTCCTCGCCCAGCTCCTCGGTGAGCTCGGCGGTGGTGGAGCGGCCGGGGCGGGCGACGAGGGTGACCTCGGGCCGCTCGTTGTCCGCGTCGAGCAGGTCCTCGATCCCGGCGCGGCCGCCGCCGAGGGCGTCCCAGAGCGCGGAGACGACCCAGCGCGGGTGCGAGTGGACGACGGCGAGGTGGTCCTCGGCGTCGTCCTCGTAGGCGGGGGCCACCTTAGCGACCCAGCCGTCGAGGTCGTCGGCGGACACCTTGCGCAGGACGGCGTTGACGAACTTGGCGCGCCCCTCCCCCAGCACCACCCGGGCCAGCTCCACGCTGGCGGAGACCGCCGCGTGGGTCGGGATGCGGGTGCCGAGGAGCTGGTGCACGCCCATGTTCAGCACGTCCAGGACCGGCGGGTCCACCTCGCGCAGCGGCCGGTCGATGCACGCGGCGACGATCGCGTCGTACGTCCCCTGGCGGCGCAGCGTGCCGTAGACCAGCTCGGTCGCCAGGGCGGCGTCGCGGTGGTCGAAGTCGCCCTTGGCCCGGGCCTTCTTCAGCAGCGGGGGCAGGACGAGGTTCGCGTACGCGTCGCGCTCGTCGACGGCCCGCAGGACCTCGAAGGCGAGGAAGCGGACCGGGTCCTTCTGGGGGCGGCGGTGGGGCTTGGCGGGACGGCGACGCGGCTGGTCGTTCACGTGAAAGGTGCTCCGCTGAGGATCGAGAGGACGAACCCTCCCAGCCTACGTCCCCGCCCCGGGATCTCAGCCGTCCCGCCCCGGGGTCTCAGCTCCCGACGAGCTCGCCGGGGACGATGCGCACCCCGCGCGCCCAGTCGGCGGCGCGCATCGGCTTCTTGCCCTGCGGCTGCACCCACAGGAGCTCGACCGCGTGCGACCCGGTGCCGACGAACACGTTGTTCTTGCCCACCGACAGCTCACCGGGCGCCAGCTCGGACCGGTCGACGGCGGGGGTGGCCTGGACGAGCTTCAGGCGCTCGCCGCGGAACAGCGTCCACGCGCCGGGGGCGGGGGTGCAGGCGCGGATGACGCGGTCGACGCGCAGGGCGGGCGCGGACCACTGGACCTGGGCGTCCTCGACGGTGATCTTCGGCGCGAGGGTGACCCCGTCGGCGGGCTGCGGCACGGCGTGCAGGGTGCCGTCCTCGATGCCGTCCATGGTCGCGGCCAGCAGTCCGGACCCGGCGAACGCCAGCCGGGTCAGCAGATCGCCGCTGGTGTCGGCCGGGCGGACCTCCTCGGTCAGCACGCCGTAGACGGGCCCGGAGTCGAGCCCCTCCTCGATGAGGAAGGTGGACGCCCCCGTCACCTCGTCGCCGGACATCACCGCGTGCTGCACCGGGGCCGCGCCGCGCCACGCGGGCAGCAGCGAGAAGTGCAGATTGACCCAGCCCTTCGCCGGAATGGCGAGCGCCGCCTTGGGCAGCAGCGCGCCGTACGCGACGACCGGGCAGCAGTCCGGCGCGATCTCCCGCAGCCGCGCGAGGAAGTCCTCGTCCCGGGGCCTGGCGGGCTTCAGCACCTCGATCCCGGCCTCCTCGGCGCGCTCGGCGACCGGGCTGGCCACCAGCCGCCGGCCACGCCCCGCGGGGGCGTCGGGCCGGGTGACGACGGCGGCCACCTCGTGCCGGCCGGAGGCGATCAGGGCGTCGAGTGCGGGAACGGCTACCTCGGGGGTGCCTGCGAAGACGAGCTTCATGGGTGGCTGACTGCCTCTCAGGCCGGACTCTCAGGCCGAAACGTTACGGTGACGAGCAACGCACAAGTCTATGGGGCGGCGGGCCGGGGGGCGTACGCGCGATCGCGCGCCCCTCGCAGGTGTGCATACGCCCCCTGGGCGTGACCAGATCCCCGGGTGCGGCGTTGGTCAAGAGAGATTGACCGAAGCGAGCCGCCCTGGTGCGGCCCGATCCCTTTCAACGCCGGTTCGAGAGGCTTCTTCATGGCCGACCACGCAACCCACGACGCCCAAGCGCGGGCCAGCCTGCATCTCCTGGTGCGGGACATCGAGCGGGTCCGGCGGCAGGTGGACGCACTGCGCACGCTCACCGCTCAGCTGGGCAACGTCTACCGTCCGCGCCGCACCGGCCCGTCCGCGGGCTTCGTCGTCTACGGCAGGGCCCCGGCCCCGACGGTGAGACTGGCCCAGGAACTGCGGGACAGCGTCGAGACGCTGGTCACGGCGGCCGTGGACTTCGACCGCTCACTGGGCTTCTCCTGGGACGCGGTGGGCTCCGCCCTCGGGGTCACCAAACAGGCCGTCCACCGCCGCTACGGATCACGGCGCACGGCCCCGCAGCCCACGGCGCCCGAGGCCGCCGAGGTCGTCCCCCAACGCGCCCCCACGGTCCCGGCCGCCCGCACCCCGCAACCCCAGCCGGACCGCCCCAACCCCTTCCCTGGGCCCCGCAACGGCTGACCCACGGGTGAGCGGGCCGCCCCCTCGACACGCGAGGGGGCGGCCCGCCTCAGGGCATCAACCGCGCCGGCACTCACACGTCAGTCGCACACGTCAGTCGCGCCCGCGCAAAACCAAGCCTGGCTGCGGCACGTCAGCCAAAATCAAGCCCGTCCGGCGCTTGAGGACAGGGCCTCGCCAAGACGCGCCCGCACCCGAACACCCGCGGCACCACACCCAGCCCGTCCGGCGCTTGAGGACAAAGACCTCAGCCGATGTCCACCGGATCCACCCGCACCCGCACCGCTCCCCCACCCCCACCACGCGCCACGCGCGCAGCACGCAACGCCGCGGCCAGCGCCGCCCCGCTCCCGGGCGGCACCCGCACCAACGCCCGCTCCCAGACCTCCCCCGCCGGCGCCTCGAACGCCCGCCGGGGCCGCCCCGGCACCGCGGCCGGCACCGGCACCGGCCCCAGCACCTCCGCGTCCGAAGGCAACCGCGCACCCGCGAGAAACGCGGCCAGCGCCTCCGGCTCCCCCGTCACCGACGCCATCCGGGACACCGGCGGGAAGCCCAGCTCGGCCCGCTCCGCCAGCTCCCGCCTGGCGTGGCCGACCGGGTCCCAGCGGACCAGCGCCTGCACGGGCCGCAGCGTCGGCTCGGCGACGACGACCACCGTGCCGCCCTCGGGCCGCCCCCGGACCAGCGCGGCGGCGGCCGTCCACCGGCGCAGTGCCTCCTCACCGGCGCGCAGATCGGGCCGGCCGACCATCGCCCAGCCGTCGAGCAGGAGCGCCGCCGCGTATCCGCCCTCGGCGACCGGCTCGGCGCCCGGCGTGCTGACGACCAGCGCGGGCTGGGCCGGCACAGAGTCGAGGACGTGGTCGCGCCCCGACGTCCGCACCGGCACCGCCGGAAACGCCCGGCCCAGTTCCTCCGCCGTGCGCCTGGCCCCCACGATCTGGGCGCGCAGCCGCCGCCCGCCGCAGGCCACGCAGTGCCAGGACGTCTCGGCCCGTCCGCACCACGCGCAGTTCAGGTCCTGCTGGTCCGGCGCCTCCAGCGGTCCTGCGCACTGCCGGCACCTGGCGGGCTCACGGCAGCGCTCGCAGGCGAGCCGGGGGGCGTAACCCCGGCGGGGCACCTGGACCAGCACCGGACCGGTGCGCAGCCCGTCCCGGACGGTCTGCCAGGCGAGGCTGGGCAGCCGGGCGGCCCGCGCGGCCCCGTCCCGCGCGAGCTCACCGTCACCCACGGTGCGGATGACGGGCGCCGCCGCCCGCACCTGGTCCCGGTCGGCGCGCAGCGGCAGCGCCCACCCGCTCTCCACGAGCTGCGCGGCCTCCACGGTGCAGCTGACGGAGCCGAGCAGGAAGGCGCACCGGCCGTGCGTGGCCCGCAACTCCAGGACCTCCCGGACGTGCGGGAAAGGGGCGCGGTCGTCGCTGTGGCTGGAGTCCCCGTCGTCCCAGACGACGACGAGCCCGAGGTCGGCGACGGGCGCGAACATCGCCGCCCTGGTTCCCACCACCGCCCGGACGGAGCCGCGCCGCACGGCGAGCCATTCCCGGTAGCGCTTCCCGGGCCCGGAGCCGGCGGTGAGCAGCGCGTGCCGCCCCTCGCCGAGGGCGGCGGTGAGCGCGGCGTCGACCCGGGCGGCGGTCCGCCCGTCGGGGACGACGACGAGGGCGCCGCGCCCGGAGGACAGGGTGGCCGCCACGGCCGCGGCGATCTCGGCCGGCCAGTGCGGTCCGGGCAGCGCGGTCCACACGGCCCGGGGCGCGCCTCCGCCGGCCAGCGCGGAGAGGAACGCGGGTCCCTGCGCGTACCGCTCCCAGCTCCCGGGGGCGGGGGGCGCGGGGGCGGGCAGGGGCGCGGGCGACGGCTTGGCCTCGGCCTGCGCGTTGCGTGGGGGGACGGCGAGCTGGAGGACGTCGGCGAGGCTGCCCGCGTACCGGTCGGCGACGGCGCGGGCGAGGGCGAGGAGGCCGGGGCCGAGGACCGGCTCGGGCGAGACGACGGAGGCGAGCGCGGCGAGCGCCCCGTTGTAGTCGGACTCGGCCAGCCGCTCGATGAGGAAGCCGTCCACGAGCCCGCCGCCCTCGCGCCGGCCGCCGCGCACATGGCGGCCCCCGGCACCGAAGCGGACCCGGACGCGCACCCCGGGCTGTGCGTCGGCGTCCAGCTCCTGGGGGACGGCGTAGTCGAAGTACTGGTCGAGGTGGAGCGCGCCCTTGTTGACGAGGACGCGGGCGACGGGCAGTTCCTCGGCGAGGGCGGCACCGCGCCAGGTGCGCGGTTTGGCGCGCGGCACGTCCGCCTTGCGGACGGCCTCCCGGATCAACGCAAGCTGTTCCGGCGCCCCGGCCCCGGGCTCGTCGGACCGCTCGTTCTCGCTGCTCACAGCTCCATCCCTACCAGACGCCTCGGACAACGGCGCCGGCCCGCCCCGTGACCCCGGCCGTGAAACGCCGGAGCCCGGACACCGTCACGGTGTCCGGGCTCCGGCGGCAGACCGGCGGTGCGCGGTGCTTACAGGCCGGCGGCGGCGCGCAGCGCGTCCACCCGGTCCGTGCGCTCCCACGTGAAGTCGGGCAGCTCGCGGCCGAAGTGGCCGTACGCGGCGGTCTGGGCGTAGATCGGGCGCAGCAGGTCGAGGTCGCGGATGATCGCGGCCGGGCGGAGGTCGAAGACCTCTCCGATGGCGTGCTCGATCTTCTCGGTGTCGACCGCGGCGGTGCCGAAGGTCTCCACGAAGAGGCCCACCGGCTCGGCCTTGCCGATCGCGTACGCGACCTGGACCTCGCAGCGGGCGGCGAGGCCGGCCGCGACGACGTTCTTGGCGACCCAGCGCATGGCGTAGGCGGCCGAGCGGTCCACCTTCGACGGGTCCTTGCCGGAGAAGGCGCCGCCTCCGTGGCGGGCCATGCCCCCGTAGGTGTCGATGATGATCTTGCGGCCGGTCAGACCGGCGTCGCCCATCGGGCCGCCGATCTCGAAGCGGCCGGTCGGGTTGACCAGGAGGCGGTAGCCCTCGGTGTCGAGCTTGATGCCGTCCTCGATGAGCTGGTTCAGCACGTGCTCGACGACGAACTCGCGGATGTCGGGCGCGAGCAGCGAGTCGAGGTCGATGTCGCTGGCGTGCTGCGAAGAGACGACGACCGTGTCGAGGCGGACGGCCTTGTCGCCGTCGTACTCGATGGTGACCTGGGTCTTGCCGTCGGGGCGCAGGTAGGGGATGGTCCCGTTCTTGCGGACCTCGGACAGCCGGCGGGAGAGCCGGTGCGCGAGGTAGATCGGCAGCGGCATGAGCTCGGGGGTCTCGTCGCAGGCGTAGCCGAACATCAGGCCCTGGTCGCCGGCGCCCTGCTTGTCGAGCTCGTCCTCATCGCCCTCGACCCGCTTCTCGTACGCCGTGTCGACGCCCTGGGCGATGTCCGGGGACTGGGCACCGATGGACACCGAGACACCGCAGGAGGCGCCGTCGAAGCCCTTCTTCGAGGAGTCGTAGCCGATCTCCAGAACCTTGTTGCGGACCAGCGTCGGAATGTCGGCGTAGGCCTTGGTCGTGACCTCACCCGCGACGTGCACGAGACCGGTGGTGATCAGGGTCTCGACGGCGACGCGGGAGGAGGGGTCCTCGCGCAGGAGCGCGTCGAGAATGGTGTCGCTGATCTGGTCGGCGATCTTGTCGGGGTGGCCCTCGGTCACGGATTCCGAGGTGAAGAGACGGCGGGACACATCGCTCCCTGGGGTTGCAGCGGCTGCTGGCTGATCATTGGCCGGACGGTCCGGGAGCTGCGCCCGGCATGGTCCAGAGAGCAGTTTATCGGTCAGCTCCGGCCGGCGGACAGCGTGTCTCGCCCTTTGGCCCTCCTGTGACGAGTCCCACCGGGGCCGGAACACCCCGGAAGCCTGCTGCCGCAAGGTCCCGGACCGTGTCGCGGGGACGCTGTCCGCCCCGGCGTGTCACCGCGAATTCATCCGAAGCGGGCCGCGACGAGGTCCCACACCGTGTCGGCCAGGGCCTCCTTGGGCCCGTAGGGCACGGGGGTCTCGGTGCCGTCGGCGCCGAGCACCACGGCCTCGTTCTCCTCGGCGCCGAAGGTCTTGCGCTCCCCGACCTCGTTGACCACCAGCAGGTCGCAGCCCTTGCGGCGCAGTTTCTCGCGGCCGTTGGCCAGGACGTCGTCGGTCTCGGCGGCGAATCCGACGACGACCTGCCCGGGCGTGGCGCGCTCGGCGGAGACCTCGGCGAGGATGTCCGGGTTGCGGACGAGCACGAGGGGGGCGGGCTCCTGGCCGTCCTTCTTCTTGATCTTCCCGGTGGCGTACTCGGCGGGCCGGAAGTCGGCGACGGCGGCCGCCATGACCACGACGTCGGCGTCCCGGGCCGCCTTCAGCACGGCCTCGCGCAGCTGTGTCGCGGTGCCGGCACGGACGACGTCGGCGCCGGACGGGTCGGGAAGCCCGGTGTTGGCCTCGACCAGGGTGACCCGGGCGCCGCGCGCGACGGCCGTGCGGGCGAGCGCGTAGCCCTGCTTGCCGGAGGAGCGGTTGCCGAGGTAGCGGACCGGGTCGAGGGGTTCCCTCGTACCGCCGGCGCTGATCACCACGTGCCGGCCCACGAGGTCGGGGGCGGCCGCGCCCCGGGCGAGGACCCGGCGGCAGACCTCGTAGATCTCGCCCGGGTCGGGGAGGCGGCCCTTGCCGGTGTCGACGCCGGTGAGGCGGCCGACGGCGGGCTCGATGACGACGGCGCCCCGGCGGCGCAGCGTCGCGACGTTCTCCTGGGTGGCGGGGTGCTCCCACATCTCGGTGTGCATGGCCGGGGCGAAGACGACCGGGCAGCGGGCGGTGAGCAGGGTGTTGGTGAGCAGGTCGTCGGCGAGGCCGTGGGCGGCCTTGGCGAGCATGTCGGCGGTGGCGGGGGCGACGACGACGAGGTCGGCGTGCTGCCCGATCCGGACGTGGGGCACCTCGTGGACGTCGTTCCACACCTCGGTGGAGACGGGGTGGCCGGAGAGCGCGGACCAGGTCGCGGCCCCGACGAAGTTCAGGGCGGACGCGGTGGGGACGACCCGTACGTCGTGGCCGGACTCGGTCAGCCGGCGCAGCAGCTCGCACGCCTTGTACGCGGCGATGCCGCCGCTGACCCCCAGAACGACCTTCGGCTTGTCCACTGCGTCTCCCCGCACTCGGTCACGCACCCTGCGTGCGTACGCCTCCATGCTGCCTCACGGGCGCGGGCGCCGGTCGGTCGGCCCGGACACGCCCCGGGCCTTCCCTTTGGATCAGGCTGGGCTCGCGGGGCGTGGCACGCGTGTCTGCCGCGTTGTCGTCAGTTGCCGACGCTCCGCGTTGTCGCCCTCCTCCGCCTTGCAGCCACACGCACCACGCCCCGCTCCCTGATCCAGCCTGATCCAAAGGAAAGGCCCCGGGCCCGGCGGATGATCCGCCGGGCCCGGGGTGAAGGTGCGTCGTCGCTGCTTACTGCGCGGGGCCCTCGATGGCCTCGGACGTGAGCAGGCCCGCGTTGATCTCGCGGAGCGCGATCGAGAGCGGCTTCTCGTGCACGTGGGTGTCGACGAGCGGACCGACGTACTCGAGGAGGCCCTCACCGAGCTGCGAGTAGTACGCGTTGATCTGGCGCGCGCGCTTGGCGGCGTAGATCACGAGGCTGTACTTCGAGTCGGTTGCTTCGAGGAGCTCATCAATCGGCGGGTTGATGATGCCCTCGGGCGTGGTGATGGAAGAGGACACGCTCTGCCTTCCGAAGGGGATGAAGATCAAAGAATTCTTTGACAGTCAGGGGCCTTGATGCCGGGCCCCGCTGCCGGTGGTTCACTCGCCGGCGGCGCGGTGGCCGGAAGCCTCCAGCATCAAGGCTAGCAGCTCGCGTGCCACGTCCTCGACGGAGGTGTTGACGAGCGTCGTGTCGAACTCCGCTTCGGCGGCCAGTTCCACCTTGGCGGCGCCGAGCCGGCGTTCGATCACCTCGGGCGCCTCGGTCCCCCGGCCGGTGAGCCGGCGGACCAGTTCCTCCCAGCTCGGCGGGGCGAGGAAGACCAGCTGGGCGTCGGCCATGGACTGGCGGACCAGCCGGGCGCCCTGGAGGTCGATCTCCAGGAGCACCGGCTCCCCCGCCTCCAGCCGCTCCTGCACGGCGCGGCGCGGCGTGCCGTAGCGGTTGCCGGCGAACTCGGCCCATTCCAGCAGCTCGCCGTTGGCGACCAGCTTGTCGAACTCCTCGTCGTCCACGAAGAAGTAGTGGACGCCGTTGCGTTCGCCGGGGCGGGGCTTGCGGGTCGTCGCCGACACCGAGAGCCACACCTCGGGGTGGACCTTGCGCATATGCGCGACGACCGTGCTCTTGCCGACCCCCGAGGGGCCGGAGAGCACGGTCAGCCGCGGACGTACGTCCGGGGGTACGGGGGACGTCCCCCGGGATGTTGCAGCCATGGAGCGATTATCCAGGTTCTCAGGGGTGCCTGAGAACTCAGGCGGCGGTGCCGCCGAACTCGCGCTCCAGGGATGCGATCTGGTTGGAGCCAAGACCCCGCACACGGCGGCTCTCGGAGATGCCGAGCCGCTCCATGATCTGCTTGGCACGGACCTTGCCCACACCGGGCAGGGACTCCAGCAGGGCGGAGACCTTCATCTTGCCGATGACGTCGTTCTCCTGGCCCGACTTGATGACCTCGTGGAGGGAGGCGCCGGAGTGCTTGAGTCGATTCTTGACCTCGGCCCGCTCCCGGCGAGCCGCGGCGGCCTTTTCGAGCGCGGCTGCGCGCTGTTCAGGGGTAAGGGGCGGAAGAGCCACGCCTACGTCACCTCGGATGTCGATCTGTCGGATACGGACCGGTGAGGCAGCGGGGATCGCCCCTCACCTGGTGAGCCGCGAACACCCCGTGCGCGTCGGCTCTCGACGGAGACTAGCGGCCAAGGCCGCCGGAGTCAGCGAGAACAGACGAAAAGTCCTGGTCAGCCTCTGCCGACCAGGACTTTTCAGGCATAACGACCGAGTTTTTTTCGTCAGGATTCCGTCAACACACGGTTACGTGGCAGGGTCAGCGGTCCGAGACCGCCGCGCGGACCTCGTCCGCGAACCGTTCGGCGGCGCCGCGCAGCCCCGCGATGTCCGGCCCGTGGCGCAGCACGCCCCGGCTCACGGTGGGCACCACGTTGCGCACCGCGTCGCCGAAGACGCCCGGCAGATCGGCCGGGGTCGCCCCCTGCGCGCCGATGCCGGGGGCGAGCAGCGGCCCGTTGATCGCGAGGTCCACGCCCACGTCGCCGAGCGTGGCGCCGACGACCGCCCCGACCGAGCCGAGCGGGGCGGCGCCCGCGTTCTCGGCGGCCATGTGGTCGAGCATCAGCTGGGCCAGCGGACGGCCGTCGGCAGCCGTGGCGCGCTGCACCTCGGCGCCCTCCGGGTTGGAGGTCAGGGCGAGGACGAAGACACCGGCGCCGGAGACCGCCGCCGCGTCGAGCGCGGGCCGCAGTGAGCCGAAGCCGAGGTACGGCGAGACCGTGACCGCGTCCGAGAACAGCGGCGAGTCCTTGTCCAGGTAGGTCGCCGCGTAGGCGCCCATGGTGGAGCCGATGTCGCCGCGCTTGGCGTCCATCAGGACCAGGGCCCCGGCCGCGCGCGCCTCCTCGACGGCCTTCTCCAGGACGGCGATGCCCCGCGAGCCGAACCGCTCGAAGAACGCGGACTGCGGCTTGAGCACGGCGACCCGGTCGGCCAGCGCCTCGACGACCGTACGGGTGAACCGCTCCAGGCCCGCCACGTCGTCGGGGAGCCCCCAGGCGCTGAGCAGGGAGGCGTGCGGGTCGATGCCGACGCAGAGCGGGCCTCGGGTGTCCATGGCGTGGCGCAGCCGGGCGCCGAAGGGTTCCAGGGTCATTTCGCTGCCTTCCGGGATTCCGCGCCGACGGCGTCGGCGAGTGTGGCGTACGGGGAGGCGGCCAGGCGCGCGGCCAGGCCCTTGTGGATCGCGCGGGCGTAGAACGGGCCCTCGTAGATGAAGGCGCTGTAGCCCTGGACGAGGGTGGCTCCGGCCAGGATGCGCTGCCAGGCGTCCTCGGCGTTCTCGACGCCGCCGACGCCCACCAGGGTGATCCGGTCCCCCACGCGCCGGTGGAGGCGGCTGAGGACCTCCAGGGAGCGTTCCTTGAGGGGGGCGCCGGACAGGCCGCCGGTCTCCTTCACCAGGGCCGCCGGGGACTTCAGGCCCAGCCCGTCGCGGGCGATGGTGGTGTTGGTGGCGATGATGCCGTCCAGGCCCAGCTCGACGGCCAGATCGGCGACCGCGTCGACGTCCTCGTCCGCGAGGTCCGGGGCGATCTTGACGAGCAGCGGGACGCGGCGGCGGGTGACGGTGCGGTCGGCCGCCTCGCGCACGGCGGTGAGCAGCGGGCGCAGCGACTCGGTGGCCTGGAGGTTGCGCAGGCCGGGGGTGTTGGGCGAGGAGACGTTGACGACGAGGTAGTCCGCGTGGGCGGCCAGGCGCTCGGTGGACTTCACGTAGTCGGCTGCGGCGTCGGCCTCGGGGACGGCCTTGGTCTTGCCGATGTTGACGCCGACGGTGGTGCGGAAGACCGGGGTGCGGGCGGCGAGCCGGGCCGCGACGGCGGCGGAGCCCTCGTTGTTGAAGCCCATGCGGTTGATCAGCGCGCGGTCCGCCACCAGGCGGAACAGCCGCTTCTTCGGGTTGCCGGGCTGCGCCTCGCCGGTCACGGTGCCGATCTCGACGTGGTCGAAGCCCAGCATCGCCATGCCGTCGATCGCCACGGCGTTCTTGTCGAAGCCCGCGGCGAGCCCGAAGGGGCCGTGCATCCGCAGGCCCAGGGCCTCGGTGCGCAGCGACGTGTAGCGGGGGGCGAGGGCGGCGGCCAGGCAGGTGCGCAGCACGGGGACGCGGGCGGCGAGGCGGATCCAGCGGAAGGCCAGGTGATGGGCCTGCTCCGGGTCCATGCGCTTGAAGACCAGCTGGAAGAAGAACTTGTACATCACGGTGTCCTCATGAAGAGGGGGACACCGTTTCCGGTGTCCCCCTGGGAGCGGGCTAGTCGCGGGCCGCGGTCAGATGTTCCGCGTGTTCCTGGAGGGAACGGACGCCGACGTCTCCGTTGTTGAGGGCGTCGATGCCCTGGACGGCCGCGGCGAGCGCCTGGACCGTGGTCAGGCAGGGCACGGAGCGGGCGACGGCCGCGGTGCGGATCTCGTAGCCGTCGAGCCGGCCCCCGGTCCCGTACGGGGTGTTGACGATGAGGTCGACACCGCCCTCGTGGATCAGCTGGACGATGGTCGGCTCGCCGTCCGGGCCCTCGCCCTCGGACTGCTTGCGCACGACCGTGGCGTTGATGCCGTTGCGCTTGAGGACCTCGGCGGTGCCGGAGGTGGCCAGCAACTCGAAGCCGTGGGCGACCAGCTCGCGGGCCGGGAAGATCATCGAGCGCTTGTCGCGGTTGGCCACCGAGATGAACGCGCGTCCCTTGGTGGGCAGCGGCCCGTAGGCGCCGGCCTGCGACTTGGCGTACGCGGTGCCGAAGACCGAGTCGATGCCCATGACCTCGCCGGTGGAGCGCATCTCCGGGCCGAGGATGGTGTCGACGCCGCGGCCGTGGATGTCGCGGAAGCGCGACCACGGCATGACGGCCTCCTTGACGGAGATCGGCGCGTCCAGCGGCAGCGTGCCGCCGTCGCCGCTCTTCGGCAGCAGGCCCTCCTCGCGCAGCTCGGCCACGGTCGCGCCCAGCGAGATGCGGGCGGCGGCCTTGGCGAGCGGGACCGCGGTCGCCTTCGAGGTGAAGGGCACGGTCCGCGACGCGCGCGGGTTGGCCTCCAGGACGTAGAGGATGTCGCCGGAGAGCGCGAACTGGATGTTGATCAGGCCGCGGACGCCGACGCCCTTGGCGATGGCCTCGGTGGAGGCGCGCAGCCGCTTGACGTCGTGGCCGCCGAGGGTGATCGGGGGCAGCGCGCAGGCGGAGTCGCCGGAGTGGATGCCGGCCTCCTCGATGTGCTCCATGACGCCGCCGAGGTAGAGCTCGGTGCCGTCGTAGAGGGCGTCGACGTCGATCTCGATGGCGTCGTCGAGGAAGCGGTCGACCAGGACCGGCCGGGTGGGGCTGATCTCGGTGGACTCGGCGATGTACGCGGAGAGCCGGGTCTCGTCGTACACGATCTCCATGCCGCGCCCGCCGAGCACGTACGAGGGGCGGACGAGGACGGGGTAGCCGATCTCGTCGGCGATCTCCTTGGCCTCGGCGAAGGTGGTGGCGGTGCCGTGCTTGGGGGCGGGCAGGCCGGCCTCGGCAAGGACGCGGCCGAAGGCGCCGCGGTCCTCGGCGGCGTGGATCGCCTCCGGGGAGGTGCCGACGACGGGCACGCCGTTGTCCTTGAGCGCCTGCGACAGGCCCAGCGGGGTCTGGCCGCCGAGTTGGACGACGACGCCCGCGACCGGGCCCGCCAGGGACTCGGCGTGCACGATCTCCAGCACGTCTTCCAGCGTCAGGGGCTCGAAGTACAGGCGGTCGGAGGTGTCGTAGTCGGTGGAGACCGTCTCCGGGTTGCAGTTGACCATCACGGTCTCGTAGCCGGCGTCGCTGAGCGCGAAGGAGGCGTGGACGCAGGAGTAGTCGAACTCGATGCCCTGGCCGATGCGGTTGGGGCCGGAGCCCAGGATGATCACCGCGGGCTTGGTGCGCGGCGCGACCTCGCTCTCCTCGTCGTAGGAGGAGTAGAAGTACGGGGTCTTCGCGGCGAACTCGGCGGCGCAGGTGTCGACCGTCTTGTAGACCGGGCGGATGCCGAGCGCGTGGCGGACCTCGCGGACGACGTCCTCGCGCAGGCCGCGGATCTCCGCGATCTGGACGTCGGAGAAGCCGTGCCGCTTGGCCTCGGCGAGCAGCTCGGGGCCGAGCTTGCCGGCGGCGGCCAGCTCGTCGGCGATCTCCTTGATCAGGAAGAGCTGGTCCACGAACCAGGGGTCGATCTTCGTGGCGTCGAAGACCTCCTCCTGGGTGGCGCCGGCCCGGATCGCCTGCATGACCGTGTTGATGCGGCCGTCGGTCGGGCGGACCGCCTCGGCCAGCAGCTCGGCCTTGTCGCCGGGGTCGCCGGTGAAGGTGAACTGCGAGCCCTTCTTCTCCAGGGAGCGCAGGGCCTTCTGCAGGGCCTCGGTGAAGTTCCGGCCGATCGCCATGGCCTCGCCCACCGACTTCATGGTGGTGGTGAGGGTGGAGTCGGCGGAGGGGAACTTCTCGAAGGCGAAGCGCGGGGCCTTGACGACGACGTAGTCGAGGGTCGGCTCGAAGGAGGCCGGGGTCTTCTCGGTGATGTCGTTGGGGATCTCGTCCAGCGTGTAGCCGACGGCCAGCTTGGCGGCGATCTTGGCGATCGGGAAGCCGGTGGCCTTGGAGGCGAGCGCCGAGGAGCGGGAGACGCGCGGGTTCATCTCGATGACGATGACGCGGCCGTCGGCGGGGTCGATCGCGAACTGGATGTTGCAGCCGCCGGTGTCGACGCCGACCTCGCGGATGATCGCGATGCCGATGTCGCGCAGCCGCTGGTACTCGCGGTCGGTGAGGGTCATCGCCGGGGCGACGGTGATCGAGTCACCGGTGTGGACGCCCATCGGGTCGAAGTTCTCGATGGAGCAGACGACCACGACGTTGTCGTTGCGGTCGCGCATCAGCTCCAGCTCGTACTCCTTCCAGCCGAGGATGGACTCTTCGAGCAGCACCTCGGTGGTCGGGGAGAGCGTGAGGCCCTGGCCCGCGATGCGGCGCAGCTCCTCCTCGTCGTGCGCGAAGCCGGAGCCGGCGCCGCCCATGGTGAAGGAGGGGCGGACGACGACCGGGTAGCCACCGAGCGTGTCGACGCCGGCGAGGACGTCGTCCATGGAGTGGCAGATGACCGAGCGGGCGGACTCGCCGTAGCCGATCTTCTCCTTGACGGCCTCCACGACGCCCTTGAAGAGGTCGCGGTCCTCGCCCTTGTTGATGGCCTCGACGTTGGCGCCGATGAGCTCGACGCCGTACTTCTCCAGGACACCGTTCTCGTGCATGGAGATCGCGGTGTTGAGCGCGGTCTGGCCGCCCAGGGTGGGCAGCAGTGCGTCGGGGCGCTCCTTGGCGATGATCTTCTCGACGAATTCCGGGGTGATCGGCTCGACGTACGTGGCGTCGGCGATCTCCGGGTCGGTCATGATCGTCGCCGGGTTGGAGTTCACCAGGATGACGCGCAGGCCCTCGGCCTTGAGCACGCGGCACGCCTGGGTGCCGGAGTAGTCGAACTCGGCGGCCTGCCCGATGACGATCGGGCCGGAGCCGATGACCAGGACGGACTGGATATCGGAGCGCTTAGGCACGCTGGCCCTCCATCAGGACGGTGTTCATCAAAGACGTGAAGCGGTCGAAGAGGTACGCGGCGTCGTGCGGGCCGGCCGCCGCCTCGGGGTGGTACTGGACGCTGAAGGCCGGCCGGTCGAGCAGCTGGAGGCCCTCGACGACCTGGTCGTTCAGGCAGACGTGGGAGACCTCGGCGCGGCCGTAGGCGGTGTCGGAGACCTTGTCGAGCGGGGCGTCGACGGCGAAGCCGTGGTTGTGGGCGGTGACCTCGACCTTGCCGGTCGAGCGGTCCTGCACGGGTTGGTTGATGCCGCGGTGGCCGTACTTCAGCTTGTACGTGCCGAAGCCGAGCGCGCGGCCCAGGATCTGGTTGCCGAAGCAGATGCCGAACAGCGGGGTCCGCCGCTCCAGGACGCCCTGCATCAGGGCGACCGGGTGGTCGGCGGTGGACGGGTCGCCGGGGCCGTTGGAGAAGAAGA
Source organism: Streptomyces sp. DT224 (assembly GCF_049844595.1). NCBI lineage: Bacteria > Bacillati > Actinomycetota > Actinomycetes > Kitasatosporales > Streptomycetaceae > Streptomyces > Streptomyces sp. DT224. The sequence goes on from NZ_JBNCLI010000014.1 coordinate 75,741, forward strand.
CGCCGTCGGGGGCGACCGCGTAGATCTCCTCCAGCGTGGCGGTGGCGGGCAGCACATGCACCTCGATGCCGCGCTCGGCCATCCGGTGCGGGGTCATGCCCTTGATGCCGAGGTCGATCGCGGCGACGGTGAACTTCTTGGTGCCGATCGCGGGGACGACGTACGCCTCCTTGGTGGCGACCTCGGCGGACAGGTCGGCGCCCGTCATCTCGGGGGCCTCCTGGACGCGGGCCAGCATCGTGGCCTCGTCGGTGACGGCCTCGCCGGAGAAGATGCCGACGCGCATCGCGCCGCGCTCGCGCAGATGGCGGGTGAGGGCGCGGGTGTCGACGCCGCTGATGCCGACGACGCCCTGGTTGGCGAGCTCCTCGTCGAGGGAGCGGCGGGAGCGCCAGTTGGAGGGGGTCCGGGCGGGGTCGCGGACGACGTAGCCGGAGACCCAGATCTGCTTCGACTCGGGGTCCTCGTCGTTGACGCCGGTGTTGCCGACGTGCGGGGCGGTCATCACGACGACCTGGCGGTGGTACGAGGGGTCGGTCAGCGTCTCCTGGTAACCGGTCATGCCGGTGGAGAAGACCGCCTCGCCGAAGGTCTCCCCCACAGCCCCGTAGGCGCGGCCGCGGAAGGTGCGGCCGTCCTCCAGGACGAGTACGGCGGGAGCCTGGGCTCCCCGGGTGGAGGTCGTCATCGTGCGATGCCTTCCGTAGTGCTGGTGAGGTGGTTGACGGCGTCGACCCAGGTGGGGTGTTCGGCCGAGTGGTCGGAGCGGAATCCGGAGTCGATCAGCCGGTCGCCGAGCGCCCAGGTGATGACGAGGAGTCCGCCCTCGGGCAGGACCTTGCCCGCCAGTGCCCTTTCGGTGCGGGCGCCGCGCAGGTCGGCGGCCGGGACGAAGAAGTCCGCGGCGCCTGGCCGTACGACGTCGAGGCCCTCGGCGGTGAGGGTGAGCTCGACGCGGCTGCGGGTGCCGAGGCCGTGGGCGACGATCCGGTCGAGCCACTGCCCGGCGGTGGTCGACGCGTGGTAGCGGCCGGAGAGGGTGAGCAGCTTCTCGCCGTCCGCGAAGCCTTCCGGCGCGGTGGCCGGGGCGGGCAGGCCGGACTGGAGGCTTCCGCGCCACTTCCAGCCCTGGCGCATCAGCCAGTAGACGAACACGACGAGGACGACGAGTCCGATCACCCAGCTGATCCGCGCGGACCAGTCGGTCACTTCAGCCGACTTCTGCTCGGCGGCCAGTTGGTACAGGGTCTGTGTTGTCACGCGAGCTTCCCGTCGACGACCGTGGCACGGCCCCGCAGGAAGGTGTGGGTCACTCGGCCGGGCAGCTCGCGCCCCTCGTACGGGGTGTTGCGGCTGCGGGAGGCGAAACCCGCGGGGTCCACCTCTCCACGGTATGCCGGATCGACCAGCGTGAGGTTGGCGGGCTCACCGGCCGAGACGGGGCGGCCGTGTCCTTCGAGCCGTCCGATGGCCGCGGGGCGCGCCGACATGCGGTCGGCGACGCCGGCCCAGTCGAGCAGCCCGGTCTCGACCATCGTCTGCTGGACGACGGAGAGCGCGGTCTCCAGGCCCACCATGCCCATGGCCGCCGCGGCCCACTCGCAGTCCTTGTCCTCGTGCGGGTGCGGGGCGTGGTCGGTGGCGACGCAGTCGATCGTGCCGTCGGCGAGCGCCTCGCGCAGGGCCATGACGTCGGCCTCGGTGCGCAGCGGCGGGTTCACCTTGTAGACGGGGTTGTAGCTGCGGACGAGCTCGTCGGTGAGGAGCAGGTGGTGCGGGGTGACCTCGGCGGTGACGTTCCACCCCTTGGACTTGGCCCAGCGCACGATCTCCACGGAGCCGGCGGTCGACAGGTGGCAGATGTGGACCCGGGAGCCCACGTGCGCGGCGAGCAGGACGTCGCGGGCGATGATCGACTCCTCGGCGACGGCGGGCCAGCCGCCGAGGCCCAGCTCGGCCGAGACGACGCCCTCGTTCATCTGGGCGCCCTCGGTGAGGCGGGGCTCCTGGGCGTGCTGGGCGACGACGCCGTCGAACGCCTTCACGTACTCCAGGGCGCGGCGCATGATGACCGCGTCATCCACGCACTTGCCGTCGTCGGAGAAGACCTTCACGCCGGCGGCGGAGTCGTGCATGGCGCCGAGCTCGGCGAGCTGCTTGCCCTCCAGGCCGACGGTGACGGCGCCGACGGGCTGGACGTCGCAGTAGCCGGACTCCTTGCCGAGGCGCCAGACCTGCTCGACCACTCCGGCGGTGTCGGCGACCGGGAAGGTGTTGGCCATGGCGTGGACGGCGGTGAAGCCGCCGGCCGCGGCGGCCCTGGTGCCGGTGAGGACGGTCTCGGAGTCCTCGCGGCCGGGCTCGCGCAGATGGGTGTGGAGGTCCACCAGGCCGGGCAGCAGGACCTGGCCGGCCGCCTCGATCACGGTGGCGTCGCCGGCGTCGAGACCGGTGCCGACGGCGGCGATGGTCTCGCCGTCGATGAGGACGTCCTGCGGGTCGCCGCCGAGTACCTTCGCGCCGCGGATAAGGATCTTGCTCATGGTTACTTGTTCTCCTCGGTACGGGCGGCGGTGGGGGTGGCTGACTCGTAGCCGCCGAGCAGCAGGTAGAGCACGGCCATGCGGATGGAGACGCCGTTGGCGACCTGCTCGACGACCGTGCAGCGGTCGGAGTCGGCGACCTCGGCGGTGATCTCCATGCCGCGGACCATGGGACCGGGGTGCATGACGACGGCGTGCTCGGGCATCTTCGCCATCCGCTCGCCGTCCAGGCCGTAGCGGCGCGAGTACTCGCGCTCGGTCGGGAAGTAGGCGGCGTTCATCCGCTCGCGCTGCACACGAAGCATCATCACAGCGTCGGACCGGTGCAGCACCTCGTCCAGGCCGTAGCTGACGTCGCAGGGCCACTGCTCGACGCCGACCGGGACCAGGGTGGGCGGGGCGACGAGGGTGACGTGGGCGCCGAGCGTGTTCAGCAGGTGCACGTTGGAACGGGCGACCCGGCTGTGCAGGATGTCGCCGACGATGGTGATCCGGCGGCCGTCGAGGTCCTTGCCGAGCCCCGCGTCGGCGCCGACGAGCCGGCGGCGCATCGTGAAGGCGTCCAGCAGGGCCTGGGTGGGGTGCTCGTGGGTGCCGTCGCCCGCGTTGACGACGGCACCGTCGATCCAGCCCGAGGTGGCCAGCCGGTACGGGGCTCCGGAGGCGCCGTGGCGGATGACGACGGCGTCGGCGCCCATCGCCTCCAGGGTGAGGGCGGTGTCCTTGAGGGATTCGCCCTTGGAGACGGACGAACCCTTCGCGGAGAAGTTGATGACGTCGGCGGACAGCCGTTTGGCCGCCGCCTCGAAGGAGATGCGGGTACGCGTCGAGTCCTCGAAGAAGAGGTTGACGACGGTCCGGCCGCGCAGGGTCGGGAGCTTCTTGATCGGCCGGTCCGCGACCCTGGCCATCTCCTCGGCGGTGTCGAGGATCAGGACGGCGTCGTCGCGGGTGAGGTCGGCGGCCGAGATGAGGTGACGCTTCATCTGGGTGTTCTCCGGGTGGCTGGAGGTTTCAGGCATGCGGGCGCGCGGAAGCCGCCGCACGGCGGGTGGGCCGTACGGGCAGGGAGCTAGCGCTCGACCGCGGGGGCGGCCGGCTCGACCCCGAGCAGCACGGCGTCGCGGCCGTCCTCCTCGGCGAGCTGGACCTTGACCGTCTCCCGCAGCGACGTGGGGAGGTTCTTGCCGACGTAGTCGGCGCGGATCGGCAGTTCGCGGTGGCCGCGGTCGACGAGGACCGCCAGCTGCACCGCGCGGGGCCGGCCGATGTCGCCGAGCGCGTCGAGGGCGGCGCGGATCGTGCGGCCGGAGAAGAGGACGTCGTCCACCAGGACGACCAGGCGGCCCTCGATGCCCTCGCCGGGGATCTCGGTGCGGGCGAGGGCGCGCGCGGGGCGCAGCCTCAGGTCGTCGCGGTACATGGTGATGTCGAGGGAGCCGACCGGCATCGTGCGGCCGGTGATCTCCTCGAGCTTGGCGGCGAGCCGGCCGGCGAGGAAGACCCCGCGGGTCGGGATGCCGAGGAGCACCACGTCGTCGGCGCCCTTGGCACGTTCGACGATCTCGTGGGCGATGCGGGTCAGAGCCCGGGCGATGTCGGGAGCCTCCAGAACGGGGCGTGCCGCGTTGCCGGTGGCGTCGTGCTGTGCGTCCATAAGAAACGGACCTCCTTCTCCGCCTCACGGGACGGACCTTAAAGGACGTCGAAATTGCGTCATCCACGTTACCAGGGCCCTTGCCGGACCTCGTCCCCACCCCCGGGGAGAGCCGGTACGGACCATCTCAGCTTGACGCGACCAAGTAACGCTGCGTAACCTCACAGTGAGTTACCAGCCACGCGGCCCAGCCGCGTACGTTCCAGCGTCCGGGGAGCCTTATGTCCAGCGAATACGCAAAACAGCTCGGGGCCAAGCTCCGTGCCATCCGCACCCAGCAGGGCCTCTCCCTCCACGGCGTGGAGGAGAAGTCCCAGGGCCGCTGGAAGGCCGTCGTGGTCGGTTCGTACGAGCGCGGCGACCGTGCCGTGACCGTGCAGCGCCTTGCCGAGCTGGCGGACTTCTACGGCGTCCCGGTCCAGGAGCTCCTGCCGGGCACGACGCCCGGCGGTGCCGCCGAGCCGCCGCCGAAGCTGGTCCTCCAGCTGGAGCGCCTGGCGCACGTGCCCCCGGAGAAGGCCGGCCCCCTCCAGCGTTACGCGGCGACGATCCAGAGCCAGCGCGGCGACTACAACGGCAAGGTGCTGTCGATCCGCCAGGACGACCTGCGCACGCTGGCCGTGATCTACGACCAGTCGCCTTCGGTGCTGACGGAGCAGCTGATCAGCTGGGGCGTGCTCGACGCGGACGCGCGCCGCGCCGTCGCCCACGACGAGGGCTGAGCAGCACCTCGGAGAAACGTGCCGCCGGGTTCGGCGGGGCTCCTCACGGACGCCCCGCCGAACCCGGCTTTTTCCGTACGCCCGAGAGGCACGCGCGGACATGCCGAAGGGCCCACGGCATCAGCCGTGGGCCCTTCGTCGGCGGAAAACGCCGCCGGGTCACTGCTCCCGGCGGAGATTCGGCTTGAGGTCCTTGAAACGGGCCAGCAGGCCGTTCACGAAGGACGGGGAGTCGTCGGTGGAGAACTCCTTGGCGATCTGCACCGCCTCGTCGATGACCACCGCGTCCGGGGTCCCGTCCACCCAGATCAGCTCGTACGCGCCGAGCCGCAGGATGTTCCGGTCGGCGACCGGCATGCGGTCGAGGTCCCAGCCCTCGGAGTAGGTGACGATGAGGTCGTCGATGCGCTCCGCGTACGGCGCGTACCCCTCCACGAGCTCCATCGTGTACTCGGTGACCGGCGGCTGGCGGGTGTCGGACCGCGAGTGCCGTACCCAGTCCGCGAGGACCGTCAGCACGGACTCGCCGCGCTGGTCGGCCTCGAAGAGGATCTGGAAGGCACGCTTGCGTGCCGTGTTACGAGCAGCCACGACTACTTGTTCACCCGGCTGAGGTACTCGCCGGAGCGGGTGTCGACCTTGATCTTCTCACCGGTGGTGATGAAGAGCGGGACACCGATCTCGTAGCCGGTCTCCAGCGTGGCCGGCTTGGTGCCGCCGGTGGAGCGGTCGCCCTGGACGCCCGGGTCGGTGTGCTGGATGGTCAGCTCGACGGCGGCCGGCAGCTCGACGTAGAGCACCTCGCCGTCGTGCTGGGCGACGGAGGCGGTGAAGCCCTCGATCAGGAAGTTGGCGGCGTCGCCGACGGCCTTGCGGTCGACCATCAGCTGGTCGTAGGTGTCCATGTCCATGAAGACGAAGTACTCGCCGTCCATGTACGAGAACTGCATGTCGCGCTTGTCGACCGTGGCCGTCTCGACCTTGATGCCGGCGTTGAAGGTCTTGTCGACGACCTTGCCGGAGAGCACGTTCTTGAGCTTGGTGCGCACGAAGGCCGGGCCCTTGCCGGGCTTGACGTGCTGGAACTCGACTACGGACCAGAGCTGGCCCCCGTCGAGCTTGAGCACCATGCCGTTCTTGAGGTCGTTCGTGGAAGCCACGGTTGCGGAATCTCCTGGGCTGAAGCTGGTGGAACGACCGAGAAACGCGCGCTAGAGCGCGAGCAGCTCCTTGGTCGTAATGGTGAGTAGCTCGGGTCCGCCGTCCGCCTCGGGGCGCACGACGAGCGTGTCATCGATCCGGACCCCGCCCCGGCCCGGGAGGTGGACCCCCGGTTCGACGGTGACCGGCACACAAGCGTCCAGTTTACCCATGGCCGCGGGTGCCAGCTGCGGGTCCTCGTCGATTTCGAGCCCCACCCCGTGGCCCGTGAAGGGCGCCAGGCCCTCGCCGTGGCCCGCGGAGTCCAGGAGATGGCGGGCGGCCCGGTCCACGTCGCGGTACTCGGCGCCGGGCAGCAGGGCCTCGCGGCCGGCCCGCTGAGCGGCGAAAACCAGCTCGTACAGCTCGATCTGCCAGTCGGCGGGCGCCGTTCCGATGACGAAGGTCCGGCCGATCTCGCAGCGGTAGCCCCGGTAGTTGGCGCCCAGGCAGACCGAGAGGAAATCTCCCTCCTCCACCCGCCGGTCCGAGGGCCGGTGGCGGCCCCGGCCGGAGTGGGGACCGGTGGCGACGGAGGTCGCGAAGGCGGGACCGTCGGCACCGTGGTCCACCAGCCGGCGCTCCAGCTCCAGCGCCAGGTGACGTTCGGTGCGGCCGACGAGGATCGATTCGAGGAGTTCGCCCAGCGCCTGGTCGGTGATCTCGGCCGCGATCCGCAGGCAGCCGATCTCCTCCTCGTCCTTGACGATGCGCAACTGCTCGACCGTCGCGCCCAGGTCGGCCAGCCGCAGCTTGGGGGCGACCGAGGCCATGGCCCGGTGCCGGGCGACCGTCAGGTCGTGCTCCTCGACGGCCAGCGACTCCGCGCCGGCCCCGGCGGCCACGTCTGCGGCGGCGACCACGGGGTCCCCGCCGGCCACCGGCAGCAGGTCGACCCGCAGGTGCTCGTCGGTGCGTCCGTCGGCCGGATCACCGGTCGGCGGGCGGGGGCAGAGCAGGACGTCCTCGCCGGGGCCCAGCAGCAGCACGGCACCCGGGGGCGCGCCCCCGGCCAGGTAGCGGACGTTGGCGGGGCGGGAGACCAGGGCGGCCGCGGATCCGACTGCGGCGCACCGGTCGCGGAGCAGCCCGCGTCGGACGGCGTACACCTCTGACATGCGTCGAGCGTACGAGCGCGGCGCCGAGCCCGCGCGGCGGGCGCATCCGACCGGGGGGACGGGCGCCCGTGGGCAGGGCGGGCGCCGCCGCCTCACCAGGAAGGAGGGCTGGCCAGGGAGCGGGCGAGTATGTCGTCCAGGACCCGGGCGGTGGTCTCCACGTCGTAGGTCGAGTTGTCGATGATCGGGAGCCCGGAACCGTACCAGCCGGCCATCCGGCCGTGGATACGGGCGACCTCCTCGTCGGAGAGGCGGCGGTTGCCGCTGCGCTCGGCGTTGCGCTCCAGGACGATCTCCAGGCCGGGCAGCAGCACGACGGGCAGGAGCCCGGGGCCGACGTGCCGCTTCCAGCCGCCGAGGCCGACGACCGGCCGGTCGGGGAAGACCGCGTCGTCCAGGATGCAGGAGATCCCGTTGGCCAGGAAGTTGCGGGCGGCGAAGCCGCAGGTGCGGCGGGCCAGCCGGTACTGGGCCTCCGACTGGTCGTTCCACCCGGCCTGCGGGTCGGCGAAGCCGGAGCAGACCCACTCCCGGACGTCGTCCAGGCTGACGTGAGCGGTGGGCACCCGGCGCCGGGCCGCCCAGAGCCGGGCCACGGTGGTCTTCCCGGCGCCCGCCGGGCCGATGAGGAGCACCGCGAGCGTCGCGTTGCCCGTGCCGGGCTCTGCGGGCGGCGCGGGCAGCGGTACGGGTCTGCCGGGCGGCAGCTGGATGTGCCCGGTGGTCTCGCGGGTGGCCGGGGCCTGCTGCGGTGCCGGTCCGCTCCAGCCGTGGCTCTGCGGCACGGGCGGGCCCGCGGGCGGCGGGCCGGGGTGCCCGGCGGGCGGGCCGGCCGGGGGCTGGTGCGGCGGGCCGGGGTGCTGGGCCTGGTGCGGCCAGCCGGCGGGACCGTTTCCGGGACCCCGGGGCGGAGGCAGCGGGGCCCCCACTGCGTGCTGCATCCGGTGCAACTCCGTCTCGTACAGGCAACTGGCGCTGGTGCAACGGCAACCGTACCTTCCCCGGCCGCCGGACGGACAACGGCCGGGGAGGGTCTGAAGTGCCCTGCCGGTCGGGGCCGGACCGGGCCGCGGCGTCCGGTGCGCTGCGAGCGAGGTCGCCGGAGCGTCCTCGGTGCGGTCTCCCCCGCTCGAACGGAGTGGAGAGCGGGGGAGGTACCGGGCGTCGCGGCCCCGGCCGGGCGGGACACCCCGGGTGCCCGCGAGCCCGCACGCGCCCGGCTCAGTCCGCGAGTTCGTCCGCCAGGGCGCGCAGCGCGAGCCGGTAGGAGCCGATGCCGAATCCGGCCACGGTCCCGGTCGCGACCGGGGCGATCACCGAGGTGTGGCGGAATTCCTCCCGTGCGTACGGGTTCGAGATGTGGACCTCGATCAGCGGGGCGGTGCGCTGGGCGGCCGCGTCCCGCATCCCGTACGAGTAGTGCGTGAACGCACCCGGGTTGATGACGACCGGAATCGATCCGTCGGCGGCCTCGTGGAGCCAGCGGATCAGCTCGCCCTCGTCGTTGGTCTCGCGCACGTCGGGGTCGAGACCGAGCTCCTTGCCGAGGGTGCGGCACGCCTCCACGAGCCCGGCGTACGACGTGGCGCCGTAGACGTCGGGCTCGCGGGAGCCGAGCCGGCCGAGGTTGGGGCCGTTGAGCACGAGGACCCGGCGGGTCATGCCGAGACCTCCCCGTAGGCGGCGAGCAGGACTGCCGGGTCGGGACCCTCCAGGACGGCGGGCTTGCCGAGGCCGTCCAGGACGATGAAGCGCAGCAGGTCGCCGCGCGACTTCTTGTCGACCTTCATGTTCTCCAGCAGCTTCGGCCACTGGTCGCCCCGGTAGGTGAGCGGCAGCCCGACGGACTCCAGGATCGCGCGGTGCCGGTCGGCGGTGGCGTCGTCCAGGCGGCCGGCCAGCCGGCCCAGTTCGGCGGCGAAGACCATGCCGACGGAGACGGCGGCACCGTGGCGCCACTTGTAGCGCTCGTTCTTCTCGATCGCGTGGCCCAGGGTGTGGCCGTAGTTCAGGATCTCGCGGAGTCCGGACTCCTTGAGGTCGCTGGAGACGACGTCGGCCTTGACCCGGATGGAGCGCTCGATGAGCTCCGCGGTGTGCGGTCCGGTGGGCGTACGGGCGGCCTGCGGGTCCTGTTCGATCAGGTCGAGGATCACCGGGTCGGCGATGAAGCCCGCCTTGATGATCTCGGCCATGCCGGAGACGTAGTCGTGGACGGGCAGCGAGTCCAGGGCGGCCAGGTCGCAGAGGACCCCGGCCGGCGGGTGGAAGGCGCCGACGAGGTTCTTGCCCTCGGCGGTGTTGATGCCCGTCTTGCCGCCGACGGCCGCGTCGACCATGCCGAGCACGGTCGTCGGCACGGCGATCCAGCGCACTCCGCGCAGCCAGGACGCCGCGACGAAGCCCGCCACGTCGGTGGTGGCGCCGCCGCCGACGCCGACGATGACGTCGGTGCGGGTGAAGCCGGTCTGGCCGAGCGCCTTCCAGCAGTAGGCGGCGACCTCGACGGTCTTGGCCTCCTCGGCGTTGGGCAGCTGGATCGCGATCGCCTCGTAGCCCTGGCCGGCGAGGTCCTGGCGGACCGCCTCGCCGGTCTCGGCGAGCGCCTCGGGGTGGAGGACCGCGACGCGCTTGGCCCGCTCACCGATGAGCCCGGGCAGCTCACCGAGGAGCTGCCGGCCGATCAGTACCTCGTAGGGGTCGGTGCCCGCGCTGCCGGCGATGCGGACGCGGGTGGGTGCCTGCTGGGTCATGGTGTGTTCTCCCGGCCGGACGGGGCCCCGTCCGGCAGCTCCAGTGCGTCGAGGACCGCCTGGGCGACCTCTTCGGGTGTGCGCTCGTCGGTGGCGACGACCGTGCGGGCGACCTCGGTGTAGAGGTGCCTGCGGGCCTCCATCAGCTCGCGCCACTGCCGGCGCGGGTTGACCGCGAGCAGCGGGCGGGCGGTGTTGAGCCCGACCCGCTTGACCGCCTCGTCCACGTCCATCGAGAGGTAGACGACCGGGCGGCCGGCGAGCAGCGCGCGGGTCGACTCGTCCAGGACGGCCCCGCCGCCGAGCGACAGGACGCCGGTGTGCTCGGCGACGGCGGCGCGGACGGCGTCCCGCTCCAGCGCGCGGAAGTGGTCCTCGCCCTCGTCGAAGAAGATCTCCGCGATGGGCTTCCCGGCCGTGGCGACGACGTCCGCGTCGGTGTCCCGGTAGCCGGTGCCCAGCCGGCCGGCGAGCAGTTCGCCGACCGTGGACTTGCCGACGCCCATGGGGCCGACCAGGACGACCAGGGGTCCGGTCATCGGATCTGGAGGTGGTCGAGGTACGACCGCACATTGCGGCTGGTCTCGGTGACGCTGTCGCCGCCGAACTTCTCCGCCACGGCGTCGGCCAGGACCAGGGCGACCATCGCCTCGGCGACGATGCCGGCGGCCGGGACGGCGCAGACGTCGGAGCGCTGGTGGTGGGCCTTGGCGGGCTCGCCGGTCACCACGTCGACGGTGGCCAGCGCGCGCGGCACGGTGGCGATCGGCTTCATCGCGGCGCGGACGCGCAGCAGCTCACCGGTGGTGAGTCCGCCCTCGGTGCCGCCGGCCCGGCCGGAGGCGCGCTTGATGCCGTCCTCGGTCACCAGGATCTCGTCGTGCGCCTTGGACCCGGGCACCCGGGCGAGGTCGAAGCCGTCGCCGACCTCGACGCCCTTGATGGCCTGGATGCCCATGAGCGCGCCGGCGAGGCGGGCGTCGAGCCGGCGGTCCCAGTGCACGTGCGAGCCGAGGCCGACGGGCACGCCGTACGCCAGCACCTCGACGACGCCGCCGAGGGTGTCGCCGTCCTTGTGGGCCTGGTCGATCTCGGCGACCATCGCCTTGCTCGCGTCGGCGTCGAGGCAGCGCACCGGGTCGGCGTCGAGCCGCTCCACGTCGGAGGGGACCGGGTAGACCCCGTACGGCGCCTTGGCGGCGGCCAGCTCCACGACATGGCTGACGATCTCGATGCCCGCGGTCTCCTTGAGGTAGGACCGGGCAACGGCACCGAGGGCGACGCGGGCGGCGGTCTCCCGGGCGCTCGCGCGCTCCAGGACCGGCCGGGCCTCGTCGAAGCCGTACTTCTGCATGCCGGCCAGGTCGGCGTGGCCGGGGCGGGGCCGGGTCAGCGGGGCGTTACGGGCCTGCTCGGCCAGCACCTGGGGGTCGACCGGGTCGGCCGACATGACCTGCTCCCACTTGGGCCACTCGGTGTTGCCCACCATCACGGCGACCGGGGAGCCCATGGTGAGGCCGTGCCGGACACCGCCGAGGAAAGTGACCTCGTCCCGCTCGAACTTCATCCGCGCACCGCGGCCGTAACCGAGCCGCCGCCGGGCGAGCGCGTCCGCCACCATCTCCGTGGTGACCGGGACGCCGGCGGGAAGGCCCTCCAGCGTCGCCACCAGTGCGGGGCCGTGCGACTCCCCCGCGGTCAGCCAGCGCAACCTGCTCAACGGTGCTCCTCATGCTCGCGCCTGAAATCCAGCGGCGCGACCGGGTGCGCGGCCCTGGCCCGCCGCCTCCGATCCTCCCACGACCGGGGCCCCCGCCCCGCCGTCGGTCCAGCAGACGGACGGCTCGGGCGGGGCCGGGCGGGCGTCAGCGGGCGGCCAGCGCCTCTTCGCCCGCCTTGCGCATGGCGGCGAGCGGGGCGGGCGAGCGGCCCGTCATCTGCTCGACCTGGAGGACCGCCTGGTGCACGAGGAGGTCGAGACCTCCGACGACTGCGCCGCCGCGGCCCGCCCAGGCGGAGGCGAGCCGGGTCGGCCACGGCTCGTACAGCACGTCGAACAGTGTGCCGGGCCGCTCCGGCACGGACCCGGCCAGCGCGTCGGCCGCGCCGGCGGGGGTGGTGGCGATGACGAGGGGCGCGGTCAGCGCCCGGTCGGCCTCCGCCCAGTCGGCGACGCGGATGTCGACGCCGAGCCGTTCGCCCCAGCCGCGCATCTCGTCGGCGCGGGCCGCGCTGCGGACGTACGCGGTGACGGGCCCGGCGCAGATGCCGGACAGCGCCGCCAGGGCGGAGGACGCGGTGGCGCCGGCGCCGAGGATCGCGGCGGACTCCACCTTCTCGACGCCGCGTTCGCGCAGGGCCGCGACCATGCCGGGGATGTCGGTGTTGTCACCGGTGCGGCGGCCGTCCTCACCGAAGACCACGGTGTTCACGGCCTCGACGGAGGCGGCGGTGCCGGTGATCCCGTCGAGCAGCGGGATGACCGCCCGCTTCAGCGGCATGGTGAGCGAGAGTCCGGCCCAGCTCCCGTCCAGCCCCTCGATGAATCCCGGCAGCGCCTGCTCGTCGACCTCGAACCGGCCGTACGACCAGTCGTCGAGGCCGAGTTCGGCGTACGCGGCCCGGTGCAGCACCGGGGAGAGCGAGTGGGCGATGGGCGAGCCGAGGACGGCTGCCCGGTGGTGGGTGCTCACTGGCCCGACTGCTCCTTCTTGTACTTCTCGCGGTTCCGCTCGTGCTCCTCGTTGGTCACGGCGAAGACCGTCTTGTCCTCCGTCACCGAAACGAAGTAGTACCAGGGGCCGGGGGTGGGCTTTATGGCGGACTGCAGGGCCGCGTCGCCGGGGTTGTTGATGGGGCCCGGCGGCAGACCGTGGATGTAGTACGTGTTATACGGGTGCTTGAATTCCCGGAGATCCGAGACGGCCCCGATGTCGAGCGTGCTCGACTTCTTCGCGTAGTTCACGGTGGAGTCGAAGTCGAGCAGCCCGTTGGTCTCGACGTTGTTGGGCTTGAGCCGGTTGTAGACGACCCGCGCGACCTTGTCGAAGTCGTGCTTGTACTTGCCCTCGGCCTGGACGAGGCTGGCGACGGTGATCAGCTGCCAGGGGCTCTCGAGCTTCAGTTTCTTGGCGTTCTCCGCCAGGTCCGCCTTCTCGTACTCCTCGTTGGCGCGGGACACCATCGACTTGAGGACGGTCTCCGGCTTCATGCCCTTGGTGACCGGGTAGGCGGCCGGGTAGAGGAACCCCTCCAGGGGGTCGATGACGTCCTTGTGGTTCTTCGCCCAGTCCGGCAGGCCGAGGCTGCCCGACTCCTTCTTGGCCACCTTGGCGGTCGTTCCCTTGGCGACGCCCAGCTTCGTGTCGATCGAGGCGTACACCAGCCGGTTCGGCGTGCCCTCCGGGATGATCAGAAGATTCTGGCTCTTCGGGTCCACCATCATCTTCACGGCCTCGGCCGCCGACATCTGCGAATGGAGGAGGTAGACCCCCGCCTGGATCCCCTTCCCCTTCGGGTTCTCGTTCTGCGCCGAGACGAAGGCGTCGACGCTCTTCACGACGCCGGCCTTCTTCAGGATGTTGCCGATGTCGTACCCGTACGCGCCCTTCGGGATCTCCACCTCGACCGAGCCGGAGCCGCTGCCCGAGTAGTCCGGGGCGGGGCCGAAGCGGTCCTGGTAGAAGGAGTAGCCGAAGTAGCCCGCGCCGCCGACGCCGGCGACCAGGACGAGGGAGACGACCAGGCACGCGCAGCCGCTGCGGCCCTTCTTCTTCTTGCCCTTGCCCCGACGCTCGCCGCCCCCGTCGCGGGTGTCGCGGTCGTCGTCATCGTCGTCGTAGTCGTCGTCCCGGGGGGCCTTGCGGCCGTCCTTCTTCTCGTCCACGCCCGTGAAGAAGGGGTGGGTCTCCTCCGGCGGCTCCGCCGGGTCCCAGTCCGGGGTCTGCTCCGGGGCCGGGGCCGGTGCGGCCTCGCGGCGGCCCGGGGGCTGCGGGGGCGGGTACGCCTCAGGGGTGCCGTAGTAGTCGTTCGTCTCGCCGTAGCCGTACGTGGCGGCGGGCTGGCCGTCGTACGGCGGCACCGCCTGCTGGCCCGTGTCCCAGCCGGTGTCGTAGCCGGGCTGCGGCTGCTGGGGCTGCTGACCGTACGGGTCCTGCGGGTGCTGGTTCCCGTACGCCTGCTGCTGGTACTGCTGCTGGTACTGCTGCTGGGCGTACGGGTCCTGCTGCTGCGCGGCGTAGGGGCCCGGCTGCTGGTGCTGCTGCGTGGCGTACGGGTCCTGCGGCTGCTGCTGGTACGGGTCGTGCTGGCCCTGCGGGTACTGCTGCTGGGCGCCGTACTGGTGGGTGCCGTCGTACTGGTTCTGGCCGTCGTACTGGGCCTGGCCGTGGGCAGGCTGCTGGCCGCCCCACCCCTGGTCCCCGTACAAGGGGTCCTCGGGATGCCACGGTTCGGAGCCGGGGCCCCGGCCATACTCAGTCATCGATCCCCTTGAGCCGCGAGACGATGTTCCGTCTCTTTGCTGTGCGGTGCTTGTTCGAACACCGCCGCATCGCGCGGAACGTTACCGTATTGCGATCAGACCACTACTTCGACGGCCTCGCCCGGCGGATTGCCCGAAGCGCGCTCCGACTCCAGAGCGTTCTGCAGGATCACCACAGCGGCAGCCTGGTCGATGACGGAACGGCCCTTTTTGGACTTCACGCCCGAGGCACGGAGCCCCTGACTCGCCGTTACTGTGGTCATCCTCTCGTCGATCAACCGCACCGGAATGGGTGCGACCGCTCGGGCGAGCACGTCGGCGAAGGCGCGGACCTTGGCGGCGGCCGGGCCCTCGCCGCCGCCCAGGGAGCGCGGCAGCCCGACGACGACCTCGATCGGCTCGTACTCCGCGACGAGCTGTCCCAGCCGCCGGTGGGCGGCCGGGACATCGCGTCCCGGCACGGTCTCCACCGGCGTCGCGAGGATCCCGTCGGGGTCGCACGAGGCGACCCCGATCCGGGCGTCCCCGACGTCGATCGCCAGCCGGCGACCGCGGCGCATCTGCGTCATGTGCGGCGTCACGCCGTCTCGGTGACGAGGCGTTCGACGGCGGCGACGGCGGCGCCGATCGCCTCCGGGTTCTGGCCGCCGCCCTGGGCGACGTCCGGCTTGCCGCCGCCCCCGCCGCCGAGGGTCTTGGCGGCGGCGCGGACGAGGGCGCCGGCCTTGAGTCCGCGCTCGCGGGCCGCCTCATTGGTCGCGATGACGGTCAGCGGGCGCCCGTTGGCCGTCGTGAACAGCGCGACGACGGCCGGGCGGCCGCCCTGGATACGGCCGCGCACGTCGAGGACGAGCTTGCGCAGGTCGTCGGCGGAGGTGCCGTCCGGGACCTGGCCGGTGACCAGGGCGACGCCCCGGACGTCGATCGCGGAGTCCACGAGACCGGCGGCGGCCGCGAGGACCTTCTCCGCACGGAACTTCTCGATCTCCTTCTCGGCGTCCTTCAGCTTGCCGAGCATGCCCGCGATCTTCTCCGGCAGCTCCTCGGAGCGGCCCTTGACCAGCTCCTGGAGCTGGGCCACGACCGTGTGCTCCCTGGCCAGGAAGTTGTACGCGTCGACGCCGACCAGGGCCTCGATGCGGCGCACGCCGGACCCGATGGACGACTCACCGAGCAGCTTGACCAGACCGAGCTGCGCGGTGTTGTGGACGTGCGTACCGCCGCAGAGCTCCTTGGAGAAGTCCCCGATGGTGACGACCCGGACCCGCTCGCCGTACTTCTCGCCGAACTCGGCGATGGCGCCCTGCTTCTTCGCCTCGTCGATCGACATGACCTCGGCCTGCACGTCGAGCTCGCGGGCCAGGACCTCGTTGATCTTCTGCTCGACGTCGGTGAGGACCGTGCCGGGCACGGCGGCGGGCGAACCGAAGTCGAAGCGGAAGCGGCCCGGGGAGTTCTCCGAACCGGCCTGGGCGGCCGTCGGGCCGAGCGCGTCGCGCAGCGCCTGGTGCGTGAGGTGCGTGGCGCTGTGGGCGCGGGCGATGGCGCGGCGGCGGGTGGAGTCGATGGCCGCGTACGCGGACGCGCCGACCGTGACCTCGCCGACCTGGACGGAGCCCTTGTGCACGGAGACGCCCGGGACCGGCTGCTGGACGTCGCGGACCACGATGACGGCGCCGCTGTCGAGCCGGATGCGGCCCTGGTCGGCGAGCTGACCGCCGCCCTCGGCGTAGAACGGGGTGCGGTCGAGGACGACCTCGACCTCGTCGCCCTCGGTGGCGGCGGGCGAGGGGACACCGTCCACGAGGAGGCCGACGATCGTCGACTCGCCCTCGGTCATGGTGTAGCCGGTGAACTCGGTGACGCCGGAGTTGTCGGCGACCTCGCGGTAGGCGGACAGGTCGGCGTGGCCGGTCTTCTTGGCCTTGGCGTCCGCCTTGGCCTTGGCCCGCTGCTCCTGCATGAGGCGGCGGAAGCCGTCCTCGTCCACGGAGAGCCCCTGCTCGGCGGCCATCTCCAGGGTCAGGTCGATCGGGAAGCCCCAGGTGTCGTGGAGCAGGAACGCCTTGTCGCCGGCGAGGACCGTGCCGCCCGCGGCCTTGGTCTCGGTGACGGCGGTCTCCAGGATGTTGGTGCCGCCCTTCAGGGCCTTGAGGAAGGCGGCCTCCTCCGCGAGCGCGACGGTCTCGATGCGCTTGCGGTCGGTGATCAGCTCCGGGTACTGCTGCCCCATCGTGTTGACCACGACGTCGACCAGCTCGCGGACGACGGAGCCGGTGGCGCCCATCAGGCGCATGTTGCGGATCGCCCGGCGCATGATGCGGCGCAGGACGTAGCCGCGGCCCTCGTTGCCGGGGGTCACGCCGTCGCCGATGAGCATGACGGAGGTGCGGATGTGGTCGGCGACCACGCGCAGCGAGACGTCGGTGGCGTCGGCCGCGCCGTAACGCACACCGGTCAGCTCGGTGGCGCGGTCCATGACGACGCGCAGCGTGTCGGTCTCGTACATGTTCTGCACGCCCTGCAGGATCATCGCGAGGCGTTCGAGGCCGAGACCGGTGTCGATGTTCTTGGAGGGCAGGTCACCGAGGATCGGGAAGTCGTCCTTGCCCTCGCCGGCGCCGCGCTCGTACTGCATGAAGACCAGGTTCCAGATCTCCACGTACCGCTCGTCGTTGACGGCCGGGCCGCCCTCGACGCCGAACTCGGGGCCGCGGTCGTAGTTGATCTCGGAGCACGGGCCGCACGGGCCGGGGACGCCCATGGACCAGAAGTTGTCCTTCTTGCCCAGGCGCTGGATGCGCTCGGCCGGGACGCCGATCTTGTCGCGCCAGATGGCCTCGGCCTCGTCGTCGTCCAGGTAGACCGTGATCCACAGGCGCTCGGGGTCGAGCCCGAAGCCGCCGTCCGCCACGGAGCTTGTCAGCAGCTCCCAGGCGTACGCGATGGCGCCTTCCTTGAAGTAGTCGCCGAACGAGAAGTTGCCGCACATCTGGAAGAAGGTGCCGTGCCGGGTGGTCTTGCCGACCTCCTCGATGTCCGGCGTACGCACGCACTTCTGCACGCTGGTGACGCGCGGCGCGGGCGGCTTGACCTCACCGAGGAAGTAGGGCTTGAACGGCACCATGCCGGCGGGGACCAGCAGCAGAGTCGGGTCGTCCGCGATGAGCGACGCCGAAGGGACAACGGTGTGACCGCGC
This sequence comes from Streptomyces sp. DT224, assembly GCF_049844595.1. Lineage (NCBI taxonomy): Bacteria > Bacillati > Actinomycetota > Actinomycetes > Kitasatosporales > Streptomycetaceae > Streptomyces > Streptomyces sp. DT224. Next base: position 93,417 of record NZ_JBNCLI010000014.1, read on the forward strand.
TCCTCGTAGAAGCTCAGCCAGCGGCGACGAATTTCTGCCGACTCCATCAGTGGTCCTCATTCCGGTTGTACGAGTGGTAGGGGAGCTTGCGGTACGTGGCGGGGGCCGGGCGGGGGTCCGCGTCGGCCGCCTCGACGGCCGGGCGGCGGGCCGGCGGCAGCTCGCGCGGGTCCGCCGCTTCGAGACCCAGCGCCTCGCCGAGTTCGGCCTCGCGCCTGACCATGCCCTCGCGGACGTCCAGCGCGAAGTCCTTGAGCTTGTGACCGGCCACGATCGCCTTGTCGGCGGCCTGCGCCGCGAGGCTTTCCGGGGTCAGCTGCTTGATCTTCCGATTGACCTTGGTGGTGGCCCACACCCCGGCGGCTGCGCCGGCGGTGAACCAGAACGTACGGCGGAACATCGCTGCGTCAGTCCTTAGATCCGCGGGAATTTCGGCCGCCGCGCTTCCTGCCGCGCGCGGAGGGGACGGTCCGGCCGACGATCACCGAGCGCCGGGTCCGTGCCTCCGGTTCGGGGGCGGACCGGCGGCCGATGGCCTGCCGGACCCCGTAGCCGAACGCGGCGACCTTGACCAGCGGCCCGCCGAAGGCGGAGGCGACCGTGGTGGAGAGCGCGGAGGCGTTGGAGGTGACTTCCTGCACGTCCGTCGCGATGGCGTCGACCTTGTCGAGCTGGGTCTGCGCGGCGCGCACGGTCGCGGAGGCGTCCGCGAGCAGGGGGACGGCCTGTTCGGTCACGTCCGCCACGAGTCTGGTGGTCGCCCTGAGCGTCTGGGCGAGCCTCACCAGCACGACGGCGAGGAACGAAACCAGGATCGCCCAGAAGACGGCCACCAGGATCCCGGCCACCTCACCACCGGACACAGTGCACCGCGCTCTCTGGCTTGTCGTCAGTCTCTGTCTTGTTCTCCTGCTCTGCGGCGAGGGCCGTCATGGCGGCCGGTCACCTTCCCCCGAGCCTATCGCGCCGGGGCTCGCGCCCCGTACCGCATGACCGGGCGGGCGGCGGGGATCCTCACGGCGAGATTGTACGGAGCGCTTTCAAGCCAGTACTCTGCGTGTCTCATGCGACGCCCTCAGCGCCCTTCTCCGCCCGCCGGCGACTCCGGTACCCCGGCCGCCGACGACACCGCCGCACATCCGCATCCGGGCAATCTGCCCGCCGAGCTGAGCGACTTCGTGGGCCGGGAGAGCGAGCTGGCCGCTCTCGCCCGCTCCCTCGAGGAGTCCCGGCTCGTCACCGTGACCGGGGTGGGCGGCGTCGGCAAGACCCGCCTGGTCACCAGAGCGGCGACGCTGCTGGAGAAACGGTACTGCGACGGGGTGTGGCTGGTGGAGCTGTCCGCCGTCCACGACTCCGGGCTGCTGGAACACGCCGTGGCCGAGGCCCTGGGGCTCACCGACCACACCACCCGGCCGCCCCTGGCCGCCATCGTCGAGCACTGCGCCGACCGCAGCCTCCTCCTGGTGGTCGACGGCTTCGAACACCTGGTGGACGACTGCGCCGCGCTGGTACGGGAGCTGCTGCGCCGCGCCCCGCGGCTGCGGGTCCTCGCGGCGGGGCGGCTGCCGCTGGAGCTGGCGGGCGAGGCCGTCCACCCGCTCGCGACCATGACCGACGAGGACGCGCTCCGGCTGTTCGCCGAGCGCGCCGCCCGGGTCCGGCCCGACTTCCGGCTGACCGAGCACGACCGCGGCCACGCCCGGGAACTGTGCCGCCGGCTCGACGGCATCCCGCTGGCCCTCGAACTGGCGGCGGGACGGCTGCGGGCCCTGTCGACCGAGCAGGTCCTGCAACGGCTGGACGACCGCTTCCGGCTGCTGACCGGGGGCAGCCGGGGCGCGCTGGAGCGGCACCAGACGCTGCGCACGGCCATCGGCTGGAGCCATGAGCTGTGCGCCCCTCCGCAGCGGCTGCTGTGGGCCCGGCTCTCGGTCTTCGCCGGGCAGTTCGACCTGGAGGCCGTCGAGTACATCTGCAGCGGGCCCGACCTGCCCGCCGACTCGGTGCTCGACGTGCTGTCCGGGCTGCTGGCCCAGTCCGTGGTGCTGCGCGAGGACTCCCCCGCCGGCACCCGCTACCGGATGCTGGACACCGTGCGCGAGTACGGCGCCGAGTGGCTGGCCGCCACCGGGGACACCGACCGGCTGCGCCGGCGGCACCGCGACTGGTTCCTGGGGCTGGCGACCTGGTGCGAGCTGGACTGGTTCAGCCCGCGGCAGGCCGAGGTGGCGGCCCGGGCCGAGAGCGAGCTGCCGAATCTGCGCCGGGCCATGGAGTGCTCGCTGGAGACCCCGCAGGAGGCGCATCTGGCGCAGTATCTGGCGGGCACGCTGTGGTTCCTGTGGGTCGGCTGCGGGCGCCTTTCGGAGGGCCGGCACTGGCTGGAGCACGTACTGGAGGAGGAGACCCCGTACGACTCCTCGCGGCTGAAGGCCCTGTGGGTGCTGGGGTACGTCGCGGTCCTCCAGGGGGACCCGGTCGGGGCGATCTCCGCGCTCACCGAGTGCCGGGAGGAGGCCGAGGCCGCGGACGACGCCACCGCCGCCGCGTACGCCGTCCACCGCACCGGCTGCCTGGCCCTGGTCACCGACGACATGGAGCGGGCCCGGGGTCTCCTGGACGACGCGCTCCGCCGCTACCGGGAGTTGGGCGAGCTGAACAGCAACGTCCTGATGGCCCAGGTCGAACTGGCCATGGCCACCGGCTTCCTGGGGGACGCGGATCAGGCCGTCGCGATCTGCGAGGAGGTCCGGGACATCTGCGAGGACCACGGCGAGCGGTGGGCCCTGAGCTACGCGCTGTACGTCCTGGCCTACGCCGCCCTGGAACGGGGCGACCCGGGAGGGGCCCGGCGGCTGCTCCTGGAATCACTGGCGATCAGCCACGGGTTCCACGACCTGCTCGGCACGGTCCTCGTCCTCGAACTGCTGGCCCTGGTCACGGTCACCGAGGGGGACGCGGCCGAGGCGGCGCTGCTCCAGGGGGCCGCCGACCGGATCTGGCCCTCGGTCGGCCTGCCGCTGTTCGGCTCGGCGTACTACGGGGCGCCGAGGGCCCGCTGCGAGGAGCTGGCGCTGCGGGAACTGGGCGGGACGCGCTACGCAAAGGCGCTCGGGGCGGGCGGGGAGCTGACACCGGACGCGGCGGTGGCCCGGGCGCTCCTGGCGCGGGAGAACGCGAAAGCCCGCCGCCTCCCCGGGGAACGGGAAGGGGCGGGCCTGAGCGCCGGTGACGAGCGGCTACGCCTGGATCAGCGGGCGTAGTACTCGACGACGAGCTGCTCGTCGCAGATCACGGGGATTTCCTTGCGGTTCGGGTCCCGGTCAAGGCGGAAGGCCAGGGCCTTCAGGTTCACCTGGAGGTAGCGCGGGGTCTCACCGTCGGTGTCGTAACCACCCTCGCGGGCCACCTGGAAGGGGACCTTGGAGCGGCTGCGCTCGCGGACCTGGACGACGTCGTCCGGGCGGACGCGGAACGACGGCTTGTCGACCTTGCCACCGTTGACCTCGATGTGGCCGTGGACGACCATCTGGCGGGCCTGGTAGATGGTCCGGGCGATGCCCGAACGCAGGACCAGCGCGTCGAGACGGCGCTCGAGCTCGACGACCAGCGCCTCACCCGTCTTGCCCTCGGCCTTCTTGGCGCGGTCGTAGGCACGCGCCATCTGGCGCTCGCTGATGTCGTACTGCGCGCGCAGACGCTGCTTCTCGAGCAGACGGACCTTGTAGTCCGAGTTCTGCTTGCGGCCGCGGCCGTGCTCGCCCGGCGGGTAGGGGCGGGCCTCGAAGTACTTGACCGCCTTCGGCGTCAGCGCGATGCCGAGCGCGCGGCTCTTCTTGACCTTGGGACGCGACTGATTAGGCACGTTCTCCAGACCTCCGTTGTAGGTTAGGTTAGGCTCACCTTACTCAAGGAGATCGCATGTCTCGCCCTGGGAACACCACACACGTCACGGACAGCACAGACAGCATCGACGCGCCTGAGGGCGTCGAGATGACGGAGGACCGATCAGATCGTGGTCAGCCGCGTCCCAGCGGGCTTGAAATCACACGGATGCCGTCAGCAGCCGAGCGCACACGAACTCTCGTACAGAGTACCTGCTCCGCGGTACTGCTCGTTCCCGGGCTCGAAGCGGCGGGCTCGGACCAGCTCATGCCGCTGTCCCGGGGCGTGGGCCCGGACGGCGACCTGTTCCTGGAATTCCCCGCGGACTCCCCGGCCGTACGGGCCGCGGCGCACGCCCGGGACGACGGGCTGCCGGCCGTGCTGGAGATCACGGACGTCGCTCCGGTCTCGGTACCCCACCGCATCCGGGGCCGGGCCCGCGTCAGCGGCCGGCTGACCGCCGTTCCCGGGATGGCGGGCCCCGGGCGGACGATGCTGTGCCTGGAGACGGACGAGGCGCACATCGACGACCTGTGGGGCGTGGAGGGCGTGGACGCCGACAGCTTCCGCGACGCCGCCCCCGACCCGCTCGCCGCGCACGAGGCGGACCTGCTCCAGCATCTGTACGCGGCACACGGCGAGGAACTGGCGTCGCTGTGCGAACTGCTCGGCGAGCGGGCCGGGCGCACCTGCGCCGAGCACCGGCCGGACGTGGTGCCGCTGGCCCTGGACCGGCTCGGGCTGCGGGTGCGCTTCCGCGAGCGGGGCGGCAACTGCTTCGACGCGCGCTTCGAGTTCCCCCGGCCGGTGCGGGACGTGGTGGAGCTCAGCCACGCGATGCACACGCTCTTCGCGGCCGCCGCCCGCTGAGGAGCACACGCTCGGGACTCAGGCCGTGGTGCCCGTCCCGCCCTCGCCGTCCGTCCGGCCCAGCCGCTCCCTGACCCGGTCCACCACGTCCGCGTACCGCGCCTCGGCGCCGTAGCGGGTGGGGCGGTAGTACTGCTTGTCGCTCACCGCGTCCGGCGCGTACTGCTGGGCGGCGATGCCGCCGGGCACGTCGTGCGGGTAGACGTAGCCCTGGGCGTGGCCCAGCTTGGCCGCGCCCTTGTAGTGGCCGTCGCGGAGATGGGCCGGGACCGGGCCCGCCAGCCCCTTGCGGATGTCCTCGCGGGCGGCGGAGATCGCCAGCGTCGCCGCGTTGGACTTGGGGGCCAGCGCCAGGGCGATGGTGGCGTGGCTGAGGGTGAGCGCCGCCTCGGGGAAACCGATCAGGGCCACCGCCTGGGCGGCCGCGACCGCGGTGGGCAGCGCCGTCGGGTCGGCGAGGCCGATGTCCTCGCTGGCCGAGATCATCAGCCGCCGGGCGATGAACCTCGGGTCCTCCCCCGCCTCGATCATGCGGGCCAGGTAGTGCAGGGCCGCGTCCACGTCGGAGCCCCGGATGGACTTGATCAGAGCGCTGGCCACGTCGTAGTGCTGGTCGCCGTCCCGGTCGTACTTCACGGCCGCCCGGTCGACCGTCTCCTCCAGGGTGAGGAGCGTGATCTCCTCCTCCTGCTTGGACAGCGCGGCCCCGGCGGCGGCCTCCAGGGCGGTCAGCGCGCGGCGGGCGTCACCCCCGGCGATGCGCAGCAGGTGCTCCTCGGCTTCCTCCGGGAGGGTCACCGCGCCGCCCAGTCCGCGCTCGTCGGTGAGGGCGCGGCGCAGCAGACCGCGCAGGTCGTCGTCGGTCAGGGGCTCCAGCGTGAGGAGCAGCGAACGCGAGAGGAGCGGCGAGATGACGGAGAAGTACGGGTTCTCCGTGGTCGCGGCGATCAGGGTGACCCAGCGGTTCTCGACGGCGGGCAGCAGGGAGTCCTGCTGGGCCTTGGAGAAGCGGTGGATCTCGTCCAGGAAGAGGACGGTCTCCTTGCCGTAGCCCCCGGTGGCGCGGCGGGCGCCTTCGATCACGGCGCGGACTTCCTTGACGCCCGCGGTGATCGCGGAGAGCTCCACGAAGCGCTTGTTCGTCGCCTTGCTGACCACGTACGCGAGGGTGGTCTTGCCGATGCCGGGCGGGCCCCAGAGGATGACCGAGGAGGGGCCGGCCGGCCCGCCGCCGCTCTCGCCGACCAGGCGGCGCAGGGGCGAGCCCGGCTTGAGCAGATGCTGCTGGCCGACGACCTCGTCCAGCGTACGCGGACGCATCCGGACGGCCAGCGGGCTGCTGGACGGATCCTTCTCCTGGCGGTCTTCGGCAGCGGCGGTGAAAAGGTCGGGCTCCACGTCTCGAAGCCTATGTCACCGCACTGACAACGCGGCCGGGCCGGTGGTCCGGCCCGGCGGCGGGGGGGGGTCAGCTGGTCCAGAAGTCCCACCAGCGGGTCAGGATGAGCATGCCGATGATGCCGATCCACAGCACCGGCGGCACCCAGTGGAACTCGGTGAGGCCGTTGCGCAGCCAGGAGGGCGCGGGGATGATCCCGTGCCGGATGTTGTGCGTGGTGACGTAGCAGAACATGAAGATGGTGGCGACCCAGGCCAGGCAGCACCACAGGCACAGCGAGTTGATGTGGTACAGCGACTGGTACTGGAGCCAGGTGCAGAAGCCGACACCGAACAGCGTGCCCGCGTTCATGCCGAGCCAGTACCAGGGCCGGAAGCGGGCTCCGGCGAGCAGGGCCAGGCCGATGCCGATGATCACCGGGTAGGTGACCATGCCGAGCCAGGGGTTGGGGAAGCCGAAGGCGGACGCCTGCTCGCTCTTCATGATGTTGCCGCAGGCGACCACGGGGTTGAGGCTGCAGCCGGGGACGAAGGAGGGGTCCTCCATCATCTTGAGCTTGTCGAGCGTGATGACCCATGCGGCGAGCGTTCCGGCGGCGCCCGTGATGATGAGCAGGATGGCCAGCGCGCGGCTGCCGCCGATCGTCCGCTTCCCGCCCCTCTCGTCCTGGTCGGAGGAGGGATGGTCAACCGCTGCAGTCGTCATATCGCCGTTTCCGTCACTGAGTAGCCTGCTGGGGCAGGGTCATTGTGCCGTACGACTCGGCCGCTCTTCCGTTCGATGCACATAAAGGCGTACGCGACGCAGCGAGCCCGTGCGGGGGCGGATCCCGGGCCCCGCAGCCGCGACGACGGCCCTCGCGTCCCGCCCACCCCTCCCTCGGGCGTCACATCCCGCACGGACGGAATCACCGTGCGGGATGAATCCACGCCCACAGCGTTGACGGCAGAGGGCGGTCGCGCACCGCCCGCCCCCTGTCTCAGGCCAGGCGTGCGCGGACCGTCTCGACCACGTCGGAGACGGGGACCGGCGTCTGCTCGCCGGACTCCATGTCCTTGAGCTGGACGTGGCCCTCGGCCAGGTCGCGCTCGCCGGCCACGATCGTGAACCGGGCGCCCGAGCGGTTGGCGCTCTTCATCGCGCCCTTCAGCCCCCGGCCGCCGAACGCGAAGTCCGCGGCCACGCCTTCGCGGCGCAGCCGGGTGACGACGCCGAACAGGACCCGGCGAGCCTCCTCGCCGAGCGGGACCGCGAAGACGCTGGTGGTGGAGGGCAGGTCGAGCTCGATGCCCTCGGCCTCCAGGGCGAGGACCGTGCGGTCCACGCCGAGCGCCCAGCCGACCGACGGGAGCGCCGGGCCGCCGATCATCTCGGAGAGCCCGTCGTAGCGGCCGCCGCCGCCCACCGCGGACTGCGAGCCGAGCCCGTCGTGGACGAACTCGAAGGTGGTGCGCGTGTAGTAGTCGAGGCCGCGGACCAGCCTCTCGTCGTCCTCGTAGCTCACGCCCGCCTCGTTGAGCAGGTCGCGGACCTGCTCGTGGTACGCCTTGCACGCGTCGCACAGGAAGTCGCGCAGCACCGGGGCGCCGCTCAGCTGCTTCTGCACCTCGGGGCGCTTGTCGTCGAGGACCCGCAGCGGGTTGATCTCGATGCGCCGGCGGGTCTCGTCGTCCAGGTCGAGCTCGCGCAGGAAGCCCTGAAGCGCGTCCCGGTAGACGGGGCGGCACTCCTTGTCGCCCAGCGAGTTCAGCAGGATCCGGAACTCGCGCAGGCCCAGCGCGCGGTACGCCTGGTCGGCGAGGATGATCAGCTCGGCGTCGAGCGCCGGGTCCTCGGCGCCGATGGCCTCGGCCCCGACCTGCGAGAAGTGGCGGTAGCGGCCCTTCTGCGGACGCTCGTAGCGGTAGTACGAGCCGGAGTACCAGAGCTTGACCGGCAGGTTGCCCAGCTTGTGGAGGTTGGCCTCCAGGGCTGCGCGGAGCACCGATGCGGTGCCCTCGGGGCGCAGGGCGAGCTGGGAGCCGCCCTTGGTGGTGAGGGTGTACATCTCCTTGGTGACGATGTCGGTGGACTCACCGACGCCGCGCGAGAAGAGGGCCACGTCCTCGAAGCCGGGGGTCTCGATGTAGCCGTAGCCGGAGTTCTTCAGCGGGGCGGCGATCGCCTCGCGCACCGCCAGGTACTTCGCGGAGTCCGGCGGGGTCAGGTCGTACGTGCCCTTGGGGGCCTTGAAGGTGCTCACGATGTCGCTCTCGTCACATTCCTCGTCGGGGCGCGTCCGCACCGGTCATCCCGGTCAGAAACGGGTTGGTGGCGCGCTCGCGGCCGATGGTCGTCTGGGGGCCGTGGCCGGACAGCACCACGGTCGAGTCGTCGAGCGGCAGGCACACACGGGCCAGCGACTCGAGGAGCTCGGCGTGGTCGCCGCCGGGCAGGTCGGTGCGTCCGACGGAGCCGGCGAAGAGCAGGTCGCCCGAGAAGAGGACCGGCGGGACCTCCGGCGTCTCGGGCATCCTGAACGTCACCGACCCCTTGGTATGGCCGGGCGCGTGCGAGACGCCGAACTCCATGCCCGCGAGGCTGAGCCGGGCGCCGTCGGTCAGCTCCTGGACGTCGTCCGGCTCGCCCACCGTCAGCTCGCCCATGAGCGGCATCTCGATGGAGCGGCCGAGGGCCTTCTCCGGGTCGCTCATCATGTAGCGGTCCTCGGGGTGGATCCAGGCGGGGACGTCGTGCGCGCCGCACACCGGGACGACCGAGGCGACATGGTCGATGTGGCCGTGCGTCAGGACGACGGCGACGGGCTTGAGCCGATGCTTCTTCAGCGTTTCCCCGACTCCGGCGGCGGCCTGGTGGCCCGGGTCGATGATCACGCACTCCTCACCCGCGGCGGGGGCGACCAGGTAACAGTTGGTCCCCCAGGCCCCGGCGGGGAACCCGGCAATCAGCACGATCGTCCTCAATCGGTAGTCCTGCACGGAAGAGCGACCGCGAGGTCACAGCAGTTCAGAGCCTACCGGCGCTCCTCATTCCACAGCTAACCCATATACGGTACGGGGCGACCCAGGCCCGAACACACGACGTACAAGGAGAACACCCGGTGGTCACCAGCGATCAGCGGCGGCGGCAGCTCGCCCGGGAGAAGTACGAGCGGCAGCAGCGGCGCCGGGAGGAGGCCCGCCGGCGCACCAGGCGGCTGACGCTCGCCATCACCTCGGCCGTCGCCGTGGTGGCGGTCATCGTGGGCGCGACGTACCTCGCCACCAGCGGGGACGACGACAAGGACAAGACGGACGCGGCGGCGAGCCAGAGCCCGTCGGCCGAGGCGTCGCCCTCGCCCACGGAGGAGGCGAAGCCGGAGCCGGCGATGAAGATCGACAAGAAGGCCAAGTACACGATGTCGCTCAAGACGAGCCAGGGCGACATCGCGTTCACCATGGACGCGTCGAAGACTCCCCACACGACGAACTCCTTCAAGTCGCTGGCCGACAAGAAGTTCTTCGACGGCACCAAGTGCCACCGGCTGACCACGGAGAACATCTTCGTGCTGCAGTGCGGCGACCCCAAGGGGGACAGCAGCGGCGGCCCGGGTTACACGATCCCTGACGAGAACCTGACCGCGCTGGGCAAGGCCGACTCGAAGGGCGATGTGGTCTACCGGGCGGGCACGGTGGCGATGGCCAACACGGGCCAGCCGCACACGGGCGGCAGCCAGTTCTTCCTCGTCTACAAGGACAGCAAGCTGCCGCCCACGTACACGCCGTTCGGCACGATGGACGAGAAGTCGCTGAAGATCGTCGAGACCGTCGGCAAGGCCGGCGTCGAGGGCGGCGGCCCCGACGGTGCGCCGAAGAAGGCCGTGAACATCTCGAAGCTGACCGTCGACAAGGTGTGATTCCGGGGGCGGGTCCGCCGGGCGGCGAATAAATCCGGCCGTGCGGAGTGCGGACAGCCGGGCGGCCCGTCGCCTAGATTGGCGTCGTGCAGGGCGGGCGGTGCCCGCCCCAGGAAACTGTGGACGATGCCAGGGGGTGACCCCCTCACGGGCATCAGGTGGAGGAGGCGCTGTGAGCAGCGACCCGTGGGGCCGTGTCGATGAGACAGGCACCGTGTACGTGCGTACAGCCGATGGCGAGCAGGTCGTCGGATCGTGGCAGGCCGGTTCACCGGCGGAGGCCCTGGCCTACTTCGAGCGCAAGTACGAGGGCATTGCGGTCGAGATCGGCCTCCTCGAACGGCGGGTGAAGACCACCGATCTGTCCGCGAAGGACGCGACGACCGCCATCGAGCACCTGCGCACCCAGGTCGACGAGCACCACGCCGTCGGCGACCTGGACGCGCTGCGCAAGCGGCTGGACGCGCTCGTCACGACGGTCGAGTCGCGGCGCGAGGAGCGCAAGGCCCAGAAGGCGAAGCAGGCCGACGAGGCGAAGCACGCCAAGGAGGCCCTGGTCGCCGAGGCCGAGGAGCTGGCGCAGAGCGAGCAGTGGCGCTCCGCGGGCGAGCGGCTGCGCGCCCTCGTGGACACGTGGAAGGGCCTGCCCAGGCTCGACCGCAAGTCCGACGACGAGCTGTGGCACCGCTTCTCGCACGCCCGCTCGGCGTTCTCCAAGCGCCGCAAGGCCCACTTCGCCTCGCTGGACGCCCAGCGCGAGGAGGCCCGCAAGGTCAAGGAGAAGCTGGTCGTGGAGGCCGAGGCGCTCTCCGGGTCGACGGACTGGGGGGCGACGGCCGCCCGCTACCGCGACCTGATGACGCAGTGGAAGGCGGCGGGCCGCGCCCAGCGCGAGGCCGAGGACGAGCTGTGGAACCGTTTCCGCGGTGCCCAGGACGTCTTCTTCGCCGCCCGTGGCGAGGTCTTCGCGGAGCGCGACGCGGAGCAGGGCGAGAACCTCAAGCTGAAGGAGGAGCTCGCCGACGAGGCCGAGAAGCTGGTGCCGGTGACGGACCTGAAGGCGGCCAGGGCCGCGTTCCGGGGCATCAACGAGCGCTGGGAGGCCATCGGGCACGTACCGCGAGACGCCCGTCCCAAGGTCGAGGGGCGGATGCAGGCGGTGGAGCGGGCGCTCCAGGAGGCCGAGGAGGCCGAGTGGCGCCGGACGAACCCGGAGGCGCGGGCCCGCGCCGCGGGTCTGACCGGTCAGCTCCAGGCGGCCGTGGACAAGCTGCGCGGCCAGATCGACGCGGCCCGCGCCTCGGGCAACAACGCCCGTGCGGACAAGCTGGCCCGTGAGCTGGAGGGCCGGCAGGCCCTGCTCGACCAGGCACTCAAGGGCCTGGAGGAGTTCGGCGGCTGATCCGGTCCCGTGCTTCGCGAGAGGGGCCCTTCCGCACCAGGCGGAAGGGCCCCTCTTCGTATCCGTGACTACGGCCGGCGGGCCGAGGTCACCCGGTAGACGTCGTAGACGCCCTCCACGCCCCGTACGGCCTTCAGGACGTGGCCGAGGTGCTTCGGGTCGCCCATCTCGAAGGTGAAGCGCGAGGTGGCGACCCGGTCGCGGGAGGTCTGCACGGCCGCGGACAGGATGTTGACGTGCTGGTCCGAGAGGACCCGGGTGACGTCCGACAGGAGCCGGGAGCGGTCCAGCGCCTCGACCTGGATCGCGACCAGGAAGACCGAGGACTGGGTGGGCGCCCACTCGACGTCCAGGATCCGTTCCGGCTGCTGGGAGAGCGAGTCGACGTTCACGCAGTCGGCGCGGTGCACGGAGACGCCGCTGCCCCGGGTGACGAAGCCGATGATGGGGTCGCCGGGCACGGGCGTACAACAGCGGGCGAGTTTGACCCATACGTCCTCGACGCCCTTGACGACGACCCCGGGGTCGGCGTTGGAGCGGCGCTTGGCGCGGCTGCGGGAGGGCGGGGTGCTCTCCTCCAGGTCCTCGTTGGCCGCGTCCTCGCCGCCGAGGGCCTGGACCAGCTTCTGCACGACGCCCGCCGCGGCGACGTGGCCCTCGCCGATCGCGGCGTACAGGGACGAGATGTCGGGGTAGCGCATCTCGTGCGCCAGGGTGACGAGCGAGTCGCCGGTCAGGATGCGCTGGATCGGCAGGTTCTGCTTGCGCATGGCCCGCGCGATGGCGTCCTTGCCCTGCTCGATCGCCTCGTCGCGGCGCTCCTTGGAGAACCAGGCACGGATCTTGTTTCGGGCCCGGGGCGACTTGACGAAGCCCAGCCAGTCGCGGGAGGGCCCGGCGCCGGCCGCCTTGGAGGTGAAGACCTCCACGAGGTCGCCGTTGTCGAGCGTGGACTCCAGCGGCACGAGCCGGCCGTTGACCCGTGCTCCTATCGTGCGGTGGCCGACCTCCGTGTGGACGGCGTAGGCGAAGTCGACCGGGGTGGCCCCGGCCGGCAGCGCTATCACATCGCCCTTGGGCGTGAAGACGAAGACCTCGTTGCGCGAGAGGTCGAAGCGCAGCGACTCCAGGAACTCGCTGGGGTCCTCGGTCTCCTTCTGCCAGTCCAGGAGCTGGCGGAGCCACGCCATGTCGTTGACCGTGTCCTGGCCGCGCCCGCTGTTCTTGGGGACGTCGGTGCGCACCTTGGAGGCGCCCGCGACGGCCTCCTGCTTGTACTTCCAGTGGGCGGCGATGCCGTACTCGGCGCGGCGGTGCATGTCGAACGTACGGATCTGGAGCTCGACGGGCTTGCCGCTGGGGCCGATCACCGTGGTGTGCAGTGACTGGTACATGTTGAACTTGGGCATCGCGATGTAGTCCTTGAACCGGCCGGGGACCGGATTCCATCGCGCGTGCACGGTGCCGAGCGCCGCGTAGCAGTCGCGGACGGTGTCCACGAGGACCCGGATACCGACCAGGTCGTAGATCTCGGCGAAGTCGCGGCCCCGCACGATCATCTTCTGGTAGACGCTGTAGTAGTGCTTGGGGCGTCCGGTGACGGTGGCCTTGATGCGGGCGGCGCGCAGGTCTGCCTGGACCTCGTCGGTGACGATGGCGAGGTATTCGTCGCGCTTGGGCGCGCGCTCGGCCACCAGCCGCACGATCTCGTCGTACATCTTGGGGTAGAGGATCGCGAAGGCGAGGTCCTCCAGCTCCCACTTGATGGTGTTCATGCCCAGGCGGTGGGCGAGCGGGGCGTAGATCTCCAGCGTCTCGCGGGCCTTCTTCTCCTGCTTCTCCCGCTTGAGGTACCGCATGGTGCGCATGTTGTGCAGCCGGTCGGCGAGCTTGATGACCAGGACGCGCGGGTCCTTGGCCATGGCGACGACCATCTTGCGCACGGTCTCGGCCTGCGCGGCCTCGCCGAACTTGACCTTGTCCAGCTTGGTGACGCCGTCGACCAGCAGGGCGACCTGGTCGCCGAAGTCGCGGCGCAGGGTGTCCAAACCGTACTCGGTGTCCTCGACCGTGTCGTGCAGCAGCCCGGCCATCAGGGTGGCCGGATCCATACCCAGCTCGGCGAGGATCGTCGTCACGGCGAGCGGGTGCGTGATGTAGGGGTCGCCGCTCTTGCGCTTCTGGCCGCGGTGCCAGCGCTCGGCGACCTGGTAGGCCCGCTCGATCTGGCGCAGCGTGGAGGTCTCGGTCTTGGCGTCGTTGCCGCGGACGATGCGCAGCAGCGGTTCGAGGACCGGGTTGTACGGGCTGGAGCGCTGGACGCCGAGGCGGGCGAGGCGGGCCCGGACGCGGTTGGAGGAACCGCCGGAGCGGGAGGCGGGACCGGTGGGCGAGGTGGTCCCGGCGGCGGGCTTCGCGGGGGGCTTGGGCGCGGTGGGGGCGGGCGCGGCCGGCTGGGCGGGCGAAGCGGGCGCGGGGCCGTTCGCCTCGGCGGACGCCGGGCCCGCGCCGGGCTGGGGCGCCGGAGGCTTGGGCTTCTCCGCGGGCTGCTGCTTCGCGGGCGTGGCGGAGGCCGCCGCGGGCTTGTCGGGCTGCGGGGCGGCGACTGGCTGGGCCTCGTCTGGCAAGAGCGCTCCTCGTGCGGATCCGGACACACCCGGAAGGGCCATCGTAACGACCTGGCGGCCGGTCCTCCCCCGGGGACCGTGAGAGCCCTGACAACGCCGACGGGCACCCGGTTGTTCCCGGGTGCCCGTCGGCGTCGGTGCGGCAGGTCCTCAGACCGTGATCAGGGCCTCCAGCGGGGCCCCGCGCAGGCTGTCGGCCAGGCGGGCCCGGCCGTCCAGGAAGCCCAGCTCCATGAGGACGGCGACCCCGGCGACCTGGGCGCCGGCCCTGCGGATGAGCTCCAGGGACGCGTCGGCGGTGCCGCCGGTGGCGAGTACGTCGTCGATGACCATGATCCGGTCGTCGGCGGACAGGTCCTCCGCGTGGATCTCGATCTCGGCGGTGCCGTACTCCAGCTCGTACGCCTGGCTGAGCGTGGCACCCGGCAGCTTCCCGGCCTTGCGGACCGGTACGAAGCCGAGGCCGGCCCGGACCGCGACCGGGGCGGCCAGGATGAAGCCGCGGGCCTCCAGGCCGACGATCTTCGTGGCGCCGTGCCGCAGGCACAGTTCCGCGAGGGCGTCGGTGAGGGCCGTGAAGGCGACCGGGTCCGCGAGCAGCGGGGTGATGTCCTTGAACATCACGCCCGGCTTCGGGTAGTCCGCCACGTCACGGATGCGGCTGAGCAGGAGTTCCCTGGTGCTCTCGGTGGTGCTGGTCATCAGTGCTTCCCCGGGGTGCGGCCGTGGCCCCTGGGCTCACGGCGCTGACCGACGACCGCACCGGCGGGGGCGGCGTCCTCGTAGCCGGCCCCGTCCAGCTCGGCCTGCTCGGCCTCGGTGGCCTCGCCCTTGGCGGCGGCGGCCGCGCGCTTGGCGAGGACCCGCTTCTTCAGGGCCTTCATCTGCGGCTCGCGTTCCTTGAGGTCGGCGACCAGCGGGGTGGCGATGAAGATCGAGGAGTACGCACCGGCCGCGAGGCCGACGAAGAGGGCGAGCGAGATGTCGTTCAGCATGCCGGCGCCGAGGACACCGCCGCCGATGAAGAGCAGACCGGCGACCGGCAGCAGGGCGACGACGGTGGTGTTGATCGAGCGGACCAGCGTGCCGTTGATGGAGCGGTTGGCGACGTCGCTGTACGTCCACCGGGTCTGCTTGGTGATCCCCTTCGTGCCCTCCTTGAGGCTGTCGAAGACGACGACCGTGTCGTAGAGGGAGTAACCGAGGATGGTCAGCAGACCGATCACGGTGCCCGGGGTGACCTCGAAGCCGACCAGGGCGTAGACGCCGACCGTGATGGTGATGTCGTGGATCAGTGCGACGAGGGCCGCCACCGCCATCCGCCACTCGAAGGCGATGGCCAGGTAGATCACGACCAGGATCATGAAGACACCGAGGCCGGTCCACGCCTTGTTGGCGATCTGCTCGCCCCAGCTGGGACCGACGAGGTCGGCCGCGATCTTCTCGCGCGGGACGTCGAGGTCCTGGGCGAGCTTGTCCTGGATTTCGTCGGACTTCTTGGTGTCGACCTCGGTGATCTGGATGCGCAGACCGCCGTTGCCGAGCTTCTGGACGATGGCCTGGTGGCCGGAGGCGTCCGACGCCAGGTCCTCCGCCTCGGAGACGGACACGCTCGTCTTCGGGGTGGTGAAGACGGCACCGCCCTTGAACTCGATGCCCATGTTCAGGCCGCTGACCACCAGACCGAGGATGGCCGTGATGGTGATCAGGACGGAGACGCCGTACCAGATCTTGCGCTTGCCGATGAAGTCGTAGCCGACCTCGCCTCGGTAGAGACGGGCGCCGAGATTCCCGAGTCGCGACATCTCACGCCTCCTTCGGTTCGGTGGGGGCGTTGACACGGCGGGAACGGCGCAGCGGCGGCTTGGCGCCGAGGCGCTTCGGGTCCAGACCGGACCACGGGTGGCCGGAGGCGAAGAACTTCTTGCGGGCCATGATCGTCATGAGCGGCTTGGTGAAGAAGAACACCACGACGACGTCGAGCAGGGTGGTGAGGCCCAGCGTGAACGCGAAGCCCTGGACCTTGCCGACGGTGACCACGAAGAGCACGGCGGCGGCGAGGAACGACACGAAGTCGGAGACCAGGATGGTGCGCCGGGCGCGCGGCCAGCCGCGTTCCACGGCGGGGCGCAGCGTACGGCCCTCGCGGATCTCGTCCCGTACGCGTTCGAAGTACACGATGAAGGAGTCGGCGGTGATACCGATGGCCACGATGGCACCGCAGACGGCCGGGAGGTTCAGCGCGAAGCCGATGGCCGGGCCGAGCAGCGACATGATCGTGTAGCTGAGGATGCCGGAGACCAGGAGGCTGAGCAGGGCGATGAACGCCAGACCGCGGTAGTAGGCCACCAGGTAGATGACCACGAGGGCGAGGCCGATGGCGCCGGCGATGAGCCCGGCCTTCAGCTGCTCGCCGCCGAGCGCGGCGGTGACGGTGGTGACGCTCTGCTCCTTGAAGGAGAGCGGGAGCGCGCCGTAGGAGAGCTGGTTGGCCAGCGCCTCCGCGGAGTCCTGGTTGAAGCTGCCGGAGATCTCGGCGCTGCCGCTCAGCTGCTCGCTGACCCGGGGGGCGGAGACGACCTCGCCGTCCAGCGCGATGGCGAACTGGTTCTGCGGCTCCTGCTGCGTGGAGAGTTTCTTGGTGATCGTCTGGAACTGCTTGGAGCCCTTGCCGGAGAACTCCATCTGGACGATCCACATGCCGCGCTGCTGGTCGAAGGCGGCCTTGGCGCTGTCGACCTCGGTGCCGGACACCTCGGCCGGGCCGAGCACGTACTTCATGTCGCCCTCTTGGCTGCAGGCCACGACCGTGTCGCCGGCCTTGCTGCCCAGGGCGGCCTTGGAGCGGGACGCCTTGCTGGAGCAGTCGAGCGACTCGAACTGCTTCTGGAGCTTGGCGGCGGCGGCCTGGTCCTCGGCGGACGCGGACTCACTGGCCTTGGGCGTGGCGCTGGCCTTCGGCGACGGCGAGGAGTCGGCCTTCAGGGCGCCGGTGACCGCGCGGCCCTGAGTGGTGGCCGACGCGGACGGCTTGGACGAGGGGCTGGCGGCCTTGTCGCCGTCCGTCGCCTTCTCCGAGGCGGACGCCTTGGGCGAGGGCGAGCTGCTGGCCTTGCCGGAGGGCGAGGCGCTCGGCTCCGGGGTGGGCGTGCCCGGGGCGACCGTCAGCACCGGCCGGAAGTACAGCTTGGCGGTGGTGCCGACCTGTGCCCTGGCCTCTGCGGAGTTCGTGCCCTTGGGGATGTTGACGATGATGTTGCGATTGCCCTGGGTCTGGACCTCGGCCTCGCTGACCCCAAGACCGTTGACACGGCGGTTCATGATGTCGACCGCGGTGTCCATGTTGGTCTTGTTGATCGCCTGCTCCTGGCCCGGCTCGGCCTTGGCCTCCAGCGTGATGGAGGTGCCGCCCGCCAGGTCGATGCCGAGTCGCGGCGTCGGCTGGTCGGCCAGGAACATCCCGCCCGTGAGGGCGACCATGGCGATCAGGATCAGCGCCAGGGAACGCCCTGGCTTCCCCTGACCACCGGCCGCGCCTCGGCCCTTCTTCGGTGCTGCCACCTTGTCGTTTCTCCCTGTCCAACCGCCCCGCGCCGGGTATGCGTCCGAGCGGCCACGAAGTTTAGTGGGGACCCGCCCCCGCGAAGGCACGCACGCACCGGGGTGCCGGACGCCTGTGGGCTCACGGCATTCCCGGGTCGCGGTGTGCTACTTCGCGTCGGCCTCGCCGTCGGCCTTGCCGTCGGACTTCTTGTCGTCCGCGGCGTCGGCGTCGTCGTCCGAGTCCGTCTTCTTGACCAGGTCGGTCTTGGCGTCGTCGGCCTCGGTCAGCGAGGAGGCGTCGTCGGGCACGACCGCGCCGTCGACGTCGAGCTCCGGGTCGTCACCGTGGACGATGCGGTTGTACTCCGCGTCGTCCAGGACGGCGCCGATCGCGTTCTTCGCGTACACGGCGTGGACGCCCGGGGCGACCTCGAGGAGGACCGTGTCGTCGTGAAGCTCCTTGACGGTGGCGTACATGCCCCCGATCGTGCGGACGCCGGTGCCGGGCTGCATGTCATTGCGCATGGCCGCAGCCGCCGCCTGCTTCTTCTTGGCGGACCGCGTCATCAGGAACATGGCCCCGATGAGCACGATGAAGGGGAGGAGAGTCACGGGATTCACGGGACGAATTTCCTTCGCACGACCGCACTGAAGAACGGCCTGGTCTACGGGGGTGGGTACACCGACCCGTTACGGGCGGCATCGGCGGAGTCTAAGCGAGTCCGCATCGATGGAACAACGCCCAGCATGGCACCGTGGTTCCGCTTCCGGTCAACCTGTGACCCATCACGCCCCGAACAGGCCCTGTTGTCCCGTTACGCCGTGCTGCGGAGGAACGAGCCCCAGGTGGGCCCAGGCAGCCGGGGTGGCGACCCGTCCGCGCGGTGTCCTGGCCAGCAGTCCTTCTCGTACGAGGAAGGGCTCGGCGACCTCCTCGACGGTCTCGCGCTCCTCCCCCACGGCCACCGCGAGCGTGGACAGGCCCACCGGACCCCCGCCGAAGAGCTTGAGCAGCGCCCCGAGCACCGCCCGGTCCAGCCGGTCCAGGCCCCGGGCGTCGACCTCGTACACCCCGAGGGCCGCCGAGGCGATCTCGCGGTCGATCCGGCCGTCGGCCTTGACCTGGGCGTAGTCCCGCACGCGGCGCAGCAGCCGGTTCGCGATCCGGGGCGTGCCCCGCGAGCGCCCGGCGATCTCGGCGGCGCCCTCGGCGTCCAGCTCGACGTCGAGCAGGCGGGCGGAGCGGTGGATCACCCGTTCCAGCTCGGCGGGGGCGTAGAACTCCATGTGCCCGGTGAAGCCGAAGCGGTCGCGCAGCGGGGGCGGCAGCAGTCCGGCCCGGGTGGTGGCGCCGACCAGCGTGAAGGGGGGCAGCTCCAGCGGGATCGCGGTGGCGCCGGGGCCCTTGCCGACGATGACGTCGACCCGGAAGTCCTCCATGGCCATGTACAGCATCTCCTCGGCGGGCCGGGACATGCGGTGGATCTCGTCCAGGAACAGCACCTCGCCCTCCTGGAGCGAGGAGAGGATCGCCGCGAGGTCGCCGGCGTGCTGGATGGCCGGTCCCGAGGTGATCCGGATCGGGGCGTTCATCTCGGCCGCGATGATCATGGAGAGGGTGGTCTTGCCGAGGCCGGGCGCGCCGGAGAGCAGGACGTGGTCGGCGGTGGCGCCGCGGGCGCGGGCGGCCTTGAGGACCAGGTCGAGCTGTTCGCGGACCTTCTCCTGTCCGACGAACTCGTCCAGGTCCTTGGGGCGCAGCGCGGCCTCGACCGCGGTGTCGTCGCCGTCCGCGCCGGCGTCGACCAGCCGCTCGTCGAGCCGGTCGTCCATGCCGGCTCCGGTGTCGTCCCAGTTCATCTCGTCCTGTCCCGCCTCGGATGTCTCGGTGCCCCGCCGCAGGTGCCCGGCCGGGTGTGAAGGGTGGCCCGTGCCGCTCAGCGCGCCCGGTTGAGGGTCTGCAGGGCGGCGCGCAGCAGCTGCGGCACGGGTGCCTGGCCCCCGGCGGCGAGGGCTTCCTCGGCCTGGGGCGCGACGGCGGCGACCGCCTCGTCGGCCTCGCGGGTGGCGTAGCCCAGGCCGATCAGGGCGGCCTGGAGCTGGTCGCGCCAGGAGGCGGAGACGGCGGTGCCGATGCCCTGGCCGGGGGCGTGGGTGCCGATCGGTTCGCCGAGCCGGTCCTTCAGTTCCAGCAGGAGCTTCTGGGCGCCCTTCTTGCCGATGCCGGAGACGGCGGTGAGCGCCTTCTCGTCGCCGGTGGCCACGGCGAGCCGCAGGGCGTCCGGGGTGTGCGTGGCCAGCATGGCCTGGGCGAGCCGGGGGCCGACGCCGCTGGCGGTCTGGAGCAGCTCGAAGACCTGCCGCTCGTCGTCGTCGGCGAAGCCGTAGAGGGTCAGCGAGTCCTCGCGGACGACGAGTGAGGTGGCGAGCCTGGCCTCCTGGCCGACGCGCAGGGCGGCCAGCGTGTTGGGCGCGCACTGCACGGCCATGCCGATGCCGCCGACCTCGATGACGGCCGTGGCCGGGGCGAGCGCGGCGACGGGGCCGGTGACGAAGGCGATCATCGGGGGACCTTCCGGACGGGTACGGCTGCGGTGCGCGGGACGCGCGGGGTGCGGGCGGCGGCCGCCGCCTGCGCCTGCTGGAGGCGGTTGAGGACGGGGGCGCGCCAGATGTGGCAGATGGCGAGCGCCAGGGCGTCCGCGGCGTCGGCCGGCTTCGGCAGGGCGTCCAGTCGCAGGAGCCGGGTCACCATGGCTCCCACCTGCGCCTTGTCGGCGCGTCCGCTGCCGGAGACGGCGGCCTTGACCTCGCTGGGCGTGTGCAGGGCGACGGGGAGTCCGCGCCGGGCGGCGCAGAGCATGGCGACGGCGCTGGCCTGGGCGGTGCCCATCACCGTACGCACGTTGTGCTGGGCGAAGACCCGCTCGACGGCGACGCAGTCGGGGCGGTGCTCGTCCAGCCATTCCTCGATGCCGCGCTCGACGGCCACCAGGCGGTGACCGAGCTCCGCGTCGGCCGGGGTGCGCACGACGCCCACGCCGAGCATGGTGAGCGGGCGGCCCGCGACGCCCTCGACCACGCCGACCCCGCACCGGGTCAGTCCCGGGTCCACGCCGAGCACGCGCACGGTCGCCCCTCCCTGCCGATCGGTCAACTGTTCCACTGTTTCAGCAGGCTATCGGTCGGCACCGACAATGCGGCGGGCCGACGGGGTGTGTCCCCCGCCGGCCCGTCCGGAACGGCTGTGTCACAGGCGACTCAGGCGTCGACCTTCGCCATGACCTCGTCGCTGACGTCGAAGTTGGCGAAGACGTTCTGCACGTCGTCGCTGTCCTCCAGCGCGTCGATCAGCTTGAAGATCTTGCGGGCGCCCTCCTCGTCCAGGTCGACCTGCATGGTGGGCAGGAAGTCGGCCTCGGCCGAGTCGTAGTCGATGCCCGCCTCCTGGAGCGCGGTGCGCACCGCGACCATGTCGGTGGCCTCGCTGACGACCTGGTAGCTGTCGCCGAGGTCGTTGACCTCCTCGGCGCCCGCTTCGAGGACGGCACCGAGCACGTCGTCCTCGGTCAGCTCCCCCTTGGGGACGATGACGACGCCCTTGCGGTTGAAGAGGTACGAGACGGAACCCGGGTCGGCCATCGAGCCGCCGTTGCGGGTCATGGCGACCCGGACGTCGGACGCGGCACGGTTGCGGTTGTCGGTGAGGCACTCGATGAGCACCGCGACACCGTTGGGGCCGTAACCCTCGTACATGATCGTCTGGTAGTCGACGCCGCCCGCCTCGAGACCGCCACCGCGCTTGACCGCGGAGTCGATGTTCTTGTTCGGGACCGAACTCTTCTTCGCCTTCTGGATCGCGTCCACGAGGGTCGGGTTGCCCTCGGGGTCCACACCGCCGGTGCGGGCCGCGACCTCGATGTTCTTGATCAGCTTCGCGAAGAGCTTGCCGCGCTTGGCGTCAATCACGGCCTTCTTGTGCTTCGTCGTAGCCCATTTAGAGTGGCCGGACATCTGCCTTCTCCTTCGCGTCACCAAATTCCGTACGAACCCGAGAGATCCTACCGGGATCGAGTCACCCGGCCGCGCGCACCATCTCGGTGAAGTACGCGTGGAGGCGGTGGTCCCCGGTCAGTTCCGGGTGGAATGACGTGGCGAGGGCGTTTTGCTGGCGCACCGCCACGATGTGGCCGCCGTGCTCGGCGATCACCTTCGCCCCGGCGCCCACCGACTCGACCCAGGGGGCCCGGATGAAGACGCCCTCCACCGGTCCGCCGTCGATCCCGGCGACCTCGACGGCGGCCTCGAAGGACTCGTTCTGCCGCCCGAAGGCGTTACGCCGCACGATCATGTCGATGCCGCCCAGCGTCTCCTGGCCCGACCGGGGGTCGAGGATCTTGTCGGCGAGCAGGATCATCCCGGCGCACGTGCCGTAGACCGGCATCCCGTCCGCGATCCGCTCGCGCAGGGGTTCCAGCATGCCGAAGAGGGCGGCCAGCTTGGACATGGTGGTGGACTCGCCGCCGGGCAGGACCAGGCCGTCCACCTCGGCCAGTTCCTCGGGACGCCGGACCGGCCGGGCCAGGGCGTCCGCCGAGGCCAGGGCGATCAGGTGCTCCCGTACGTCGCCCTGGAGGGCCAGGACTCCGATCACAGGGGTGTCGTTCATCGGTGACTACCAGCCGCGGTTGGCGTAGCGCTCGGCCTCGGGCAGCGTGTCGCAGTTGATGCCGACCATGGCCTCGCCCAGGTTCCGGGACGCGTCCGCGATGATCTTCGGGTCGTCGTAGAAGGTGGTGGCCTTCACGATGGCGGCGGCGCGCTTGGCCGGGTCGCCGGACTTGAAGATCCCGGAGCCGACGAACACGCCCTCGGCACCGAGCTGGCGCATCAGGGCCGCGTCGGCCGGGGTGGCGACGCCGCCCGCGGAGAACAGGACGACGGGCAGCTTGCCCAGCTCGGCGACCTCCTTGACCAGCTCGTAGGGGGCGCGCAGGTCCTTGGCGGCGGCGTACAGCTCGTTGTTGTCGTAGCCGCGCAGCCGGGCGATCTCGTTCTTGATCTGGCGCAGGTGGCGGACGGCCTCCACCACGTTGCCCGTGCCCGCCTCGCCCTTGGAGCGGATCATGGCCGCGCCCTCGGCGATACGGCGCAGCGCCTCGCCCAGGTTGGTGGCGCCGCAGACGAACGGGGTGGTGAACGCGAACTTGTCGCTGTGGTTGACCTCGTCCGCCGGGGTCAGGACCTCCGACTCGTCGATGTAGTCGACGCCGAGGGACTGGAGGACCTGCGCCTCCACGAAGTGACCGATGCGGGACTTGGCCATCACCGGGATGGACACCGACTCGATGATCTCCTCGATCATGTTCGGGTCGGACATCCGGGCCACGCCGCCGTCCTTGCGGATGTCGGCCGGCACCCGCTCCAGGGCCATGACGGCCACGGCGCCCGCGTCCTCGGCGATCTTCGCCTGCTCGGCGTTGACGACGTCCATGATCACGCCGCCCTTGAGCTGCTCGGCCATGCCGCGCTTGACGCGGGCGGTGCCGGTGGCCGGGGCGTCGGCGGACTGAGGGGTGCTGGGAAGCGTGGACACGGATGACCTCACTGGGGGGGGGAGCGGATGCGGACGCGCCGAATGACGCAGTCCCGAGCAAACGCCCCCGCACCAGTCCACAGCAAGGGCCAATAGGAGGCCGGTGGATCGTTTTCGGCCCGCCCCTGTGTACGGGGAGCAGGGCACAGTCCGTCAGCTGCCCGGCCGGTCCGCCAGGGCCACCGGCGGCTCGTCGTCCATCTCGAACGCCAGCGGGAACGGCGCGTGCCCGGCCAGCCGGAACCACCGCACCGTACGGTGCCGGCGCAGCGCCCGCGCCGCCCGGACCGCGTCGTTGTGGAAGCGGCGCGCCATGGGCACCCGCCGCACCGCCGCCGCCAGCTCGGACGCCGCCTCCTGGCCCCCGGGGATCTCCCGTACCGCCTCCACCTGCGCGCTCTCACCGAACACCGCGCGCAGGGCGGCACTCAGCTCGCTCTCGGCGACCTCGCGGTGGTCCTCGGGCGACTGCCTCGCGGCGTGCGCGGCCTCGTACAGCACGATGGACGCGGCCGGATCGAGGACGCCGGAGGTGGCGAGCTCCTGGGTGACCGAGGCCCGGCGCAGCAGTTGCGCGTCGAGGGCGGCCCGGGCCGCGTCGATGCGGGCGTGCAGCCGGTCGAGACGGCCGGCGGTCCAGCTGAGGTACAGGCCGATCGCGACGAGCACCACGACGGACCAGATGATGAGGGTTACGGTCACGGGCGGCAAGGCTACCGGGGCGAGGCCCCCGGCCGGTTACTCCCGTGCCAGTCCGAACCGGGCCCGCAGCCCGGTGCGTTCGTCGGCCGCGACCGAGGCGGCGCCGTCCGTCACCGTCTCGTACACCGCGAGGATGTCCGCCCCGACCGTCGACCAGTCGAAGCGCCGCACATGGGCGCTCCCCCGCTCGCGCAGCCCCGCACGCCGTTCCGGGTCGCCCAGCAGCCGGATCGCCGCCTCGGCCAGCGCGTCCGCGTTCTCGTTGGCGAACAGCTCGCCCGCCGCCCCCTGGTCCAGCACCTGCGCGAAGGCGTCCAGATCGCTGGCGAGGACCGGCGCGCCCGCGGACATGGCCTCGACCAGGATGATCCCGAAACTCTCGCCCCCGGTGTTGGGCGCCACGTACAGGTCGACGCTGCGCAGCAGCCGCGCCTTGTCCTCGTCGCTCACCATGCCCAGGAACTCCACGCGCGCGCGCATCTCCTCGGGCAGCGAGGCGACGGCCTCCTCCTCGTCGCCCCGGCCGGCCACCAGGAGCCGGGTCTCCGGGCGGGCGGCCAGGATCGCGGGCAGCGCGCGCATCAGCACGGGCAGGCCCTTGCGGGGCTCGTCGATGCGGCCGATGAAGCCGATCGTGCCGCCCTGCCACTCGGGCCGGGGCTCGGCCCGCGCGAAGAAGTCGACGTCCACCCCGTTCGGGATGACCACCGCGTCGCCGCCCAGGTGTTCGACCAGGGTCCGGCGGGCGTACTCGCTGACCGCGATCCGCGCGCTGATCTTCTCCAGCGCCGCCTGCAGGATCGCGTACGCGGCGATCATCGCCCGGGAGCGCGGGTTGGACGTGTGGAACGTGGCGACGATCGGCCCCTGCGCCGCCCAGCAGGTCAGCAGCCCCAGCGACGGCGAGGTCGGCTCGTGGATGTGGATGACGTCGAACGTGCCCTCGTGCAGCCAGCGCCGCACCCGCGCCGCCGACAGGAACCCGAAGTTCAGCCGGGCCACCGAGCCGTTGTACGGGACCGGCACGGCCCGGCCCGCGGAGACCACGTACGGCGGCAGCGGCGTCTCGTCGTCGGCCGGGGCCAGTACGGACACCTCGTGGCCCAGCCGGATCAGGTGCTCGGCCAGGTCGCGGATGTGGAACTGCACACCGCCCGGAACGTCCCAGGAGTACGGGCAGACGATGCCGATCTTCACGTCGGGTCTCCGCTCCGGTCTCCACGGGGTTCCAGGTCGGCGAGCCAGAGCCGTTGCAGCATGTGCCAGTCCTCCGGGTGCTCGGCGATGCCCACGGCGAACGCGTCGGCCAGGGCCTGTGTCATCAGAGACGTCTTCCGCGCCCGGTCACCTGACTCAGGCACCGCGACCGGCGGATGGATGCGCGCCTTCATCACTGGCGTGTCGTCGTACGACAGCGTCACCGGCAGCAGCAGCGCACCGGTCTGCTGGGCCAGCAGCGCGGGCCCGGCCGGCATCCGCGCCGTATCGCCGAAGAACGAGACCTCGATGCCCGACGAGGACAGGTCGCGGTCGGCGACCAGGCAGACCAGACCGCCCGACCGCAGCCGCCGGGCCAGCGTCCCGAACGCGGCACCGCCGGTGTGCGGCAGCACCTCCATGCCCAGGCCCTCGCGGTAGGCGACGAACCGGTCGTACAGCGATTCCGGCTTCAGCCGCTCGGCGACCGTGGTGAACGGCACCTTCAGGTCCGTGGTGACCCACGCCCCGGCGAGGTCCCAGTTCCCCAGGTGCGGCAGGGCGAGGATCACCCCGCGCCCCGAATCCAGCCCGTCCGTCAGCCGGTGCGCGTCCGTGACGTCGATCGACGCCTTGATCCGCTCCGGGCTCCAGGTGGGCAGCCGGAACGACTCCATCCAGTAGCGCATGTACGAACGCATGCCGGCCTTCGACAAGGCGGCCAGCCGGGCCGGACCGGCGTCCGGCACGACCCGCTTCAGGTTGGCCTCCAGCCGCAGCACACTCTTGCCGCGCCGCTTCCACACCTGGTCGGCGAGGGTACGGAACAGGGCCCGGGCGGCCGGTTCGGGCAGCGTCTTGACCGCCGCCCAGCCCAGCCCGTACAGCGCGTCGCTCAGCCGCTCCCTCGCGCCGGGCCGCGCGTCGGCGCCGCTCACTGCCCGTCCGCGTCCGCCGCGTCCGCCTCCGCCGCCTCGCGGCGCACGGTGACGACCCGCTGGACCAGCGTCACCAGGCTGCCCACGGCGACGATCCACAGGGCGATCGGCAGCAGCACCTGGATGCCCGGCACCCCGAACGTGTGCAGACCCGCGAAACCGGCCGCCACCAGCGAGATCACCAGGCGCTCGGCACGCTCCACGAGCCCGTTGACCGCCACCGGCAGCCCGATCGACTCACCGCGCGCCTTGGTGTACGAGACCACCTGACCGCTCGCCAGGCAGAAGATCGCCACCGCGCACAGGATGTTGTCGTCGCCGCTGCCCGCGTACCAGAGGGCGAAGCCGCCGAAGATCGCGCCGTCGGCGACCCGGTCGAGCGTGGAGTCCAGGAACGCGCCCCACCGGCTGGAGATGCCCGCCTGGCGCGCCATGTTCCCGTCGACGAGGTCGGAGAACACGAAGACGGTGATGACGATCGTGCCCCAGAAGAACTCCCCCATCGGGAAGAAGACCAGCGCACCGGCCATCACCCCGGCCGTACCGATCAGGGTGACCGCGTCCGGGCTCACGCCGAGACGGAGGAGCAGTGCGGCGAACGGCGTGAGGACACGCGTGAAAAAGGCACGCGCGTACTTGTTCAGCATGGCCTTCCCGAGGGGTAGCTGGGCCGCGTGACCCCGTCGGCCACCGGCTGGAGGGTGCTGAAGGCCCTGGCCGGGTCAGGGAGCGGTGGCCGGGCGCGTGCGGCTGCAAGGCGCCGGAGCGTCTCCATGGCGGAGCCATGAAGGCGTTTCGGCGACACCGCAGACGTGCGTGCCGGGCGCCGCGAGCCCGGCCAGGGCTTTCAGCACCCTCCGGGCCCATCGTAGTCACGCGTTGCACCGTCCATCGTCCGGGCACCCCGGACGCCCCTGCGGCCGCGCTCCCGAGGCAGTGCCACGCTCGAAATACCGCGGGCGTCGCCGCAGCCGCCACGCCGGCCCCTGAGAGACCTTCGCCGGACCCGCCACCGGGCGAGGCCGCCACGTCAAGCGGTCCGGCGGCCACGGCCACTACGCGGTCTGCGAGACCGACGTCGAGCCCCTGCCCGCCGGCTCCGGCGTCGCATTCGTGGACCGGGTCGTCGGCGGCGCCGTGCCCCGGCCGTTCATCGCCTCCGTCGAGAAGGGCGTCCGCACCCAGGCCGCCCGGGGCGTCGCCGCGGGCCACCCCCTCGTGGACATCCGGGTGGTTCCGCGGGACGGCAGGGCGCACTCCGTGGACTCCTCCGACGCCGCCTACCGAGCAGTCCGGCTCCGGACGCACCCTCGTCCGCGCCGGCGTACCCGGACTGGAGATCGGCCGGTACGCGGTGGAGCTGCGCGCCCCGACCCACGGCACCGGTCGCTTCGACCGCGCGTACGCCCGCCACCAGCCCACGCCCGCACAGCTCGCCGACCGCGCCCACGCCCGGCAGGGATGACGCGAACGCGCCGGCTCCCCCGCCCGTTGTCCACAGGGCCGGACGGCGGACGTATCCGGACGATACGCTGAGACCCCAGCTCAGAAAGTGTGCCGGGCACGGCAGTTGGGAAACAGCCGCAGGAGCGGTTCCTCGGTGGCGAGTGGGGGCGACAGTGGCCAGCAACGGATTCGATTTCTCACCCGGAGCGCAGATTCCGCTCCAGGGGTCGGCAGGCGCGGCGGTGGCGACCAACGCCCTCGCCTCCGCCGCGTACCGCGACAGCCCGGTGGAGGACATCCTCAAAGCCAACAGCGAGTGGCACAAGTCCGAGGTGAAGACGGGCCGTTCCGGCTTCCTCAAGTCCGACTACTTCAAGCCCAATCTCGGTGAGGCGTTCGCCCGCGCCGTCCAGGAGCGCATGCTCGGCGGCGCCCGCAAGGACCTCATCCAGTCCTTCGGCACCGACCCGCAGACCGTGGTCGAGCACTGCCTCTCGGCGAACAGCCTGCGCAAGGCACGCGACACCCGGCTCACCGCCGTCACCGTGCTGTTCGGCTTCCTGTTCCTGCCGGGCATGCTGCTGTGGGTCATCGTCTTCCGGCTCCGCGACGGTTTCGCCAAGACCAAGGACAGGCTCCTCACCACCCTCGGCAACAGCCTGCTCCCCCTGGTCGGCATCGGCATCGTCTTCCTGATGATCCGGCTCCCCCTCACCGGGCTCCTCGGCCTCTACCTGCGCGCGATGTTCGTCGCCCCGGTCCTCGGCTGGTACTTCGCCAAACGGATCGCCGAAAGGTCCGCCCAGGACATGCGCGCCCGCTGGGAGGGCCTGCTCTCCGGCGGCGGCGTCACCGCCAAGATCCCCGAGACGGTCCCGAAGAATCCCAACGAGACCGCCCGCGAGGCCCTGCGCCAGGGCCTGGAGAAGCTCTCCGCCGAGCAGCAGTCCAACTCCGTCTTCTACGCGGGCCCCAAGGGCATCCTCGGCATGGGCACCCGCTGGGGCAGCTGGCAGCTCGCCGAGGACCTCGTCGCCAAGGAGCCCGGCAAGGAGATCCACCAGTTCCGCAGCTGGGACGTCATCCGCGTCATCCATGACCAGCTCAAACTGCTGGAACGAGGCCCGCTGAACACCGGCGGATTCCCCACCCCCTCCGTCAACCACTGGATCGTCACCCCCATCGGGGAGAACGCGGACAGCGTCACCCGCCCCCAGGGCGAGGACGTCGCCACCTACCAGATCAAGCCCCACGAGATACAGCGGATCTGCAACCACCAGCAGTTCGGCGGCGGCAACCGCCACTATCTCGGCGTCCAGTTCACCCTCTGGGACGGCCAGCTCGTGATCACCATGATGATCACCGTCACCGTCCTCTACGAGACCCTGCGCATCGAGGTCACCGGGCACGCCCTGGGCCCCGTCCACTCCCTCTTCACCACCAAGCCCGCCGCGAAGACCCGGACCGTCAACAAGACCGTCCGGTTCTGGGAGACCCGCGACATCACCCTCGCCCTGGTCGACGCCCACGAGGTCACCCGTCTCGCCCTGCGCGCCCCGTTCACCTGGTATCCGCCGCTCCTGGACTACCTCGGCGGCAAGATCGCCCTGCCCGAGCCCTTCGGCCTCCGCCACGCCTGGGCCGAGAAGCCCTGGCGCCACCGCTTCATGGCCGACGACGCCATGCGCGCCGCCACCCCCGTCCTGCGCGTCGTGCACAACGCCGC
Organism: Streptomyces sp. DT224; assembly: GCF_049844595.1. Taxonomy (NCBI): domain Bacteria; kingdom Bacillati; phylum Actinomycetota; class Actinomycetes; order Kitasatosporales; family Streptomycetaceae; genus Streptomyces; species Streptomyces sp. DT224. Next base: position 122,646 of record NZ_JBNCLI010000014.1, read on the forward strand.
CATCAAGGTCCTGGAGGAGCACGGCGTGGACACCGAGCGCTTCGACAACCGCTCGTCGGTCCTGAGCGGCCTGGTCCAGGCCCCCACCCCCGGCAAGGCCGACCTCTACGACGCGTAGCCACCCGGGTACGCGAACGGGGCGCCCCGGAAACAATCCGGAGCGCCCCGCACGGCGAGCAAGGAGATCAGGCGGCCGGCCAGGCGTCCGCCAGCATCTTCCGGGTGTCCGCCAGCAGCTGCGGCAGCACCCGGGTGTGCCCCACCACCGGCATGAAGTTGGCGTCCCCACCCCACCGGGGCACCAGGTGCTGGTGCAGATGCGCGGCGATGCCCGCCCCCGCCACCGCGCCCTGGTTCATCCCGATGTTGAAGCCGTGGGCGCCCGAGGCCGCCCGCAGCGCGGTCATCGCCCGCTTCGTGAAATCGGCCAGCTCCGCCGTCTCCGGAGCGTCCAGCTCCGTGTAGTCCGCGACATGCCGGTACGGCACCACCATCAGGTGCCCCCCGTTGTACGGGTACAGATTCAGCACGGCGTACACCCGCGCACCGCGCGCGACGACGAGCCCGTCCTCGTCCGACTTCTCCGGAATCCCGCAGAACGGACAGCCGTCCCCCGCCTCCGGGCCGGTCGGCTTGTTCTCGCCCTGGATGTACGCCATCCGGTGGGGCGTCCACAGGCGCTGGAACGCGTCGGGCGTCCCCACTCCGATCTGCTGTTCCGGCTCACTCGTCATGCCGGCCAGCATATTGCTTCACCTGTGCGGAGCGTGTCGCCGGGGCCGATCCCGTTCACGCACCGCAATGCTGGGCCGATGAGCGCGCGCACCCCGCCCCCTCCCGCCCTCACCCGCTGGGAGCGGCGCACCGAGGTCCCGCTCCTCGCGGCCTCCCTGGTCTTCCTCGCCGGCTACGCGGTGCGTGTCCTCGCCCCGTACGACGCACAGCCCTGGCACGACATCGCCCTGGTCCTCGTCGGCGTCACCTGGCTCCTGTTCATCGCCGACTACGCGGTACGCATCCGCCTGAGCGGCCTCGGCCACCGCTTCGTCCGGGTGCACTGGCTCGACACCCTCGTCCTCCTGCTGCCGCTGCTGCGCCCGCTGCGCCTGATCAAGGTCTACACGGCCATCCAGAAGCGCCGCGACGAACCACGGCTGAGCCTGTACGCACGGGTGATGTCGTACGCCGGCCTGACCTCCCTGCTGCTCGGCCTCTCCGCCTCCCTCGCGGTCTATCACCAGGAGCACGACGCGCCGGGCGCCTCGATCAGGACGTTCGGCGACGCGGTCTGGTGGGCATGCGCGACGCTCACCACGGTGGGGTACGGGGACGCCGTGCCGGTGACGCCGTGGGGCCGGGTGGTCGCGGCGTTCCTGATGGCCTGCGGGCTGGCGCTGCTGGGGGCGGTGACGGGTTCGTTCTCGTCATGGCTGATCCAGGTGTTCCGGCGGGAGGACGAGAAGGAGCCCCCGGCGAGCGGCTAGCTCGGCCGGGGGCTCATCCCCGCTTACGCGGGGAGTGGTCAAGCTCGTTGCCAAGCTTGCGGTGATCGCGCGGGTCACCCCCGCTTACGCAGGGACCGAATCACACCTGCACGCGACGCTCCACCACGTCAACGAGCTTGGCGATCGCTTCGTCACGGGCGATGCCGTTCTCCTGCGACCCGTCGCGGTACCGGAACGACACCGTGCCCGCGTTCATGTCCTCGTCACCGACGATGATCATGAACGGCACCTTGGTGCGCTGATGGTTGCGGATCTTCTTCTGCATCCGGTCCGACGACGCGTCCACGTCGACGCGCAGGCCCTTCTTCCGGGCCTCCGCCGCGAACTCCTGGAGGTACGGGATGTGCGTGTCGCCGATCGGGATGCCGACCGCCTGGACCGGGGCCAGCCACACCGGGAACGCACCCGCGTAGTGCTCAAGCAGCACCGCGAAGAAGCGCTCGATGGAACCGAACAGGGCGCGGTGGATCATGACCGGGCGCTGCTTGGAGCCGTCCGGACCGGTGTACTCCAGGTCGAACCGCTCCGGCAGGTTGAAGTCGAGCTGGATGGTCGACATCTGCCAGGTCCGCCCGATGGCGTCCCGCGCCTGCACCGAGATCTTCGGGCCGTAGAAAGCCGCGCCGCCCGGGTCCGGGACCAGGGGCAGCCCTTGCTTCTCGGCGACCTGGCGCAGCGTCTCCGTGGCCTCTTCCCAGGTCTCGTCCGACCCGACGAACTTGGTCTCGTCCTTGGTGGAGAGCTCCAGGTAGAAGTCGGTGAGCCCGTAGTCGCGGAGCAGGTTCAGGACGAAGGTGAGCGTCCGGTCCAGCTCCTCCGCCATCTGCTCACGGGTGCAGTAGATGTGCGCGTCGTCCTGCGTGAAGCCGCGCGAGCGGGTCAGGCCGTGCACGACGCCCGACTTCTCGTACCGGTACACCGTGCCGAACTCGAACAGCCTCAGGGGCAGTTCACGGTACGAACGGCCGCGCGCGTCGAAGATCAGGTTGTGCATCGGGCAGTTCATCGGCTTGAGGTAGTAGTCCACCCCGTCGTCGAGCTGCATGGGCGGGTACATGCCGTCGGCGTACCAGTCCAGGTGGCCGGACTTCTCGAAGAGCTTGCCCTTGGTGGCGTGCGGCGAGTAGACGAACTCGTAGCCCTCCTCCTCGTGCCGGCGGCGCGAGTAGTCCTCCATGGCCCGGCGGATGACGCCGCCCTTGGGGTGGAAGACGGCGAGACCGGGGCCGATCTCGTCGGGGAAGGAGAAGAGGTCCAGCTCGGCGCCCAGGCGGCGGTGGTCCCGCTTGGCGGCCTCCTCCAGGAACTCCAGGTGCGCCTTCAGCTCGTCCTTGGTGGGCCAGGCGGTGCCGTAGATGCGCTGGAGCATCGGATTCTTCTCGCTGCCCCGCCAGTACGCGGCGGCGTTCCGCATCAGCTTGAAGGCCGGGATGAACCGGGTCGTCGGCAGGTGCGGGCCCCGGCAGAGGTCGCGCCAGCACAGCTCGCCGGTCTTCGGGTCGAGGTTGTCGTAGATGGTCAGCTCGCCGCCGCCCACCTCGACGTCCGCGCCGTCGTCCGAGGAGGCGGAGCCCTTGATGCCGATGAGCTCCAGCTTGTACGGCTCGTCGGCCAGCTCCTCGCGGGCGGCCTCGTCCGTCACGACCCGGCGGGAGAACTTCTGGCCCCGCTTCTGGATCTCCTGCATCTTCTTCTCGATGGCCTTGAGGTCCTCGGGCGTGAACGGCTTCTCGACGTCGAAGTCGTAGTAGAAGCCGTCCTTGACCGGCGGGCCGATGCCGAGCTTGGCCTCGGGGTGCAGTTCCTGCACGGCCTGGGCCATGACGTGCGCGGTGGAGTGCCGCAGGATGTTGAGGCCGTCCTCGGAGGAGATCTCGACGGGCTCGACGGTCTCGCCGTCCTTGAGCTCGTACGCGAGGTCCTTCAGCTCGCCGCCGACGCGGGCGGCAACGATGGTGCGCTGACCGGGGAAGAGCTCGGCCGCCGTAGTGCCCGTCGTCACCACGCGCTCTTCCCGCTCGGAATCGCGTTGGATGGTCACACGGACGTCTGACACCGGTCTCTCCTGACTCAGGGGGCGCATCGCACTCCTCTGGCGCGTGCAGAAGGAATCGTACCGAGCCGAGGGCCCCCATTGCGAAAGGCCCTACTCCCCCGCGCACGCCTCCTCGAAGATGTCCACGTTCTCCTGGAGCGACTTCATCAGCCGGTCGCGTTCCTCGTCGTCCACCTGGACCGGGACGACCTGCGAGGCCCCGGTCAGCCGCCGGAAGCCGCCCCGGCTCTCCAGCCGCCCCTCCACCCGGACCGGCAGCCCCACCAGGTGGGCCTGGCCCGCGATCCGGTACGCCTCCTCGTCCAGCTCGATCCGGACGTGCGGCACCTCGGCGCCGGCCAGCACCCGCAGCCGTACGATCCCCGCCCCACGCGGCCCCGAGCGGCGCAGGCGGACGACGGCGCCGGTGATCCGTACGGTGACGGCGGGCTCGTCGCGGAGGTAGCGGGCGCCCGCCCGGCGCAGCGCGGGCAGGTCGCCCGGGGAGAACTCGACCGGCTCGGGGCGGGCGGGGCAGCCGGCGGGCGTTCCGGCGGCGGGTGCCCAGTCCAGCGCGATCGCGGCGCCCTCGGAGCCCCGGACGAGGGCGACGAGCGCCTCGGTCAGCTCCCGGCTGACGCCCGCCGCGACGGCGTTGTCGAAGGCTTCCAGGCCTCCGGTGGCCCGTTGGTAGTCCACCGCCTCGCGGGTGGCGTGCAGGGCGTGGTGGAGGCGGACGGCGACGGGGCGGCCCGGGTCGACGGGGACGAAGGCGGTCAGCGACCGGCCGCCGGGTCCGGGGCCGGTCAGTACGGGGCCGAGGGCGGCGAGGGCGCGGCTGCGGCGGCGGGCGCCGTGGTAGCCGGCCGGGCCCCGGGCGGCGAGCGCGCCGGCCAGCAGGATCTGGCGGGCGGCGCTGTGGAGCTGTTCCGCGCCGAGCCAGTCGGCGGCCCCGGCGGCGGCCTCGGGGACCTCACGGCGCCAGCGGATCTCGTCGCTGGGGACGGTGAGGGCGACCAGGATCTCACGGGCGGAGGGAGCGGCGCTGCGGGCGAGCGCGGTCAGGGCCTCGCCGAGCAGGTCCTCACTGTCGGGGAAGGTCCTGGTACGGGGCACGAGGAGGCTGGTGGTGCCGCCGGGCGGGGTCCAGCGGCTGTACGGGCCCCCCTCACCCCCGCGCCGCCGCCAGCCGTGCCGGGCGAGCAGGGCGCCGAGGACGCCGGGGTCGACGCGGGAGGGGTCGGGCAGGCCCCAGGAGGGCGGGGCGGCCTCGCCGTGGAGGCGTACGGGCTCGTGCATCAGGGTCTCCCTCCCGCCCCGACACGGGTCATGATCTCGCAGAGCGCCCGGTCGTCGAAGACGCGCGAGGTCAGGAGCCGCACCGTGGTCCGGTGGCGGCCGGTCACGGGGTGGCCGGCAAGGTTGGTCCAGTAACAGCAGTGCCGCAGGTCGAGGCTGTCGGGGCCGGCCCGCAGCCAGTCGTCCTGGCTGCGGGGCACGAGCATCACGACCAGGATCTTGTGCACCGACACGGGCGTCCGCGCGAGCTTCACCAGGTGGGCGTTGTCCAGCGTGAAGGCGAAGGACGGGCCGGGCGGCCGGGGCGGTATCTGGTAGGTGCACTTCAGCTGGACCTTGATGGTCACCTCGTCGTCCACGAGATGGCCGGGGGAACCGTGACTGACGTGCCAGTCTATGCCGTTGTCGGGGAAGGGCTGCGACAGCGAGCAGCCCGCCGCCGCGGCGACGGCGTGGAGGTAGCCCACCTGGAGGGTCTCCATGCAGGCGGTGGTGGCGAGTCCGCCGCGCAGCGGTGCGGTCCGCTGGGGCAGCAGCCCGCTCGGGTCGGGCTGCGCGAGCGCCATGGCTCCGTAAGCCTTCCGGGCCGTACCGATGGGGATGAGGTGCCGGGCGGTCAACTTCCGCTGCCGGTACTTGTGTTGTCACCGCAAGGAGCCGTGCGCAAACGGCGTATCAGGCAAAGGGTGCGGGTATCACCGAACCGGGCGGAGGGATCTCGCCATCTGCCGTGCGTGCGCGAGGAGTTCGGGGATGACTCATTGGTACGAAGGGCCGCTGGCCGCTTTCGACACGGAGACGACGGGTGTGGACGTCGAGGAGGACCGGATCGTCTCGGCCGCCCTGGTGGTCCAGGACCGGGCGGACGGCCCGGTGCGCGTCACCCGCTGGCTGGTGAATCCGGGGGTTCCGGTGCCTCCGGGGGCGACGGAGATCCACGGGCTGACCGACGACCACCTCCAGCGCAACGGCCGCTGGCCGGCGCCGGCGGTGGAGGAGATGGCGCGGGCGCTGGCCGAGCAGTGCGCGGCGGGGCGACCGCTCGTCGTGATGAACGCCCCGTTCGATCTGACGCTGCTGGACCGGGAGCTGAAGCGGCACCGGGCGTCGTCGCTGGGCGCGTACCTGGAGCGGTCTGAGCTGTGTGTGCTCGATCCCCGGGTGCTGGACAAGCACTTGGACCGCTACCGCAAGGGCCGGCGCACACTCACGGATCTGTGCGAGCTGTACGGGGTGCTGCTGGACGGAGCACACGACGCGGCGGCGGACGCGGCGGCCTCGCTGGAGCTGGTGCGGGCGGTGGGGCGCCGCTTCTCGACACGGCTCGAACGGCTGAGCCCGGCGGAGCTGCACACGCTCCAGGCGGTGTGGCACGCCGCTCAGGCGCGCGGGCTCCAGGCGTGGTTCGCGCGGAGCGGGACGCCGGAGACGGTGGATCCGTCCTGGCCGCTGCGCCCGGAGCTGCGCACGGCGGCGTGACCGGTCGGGCCCGGACACGCGGAAGCCGGTCCGTCGGTGGTGCTGACGGACCGGCCTCTCCGGGGTGGGCGATACTGGGTTCGAACCAGTGACCTCTTCGGTGTGAACGAAGCGCTCTCCCACTGAGCTAATCGCCCGGGAACGGGTTGGAGCATACAGGGCGGGGCGGCCGTGGTTCAAACCGCTTCCAGGCGGGCCGCGAGCCCCCGCCGCCCGGCCCGCATCATCAGCGCGTGGTTGGCGCGGAACAGCGGCCGGCAGGGCAGCGCGAGGACCCGCATCAGCGTCCGGCGCACCTCGACCTCCTGCTCGTAGACGACGCGGGTGCCGGGGCCGTGGGGGGCCACCGTCCAGCGGACCCAGCCGTCGAGATCGCCGCCGAGCGCGGCTTCGAGGACGCCGTGCGCCGGGTCGCGGCGCTGTTCGCGCACGGTGGTGACGAGGTCGTACGGGAGGACGGAGCGGATGCGCGTGGTGCCGGAGCCGCTGCCGGACCAGGTGGCCTCACGGACCTGCGGCCACCACCGCGGATAGTGCTCGACACGTGCGAGCTCGGCGTACACGGCGTCGGGCGGCGCCCGGAACTCCCATACGCTGACGAATCGGTAGTGGTTCCAGTTCACTTCCCCATGATGCCCCGGGACCCCCGTACTCAGGCGGGCATCTGAGTACAGGGACGCATGTCCGCCCCCGTGGCGCGCAGCACACTCGCGTCCATGGAACATGTGCCGCCGCCCGCCGAGGAATTGGCGCTCCTCGATCGTGAACTGGCCCGGCTGGACGCCCGCCGGGCCCAGCTGCTGACCCGCCGTGCCTGGCTGCTGCGGGCGCTGGAAGCCACCGGGCCCGCCCCCCGGGGCCCGGTCGCGCCCTGGGGTCCGGGCCCCGGAGGGTTCGGCCCGGCGCGCCCGGCCCCCGAGCGCAGCGTGCAGAACGTGCTGCTGGTCCTCGGCGGGCTGCTGCTGGCGGTCGCCGCCCTCGCGTTCACCCTGGTCAGCTGGGGCGACCTGGGCATCGGCGGGCGCAGCGCGGTGCTGACCGCGGTGACGGCCGGGGCGCTGGCCGCTCCGGCGAGCCTGCTGCGCCGGGGTCTGGGCGCGACGGCGGAGGCGCTCGCGGCGGTGGCGGCGGTACTGATGGTGCTCGACGCGTACGCGGTGTACGCGGTGGCGGTGCCGGACGCGGACGGTGCCGCGTACACGGCGACGGCGGCGGCGGTCCTCGCGCTGCTGTGGGCGGTCTACGGGCTGCTCCTGGGCAAGCTCCGGCTGCCGCTTCCGCTGGCGGTCGTCCCGGCGCAGCTGCCCCTGGTGCTGTGGGTGTGGGCGGCGGACGGCGGGGCGCTGTGGTTCTCGGGCGCGCTGCTGGCGACGGCCGCGCTGGACGGCGCCGTGGCGCTGACGGCCGGGAGGACTTCGGTACGGGTCGTGGCCGGCGCCGGCCTGTCCGCGACGGGCGGGGCGGGGCTGCTGGTGGCGCTGGTGGAATCGCTGACGGCGGCCGGGCCCGCCGGTGCGGTGGCGCCGGGGGCGCTGCTGCTGGCCGGTGCGGCGGCGGCTCTGGCGGGGGCGCACCGGGCTCCGGCGCCGTTCGCGACGGGCGGCGGCCTGCTGGCCGGGCTCGCGGCCGTGGCAGCGGTGGGCGGGGTGCCCGGTGCGGCGGCGCCGGAGGGCTGGCGCGTGCTCGGGTACCTGCTGTGCGCCGGGGCCCTGGTGATCGCCGTACGGGCTCCGCTGGGTGTCGCGCCGGCCCGGGGGGTCGCGTGGGCGTCGGCGTTCGTGGCGGCCGGCGCGGTCCTGGTGTCGCTGGCCCCGGTGACGGTGGTCGCGGTGGGTCCGGTGACGCGGCTGGGCGCGGTGTGGTCAGGTGCTCCGCGCGGCGGGGCGCGGGGCGCGGTGGGTGCGACGGACCTGCCGTGGGGCGGGATGGCGGCCGCCCCGGTGGTGCTGCTGCTGGTGGCCGTCGCGCTCGGCGTCGCGTACCGCTGGTGGGACGGTCTGCTCCGGTGGGCCGGGCCGGTGCTGGTGCCCGGGTCCGCGTGGCGGGGTGCGGCGGGGTCGGCGGCGGTGGCGCTGGGCTGGGCGGGGCTGATGGTGCTGCCGGCCGCGCTGGACCTGTCCTACGCGGCGGCCCAGGCGGGGCAGCTGGTCCTGGCCGTGGCGGCGTTCGGCCTGGCGGTGGCCGGGGGGCGGGCGGGGGCCCGGGGTGTGGCGGTGACGGCCGGGGCGGTCGGGGTGGCCGGTGCGGTGGGTGCGGGGCTGCTGTCGCTGGCCGCGGAGGAGGCCACGTACACCGCGTTCGGTCTGCTCGTGGTGGTGTTCGTGGCGCTCGCGGTGGCCCTGGACCGGCAGGCGGGTGCCTCGCCGGTGGTGGTGCCGGCGGCGGCCTGTGCGGCGGTGGCATGCGCCGTGGTGCCGATGGCGGCGCTGGGGGCTTCACTGGGGCTCGCGGTGTACGAGGCGGCCGTGCCGATGCTCGCGGTGCCGGCGGTGACGGCGCTGCTGGGGGCCCGGCTGAAGGGCCACCCGGTGGCGGTGCCGGTCGAGGTGACCGGTGCGGCGGCGGGTGTGGTGGCGGTCGCCATGGCGGTGGGGGACGCGCAGTTCCTGGCGCTGGTGCTGGCGCTGTGCGGGGTGCTCGCGGCGGGGACGGCGCTGCGCCCGGAGCGGCGTCCGTTCGCGGGATACCTGGCGACGGCGCTGTTCGTGCCGGCGGCGTGGGTGCGTCTCGCCGCTTCGGGCGTGTCGGCGCCGGAGGCGTACACCCTGCCGGTGACCGTGCCGGCGCTGGTGGTCGGGGTGCTGCGGCGGCGCCGCGATCCGTCGGCCTCGTCGTGGGCGGCGTACGGGGCGGGGCTCGCGGTGACGCTGGTGCCGTCGCTGGGCGCGGCCTGGACGGACCCTGACTGGGTGCGTCCGCTGCTGCTGGGGGTGGCGGCCCTGGGTGTCACGCTGGTGGGGGCGCGGCTGCGGCTCCAGGCGCTGCTGGTGCTGGGCGGCGCGGTGCTGGCGCTGGACGCGCTGCACGAGCTGGCGCCGTACGTGGTGCAGGTGGCGGGGGCGCTGCCGCGGTGGGTGGCGCCGGCGCTGGCCGGGGTGCTGCTGCTGGTGGTGGGGGCGACGTACGAGAAGCGGCTGCGGGACGCCCGGCGGCTGAGGGAGGCGCTGGGGCGGATGCGGTGAGGAGTGCGGGAACGCCGATGGCCCGGAAGCTCTTGGAGCTTCCGGGCCATCGGTCCGGGTGGGCGATACTGGGTTCGAACCAGTGACCTCTTCGGTGTGAACGAAGCGCTCTCCCACTGAGCTAATCGCCCGGGCGCACCGCAAACATTACCCCATGTCAGCGGCGCTCCGTGACCACCCCGGGGAGCGCCGCGGGGTCACTCGTGGATCTTCCAGGGCATGACGATCCCGAACTTCCACACGTAGATCCCGACCAGCACCGCGATGATCACGAGTCCGGTCGCCGTGAGGATGATGTTGCGCCGGCGGACCTTGGGGTCGAGCGCCCGCTGGGCGGCCTCGGTGACCTTGCGCCGGGTCCAGCGCAGCACCAGCTGGGCCCAGACGAACTCGGTCGCCCAGATCGCCATGCCGCCGAAGATCACCAGCCAGCCGGGGCCCGGCAGCGGCAGCATGATGATGCCGGCCACCACGACGGCCAGGCCGACGACGAAGACGCCGACCTGCCAGCTCAGGTGCAGGGCCCTGGACGCCTTGATGAAGCCGGGCGCCCTGGAGCCGAGCGCCGGGTCCTCCTTGGTCACTCCCGGTATGACGTCCCCCGTCGCATCGCGAGGTGCCTCCCCCGCGGCGGAAGCCGGTGTGTTCGCCGCGGCGACACCGTCCCGCTCGTCACTCTCCGCGTTCATGGACCCAACCTACCGGACCGCTCCGCGTCACTGGAATGGCCGCATGACGCAAAGTTACACACCGCTGTACGAGCTACCCGAAGCATCCCAAAACGGTCAGAGGGGTTTACAACGCCACCGTAGGTGGCATGTCGATTTCGCCGACGTGCGAATCCCCGAGCGCACACTGAGCGAAAGGCCCTGGCGCTTATGAACACCACGGTCAGCTGCGAGCTGCACCTGCGCCTCGTTGTGTCGAGCGAGTCCTCACTGCCTGTACCCGCGGGCCTGCGGTATGACACGGCCGATCCCTATGCCGTGCACGCCACCTTCCACACCGGAGCGGAGGAGACGGTCGAGTGGGTTTTCGCCCGCGACCTCCTTGCCGAGGGGCTGCACCGGCCCACCGGCACCGGCGACGTACGTGTCTGGCCATCCCGTAGTCACGGCCAGGGCGTCGTCTGCATCGCGCTGAGCTCCCCAGAGGGCGAAGCACTGCTCGAGGCCCCGGCACGGGCCCTGGAGTCGTTCCTGAAGCGGACCGACGCCGCGGTTCCACCGGGCACCGAACACCGTCACTTCGACCTCGATACGGAGCTCTCACACATCCTGGCCGAGAGCTGAGCCAGGCCGAGAGCTGCACGACGCCGTCCGACTCGGGGAGACGGCGTCGCGCGGACAACCTCATACGGCTGACACCGGCGCCGGTGACCGCGGATCCACCGCGGTGACCGGCGCCGGTCCGCGTCCCGTCCGAGCCAGTAGAGTCGTCCGGCATCGGCGGGCGCCCGCCCGCCGGAGGCCAGGGAGCGAAAGCGTGCTGATCCCCCACGACACCCGGATCGCCCTCGACCTGGTGGTCGATCTGGTGAACACCGCGCCGGAGAGCGAGCCGGAGGGGGGCGCCCCGCCGGCCGACGGACTCGCCGACATCGCGGCACTCCACGCGTTCGCCGTCCGCCACCGGATGAGCGGGATCGGCGCGCTCGACCAGCGGGACCTGCTGGCGGTGCACGACGTGCGCGCCCGGTTCGCCGAGGTCTTCGCCGCCGGGGACGCGCACACCGCCGCCGGGCTGGTGAACGCCCTGGTGGCCGCGGCGGGCACCACGCCCCAGCTGACCGCCCACGACGGCTACGACTGGCATGTGCACTACTTCTCGCCGGACGCCTCGATCGCCGACCACCTGGCGGCCGACTGCGGCATGGCCCTCGCCTTCATCATCGTGGCGGGCGAGACGGAGCGGCTGCGGCGGTGCGAGGCGCCGGACTGCCGGCACGCCTTCGTGGACCTCTCGCGCAACCGCTCCCGCCGCTACTGCTCCAGCCGCACCTGCGGTAACCGCCTGCACGTGGCCGCGTACCGGGCTCGCCGCCGGGAAGCGGCCGGCTGACCGCTCACAGCAGGAAGAGATCGTGCAACGCGGCCATCAGCAGCAGGCTGCCGACGACCGCGAGGAAGATCATCAGAGGGGGCTGGGAAAGCGCGAAGAGGCAGCCGCGCGGCTCTTCGCCAGGGGGTGCGGGGGCGTCGCCCCGAGAGGTGTCCACCATTTCGGGACGATCATGACGCAGTCCCGGGAGTGCTCGTGACCAACATGACCCTCCCCCGCGGGAGTTCACCCGTCACGGGGGCATCCGTAATCGCTCCGGCGTCCGCATTCCCCTTACGTTTTCGAGTCGCGGCCCTCGCGCCCCGCCCCCGCACCCCGTCGGCTCAGCGCAGCTCGCGCAGCATCCGCAGCTGGGCCTGGCGGTGGACGCCGGTGCCGCCTTCGTGGCCGTTCCAGGGGTAGATCTCGATCTCCTTGGGTCCGGCCCAGCGGTTGTAGGCGGCGAAGACCGTGGAGGGCGGGCAGATCGCGTCCATCAGGGCGACCGAGTAGAGCGCGGGTACGGTCGCGCGCGCGGCGAAGCTGACGCCGTCGAAGTACGACAGGGTCCGGAACACCTCGGCGTCCGCGCCGTGCCGGGTGGCGAGGAACCGGACGATCTCCTGGTACGGGTCCTCGTCGGTGATCTCGACGGCCCGCCGGAAGTGCGTCAGGAACGGCACGTCCACGAACGCGGCCTTCACATGCGGGCTGAGGGCCGCCACGGCCTGCGTGATACCGCCGCCCTGGCTGGCGCCGTTCACGACGATGCGGGCCGGGTCGACGGCCGGGTGGCTGCGGGCGACCTCGACGGCCCGCACCGCGTCGGTGAAGACCCGGCGGTAGTAGTACGTCTCCGGGTCGAGGATGCCGTTGGTCATGAAGCCGGGCGCCTGCGGGTTGGCGGCGCCGTACGGGTCCGGGGTGGCGCCCGCCGAGTGGTGGTTGACGGCGCCCTGGCCCCGGGTGTCCACGATCAGCGCGGCCCAGCCGGCCGAGGGCCACACCAGGTGGTCGTGGGGCAGCCCGCGCCCGCCGCTGTAGCCGAGGTAGTGCACGACGGTCGGCAGGGGGCCCTCGGCGCCCGCGGGAACGTTCAGCCAGGCACGTATCCGGTGCCCGCCCCAGCCGGCGAACGACACGTCGTACGAGTCGACGGCGGTCAGCGCGCCGTCGTAGGGCGCGAACTCGGCGTCCAGCGGGTGGGCGGCGGCCTCGTCCAGGGTGAGCTGCCAGAAGGCGTCGAAGTCCTCCGGCTCGTCGGGGTCGGGCCGGTAGCCCCGCAGCTGGTCCAGGGGCAGGTCGAACAGGGCCATCGCTTCTCCGTTTCGGGCACGCGGAAGGGGGCGGCGTCCGCCGCACGCTCCACGCGTCCCGCCCCCGGTGTCAGAGGGCCGGAACGCATACGTTCACAGCCCAGCGGGACGCTATGCGGCCCCGCCGGGCAGGGTCAAGGAATCCCGGGCGAAACGATTCACCTGGTGAGACGGGGGCGGGCCCCGCCGCGAGGTGCGGCGGGGCCCGCGGGACCGGACGGCTGCCGGTCTCAGATGCCGTGCTTCTTCAGGATGGCCTCGATGTCGCTGAAGTCCTCACCGGCTCCGGCCGGCCCCGGCCGCTTCCCCTGTTTCCCGGGCTCGGCGCGCGAGCCCGCGCCGCCCGCCGAGGAGCCCGCGCCCAGCGAGGGGGCCGAAGCGGCCGGCTCCACGGCCTCGCCCCGGGCGGCCCGGGCGGCCGCCCGGCGTTCCTTGCGGCTGCCGCCGCTCCGGCGTTCGACCGCGCGCGTGATCATGAAGAGCACCCAGGCGAGGCCCAGCAGGCCGAAGCCCAGCCAGACGCTCGGCTTGAAGGCGATGTCCGACACCCACTTCACGACCCCCGCCAGCACCAGGCCGACCGGCACCAGCGAGTAGGCGGCGATCCTCGTCGCGGTGAGGAACCGCTTGCGGTACGCGGTGACGGCCGCGATGCCCAGGCCCGCCGCGGACACCGCGGAGCAAATGGTCTCGGCAAGCATCGGTGCCTCCTGGCGCAGGGGGATACGTCCCTTCCATCCTGCACCGGCGACCGGCCGGGCGGCCATGGCCCGGGCTCGTATCAGGGACATCTCAGGGGCCGGACTCCTTCCCAGGTGCCGTACCGGCGGTGCCGGGACGAGACGGGGCCGCCCGCCCTGCGAGACTGGTCCCATGAGCGATTCCACCCCCGCAACGCCGGTCGTCCTCGACGTCTGGTGCGAGCTCCAGTGCCCCGACTGCCACCACGCCCTCACCGATGTGCACGCTCTGCGGGCCCGGTACGGGGACCAACTGGAGATCCGGCTGCGGCACTTCCCCCTGGAGAAGCACAAGCACGCCCACGCCGCCGCGCAGGCCGCCGAGGAGGCCGTGGCCCAGGGCAGCGGCTGGCCGTACATCGAGGCGGTGCTCGCAAGGACCGGCGATCTCGGAGACCGCGGCGAGAAGCTGCTGGTCGAGGTGGCCCGGGAGCTGGGTCTGGACGCGGAGGAGTTCGACACCGCGCTCATCGACGGCCGGCACATGCTGATCGTGGACGCGGACCAGGCCGAGGGCAAGGCGATCGGGGTGACCGGCACACCGACGTACGTGATCGGCGGGGAGCGCCTGGACGGCGGCAAGAGTCAGGACGGGCTGCGCGAGCGGATCGAGGAGATCGCCGACGGGCTGCTGGCCGAGCAGGGCTGAGGAGCGGGAGCTACAGCGCCTTGACCAGGTTGTACCGGGTCGGCTCGTAACCGAGCGATTCGTACAGCCGCAGGGCCGGGGTGTTGGCCGTGACGACGTGCAGGCCGATCCGCGTCTCGCCCGCCGCCAGGGCGATCCGCTCGGCCTGGAGCATCAGGGCCCGCCCGTAACCGCGCCCCCGGTACCGCTCCGCCACCTCCACGTCGAACACGTAGCCGACGCGCAGGCCCGGGTGCATCTCGAACGGCGACTCCCAGACATGGCCGACCGTCTCGCCCCCGTGGCGCAGGTATTCCAGCCGCGCCCCCTCGGTGGCGAGGCCGTGCGGCAGGTGACGGGCGTGGGAGGCGCGGGCCGCGGCCGGCGCCTCCTCGCGCGGGACGCCCCGGCTCACCAGGCTCTCCGTGTACGCGGCGACCGCGTCGCGCTCCCAGGCGGCGAACTCCTCGGGCGTCATCGGATGTGCGGTGAGCCCGTCGGGGAGCGCCGGGGGCTCCTGCGGCAGCGTCTTGACCATGTTGCGGCTCCGCTCGGTGTAGCCGAGGGCGGCGGCCAGCCGCTGCCCCGCGGTGTCCCCGGCGGCCACCTCCGTGCACACCCGGGCGCAGCCCCAGCCGCGCAGGATCTCCTCGGAGGCCAGCGCGGCGATGGTGCCCCGGCCGCGCCTGCGGACGGCCTCGTCGATCCGCAGGGCTCTGATCAGGCCCGTCGCCCCGCCCGCGCCCGGCTCGACGGCGAGCGCCACCGAGCCGACGGGGCGCCCGTTGTCGCACACGTCGTACGCGCGCCGCTGTGCGCCGTCGGCGCCTGACTGGATCGGCCCGGCCGGCCGGAGTGTCGTCGTCATCAGGTGCTTTCTATCCCCTGCGCGGGGGCCCGTCACCCGCATTTACGCGGACGGGCCGCTTGCCGGTCACGGGTCGAGGTCGTCGGCCGCGCGCTCCTCGAAGATCCGCATCGCCTTGACGGTCACCGGTCCCGGCGCGCCCGGCAGCTCCCGGCCGTCGATCCGGTGGACGGCCTGCACGTCACGGAGGGTGGAGGTCAGGAAGACCTCCTCGGCCCGGTCCAGGACGTCGAACGGGAGGTCGGTCTCCTGCGCCCCCGTCCACTCCACCGCGAGTGCCCGGGTGATGCCGGCCAGGCAGCCGGAGGTGACGGGCGGGGTGTGGAGCTGCCCGTCCAGGACGACGAAGACGTTGGACCCGGTGCCCTCGCAGAGCCGGCCGGCGGTGTTGGCGAACAGAGCCTCGGAGGCGCCCTGCTCGTGGGCGCGGGCGAGGGCGACGACGTTCTCCGCGTACGAGGTGGTCTTGAGGCCGGTGAGCGCGGAGCGCTCGTTGCGGGTCCAGTCCACGGTGACGACGGCCGTGGTGTCGGGGCGGCGCGTCACCTCGCCGAGGGCGACGACCAGGCCGGGGCCCGCGTCGCCCCGGTCGGAGCCGAGGGGCGCGACGCCGCCGGTGTACGTGATCCGCAGCCGGCCCAGCCCGACCGGGTTGGCCTCCACGACGGCGGCGCAGGCGCGGCGCACCTCGTCCAGGTCGGGGGCGGGCAGGCCGAGTCCCCGGGCGGAGCGGGTCAGGCGGTCGAGATGGCGGGTGAGGGCGAAGGGGCGGCCCTGGGAGACCCGGAGCGTCTCGAAGACACCGTCGCCGACGGTGAGCCCGTGGTCGAGCACGGACACCCGGGCGTCGTCGGCGGGGCGCAGCTCGCCGTTGACCCAGATCCTCATGGTGCGGTCCTTCCGGTCGCTTCGTATGCGCCCGACGCTACAGCGAGCAGCCTGGACGCCTTCAGTTCGGTCTCGTCCCACTCGCGTTCCGGATCGGAGCCCCAGGTGATGCCGGCGCCGGTGCCGAAGCGGAGGAGGGGTGCGGGCCCTGTGCGGTCGGTCCAGAAGGTTCTGATGCCGACGGCGAGCGAGGCGGTCCTCCGGTCGGCGTCCACCCAGCCGACGCCTCCGCAGTACGGACCGCGCGGGGCGGTCTCCAGCTCGCCGATGATCCGCAGCGCGCTGGCCTTGGGGGCGCCGGTGACCGAGCCGGGCGGGAAGGCGGCGGCGAGGATCTCCGGCCAGCCGGCGCCGTCGGCGAGGCGGCCGCGCACGGTGGAGACGAGGTGGACGAGGCCGGGGTGCTTCTCGACGGCGCAGAGGCCGGGGACGCCGACCGATCCGGTGGCGCAGACCCGGCCCAGGTCGTTGCGGACCAGGTCCACGATCATCACGTTCTCGGCGTGGTCCTTCTCCAGCAGGTCCGCCTCGGTGCGCCCGGTGCCCTTGATGGGTCCGGACTCGACCGTGCGGCCGTCCCTGCGCAGGAAGAGCTCGGGGGACGCGGTGGCGATCTCGACGCCGTGCGCGGGCAGCCGAATCGTTCCTGCGTAGGGGGCCGGGTTGCCGCGCGCCAGCAGCGCGGTGAGGGCGTCGACGTCGGCCGGGCCCGGGCCGGGCAGGGGCGCTGTCAGCACGCGGCAGAGGTTGGCCTGGTAGACCTCACCGGCCGCGATGTACGCGCGGATGCGCCGTACGCCTGCCATGTACGCCTCGCGGTCGAGCGAGGACGTCCAGTCGCCGGCGGCGGGGCCGCGCCAGGCGCCGTGGACCGGGGCGGGCACGGGGGCGGGGCGCACGGTGTCGAAGCGGGCGCAGGTCAGGGAACCTTCGAAGCCCGCGCAGACGGCCCAGAAGCCGGACGAGTCGAGGGCGGCGGGATCACTGGTCACATCCCGCAGACCGGAGGCGACGAGGCCGCCGAAGCGGGCCATGGGGGCGAGGTCGTGCACGTCCGCGAGTGTAGGACGGCGCACGGTGGCCCGCGCCGGGCCGAGCGCACCTCAGCACGCTGCACAAACGCGTTTTTGTGCTGGCCCCGGAATCCGCTAGAGTTCAACACGTCGCCGGGACGCGCAAGCGGACCGGGAGAGACAAGCGGACGTAGCTCAGTTGGTAGAGCGCAACCTTGCCAAGGTTGAGGTCGCCAGTTCGAACCTGGTCGTCCGCTCGCAGAAGGTGGGGGATTCTTCCCGGACTCCCACCCCTGGTGGAGTGGCCGAGAGGCGAGGCAACGGCCTGCAAAGCCGTCTACACGGGTTCAAATCCCGTCTCCACCTCCAAGGACGATTAGCTCAGCGGGAGAGCGCTTCCCTGACACGGAAGAGGTCACTGGTTCAATCCCAGTATCGTCCACTGATCCGCAAGGATCGTCGGTCCGCAAGGATCACCCGCGCGATTAGCTCAGCGGGAGAGCGCTTCCCTGACACGGAAGAGGTCACTGGTTCAATCCCAGTATCGCGCACGCAGTACACGCAGGATCACCTGCGCGATTAGCTCAGCGGGAGAGCGCTTCCCTGACACGGAAGAGGTCACTGGTTCAATCCCAGTATCGCGCACTGTCACGAAGCCCCGGTCGTCTCGGCGACCGGGGCTTCGTCGTGCTCGTGCGCGGGCGGGCGGGCCGCCGGCACGGATGCCGGGGCCCACCGGGCGCGGTCAGGAGGAGAAGAGCATGCGGCCGAAGCTCTTCTGCCGGTAGTGACCGTGGTGGCCGCCGTGGTGCGGGGCGCCCCAGGCGGGTGCGGGGGCCGAGGGATACGCCTGCGGCGGGGCGGCCGGCGGCGGGGCCTGCTGCGTCCACTGGGACTCGATGCGGGTCAGCGTCTCCAGCTCGCCGTAGTCCAGGAATATCCCCCGGCAGCCGCTGCACTGCTCGATCTGGATGCCGTTGCGGTTGTACGTGTGCATCTGTGCGTGGCACTTGGGACACTGCATGTTCGGGCTCACTCCTCGCCGTCGGTTCGCCGTCGCCGGAATGCATGCCCGCCGACGGTCGGTTCACCCTACGACGTGTGTTCGGCCGCCAACTCGGGCGGGAGCGAGGCGATTCGGACACATGCGTCGATCATCACCTGTTCCACCTCATCCGGAGCCCGGCCCTCCTTCGCCGACTTGGCCCAGGCGAGCGCGGCGGTCTGCACGGTCAGCGCGCGGGCCGGCACGTCCAGTGCGGGCCACGGGTCGCCGTCGGCGGGTACGGCGGGGCCCCCGCCCGCCCGGTAGGCGTCCAGGAAGCGGAGCCAGACGTCCGCCGGGAGCAGCCCGGCCGCGTACCAGGCGGCGGGGCGCGCGAGGTCCCAGGCCGGATCGCCGGGGCCCGCGTCGTCCACGTCGATGAGCAGCCAGCGGCCGTGCGGGGCGGGGTGGCGTACGAGCTGGCCCAGGTGCAGGTCTCCGTGGCAGAGGTGCGTCCCCCGGCCCGCCGGAGGAGCCCCCCGGGTCCGCTTCCCGGCCCCCTCCTCGCCCCGCGCCCAGCCCGGCAGCCCACGCCAGGCCGTGAGCACCGGATCCACGGCCGGGTCGGCGGGGCGGGCGGTCCGCATCCGGCCGACGGCGAGCGCCGCCTTGGCGGGGCCGCGCATGGCGGGGAGCCCGGCGGTGGGGGCGTCGGTGCGGTGCAGCCGGGCCAGGAGCGCCCCCGCCTCCTCCCAGGGAGCCGCGTCGGGGTCGCCGGGGTCGACGGGCTCCCCGTGGGGCCAGAGGGTGACGGGGCGGCCGTGCAGCTCGGTGAGGTGGGTGCCGGGGGCTACGGGCAGGGGTGCCAGCAGGATGCCGTCCAGCCCGGGTCCGGCCGCCAGGCGCAGCCGCGCGGCCAGAGCGGCCGTGTCCGTATCGGCGGCGTGGGCCTTGGCGACGACGGGGCCGCTGCGGACGACGATCCCGTCGTCGCGTTCGGCGAGCACGGCGGGGGGCGGGCAGGGGCGGGGCCCGCAGCCTGCCGGGTGGGCCGCACGGTGGGCGAGGTCCCCGAGCGCGCGGACGAGTGCGGCGGTCACGGTCTCCCCCGGTGGTACGGACGGGCTGTGGCGGTCACGCCCCCGGGAGAGCGTACGCGGACGGGGCTGCGGCCGGACGTGTCCGGCCCCGGACAGCGCGATGTCCGGCCAGCTCCCCAGCTGACCGGACAAACGCTGCCGTCCGCCGCACCCCCGTCCCCACGGGGTTGTTGGCCGGATGTCCCGGTCCGGACCGCTCTTCCGGACCCGGGGCGCCGCTCAGCGCCCCAGCATCACGCCCACGGACGACGCCTGTGTGACCACTGCTTCCCAGCCGCCGAAGACGACGACGAGCAGGGCCGCCAAGGGAAGGACCATGGCGGTCGCCACCAGCGGGTGGCGGCGGCCGGACGCGGCGTACGAGCCGCGTGTCCGCGTGCGGACCACCGTCCGTGCTGCCGTGTCAGCCATGGTTCCTCTCCTGACCTGATGGGGGGCGGCGGGCGTTTGACCTCGGGGGACGAGTGCGACGCCCGCCGCTTGGACTCAACATTAGGGATTCGGGGGGCGGGCGACGTCATGCCCGCGTACCGAATCCCGGGCCTCCCGGAGGATGAGCCGTGCCCGGTCGGCGTACTCCCCTGGGTGGAGACCGGGCTACGCGGGGCTGGGGTCTTCCCGGAGGGGGCGCTCGGAGGCGTCCTCCCTGGGCACCGGCTGTTCGACCAGGGCGAGGACCCTGGTCGCCATGAAGCGGGCCGTACGCACCACGGACCCGTTCCTGGTGACTTCACTCACTTCGACCACACCCCGGCGGACCGCGGTCTCTACCCGGCGGCCGGCCCGGGAGGCCACCACCTCGTAGGTCCGGGTGCTGTCCCCGGCGTCCACCACTATCTCGACTCGATCGCCCTTCACTGATCCAATTCCCCCTTCTGCGACGGACCTTTGAGATCTCGCACGGGCCGGGGCGCCCGGATCCGCGGCTCCCTGACCACTCCTCAAGTCTCCCACCCGGCACTGACAATCGAATGCCTCGCGAGGGCGCGGCCTCTGAGCGCCCCGGGCGGCGGGTACGTAAGCTGTGCCTCGTCAGGCGTACCAGGCAGCGGGGATGGGCAGACATGGCGATGATGCGGCTCCGGCGCGAGGACCCGCGTGTCGTCGGCTCGTTCAGGCTGCACCGGCGGCTCGGGGCCGGCGGGATGGGGGTCGTCTACCTGGGTTCGGACCGGCGGGGGCAGCGCGTGGCGCTGAAGGTGATCCGCCCGGACCTGGCGGAGGATCAGGAGTTCCGGTCGCGGTTCGCGCGCGAGGTGTCCGCCGCCCGGCGGATCCGGGGCGGCTGTACGGCCCGGCTCGTCGCCGCCGACCTGGAGGCGGACCGCCCCTGGTTCGCCACTCAGTACGTCCCGGGGCCCTCGCTGCACGACAAGGTGGCCGAGGAGGGCCCGCTGTCGGCCGCCGAGGTCGCCTCGATCGGGGCGGCGCTCTCCGAGGGTCTGGTCGCGGTGCACGAGGCCGGGGTGGTCCACCGGGACCTGAAGCCGTCGAACATCCTCCTCTCCCCCAAGGGCCCCCGGATCATCGACTTCGGGATCGCCTGGGCCACGGGCGCGTCCACGCTGACGCACGTCGGTACGGCGGTGGGCTCGCCCGGCTTCCTCGCGCCCGAGCAGGTGCGCGGCGCGGCGGTGACGCCGGCGACGGACGTGTTCTCGCTCGGGGCGACGCTGGCCTACGCGGCGATGGCCGACTCCCCCTTCGGGCACGGCAGTTCCGAGGTGATGCTCTACCGCGTGGTGCACGAGGAGCCCCAGCTCTTCGATGTGCACGACGCGCTGGCACCGCTGGTGAGCGCTTGTCTGGCGAAGGACCCCGAGGAGCGTCCGAGCACGCTGCAGCTGTCGATGCGGCTCAAGGAGATCGCGGCGCGCGAGGCGCAGGGGCTGCACGAGAGCCGGCCGCCGGTCCAGCGTTCGGCCCAGGAGGCCGACCGCCCGACCGGCCGGCTGGACGGCCCGTACACCGAGCAGCAGACCCGCCGCGCGGCCGGCCCGCCCCCGGGGTCGCGCCCGCAGAACCGGCCGTCCGCGGCGCGTTCCGCCCCCGCCCGCACCGGTGGCGGCCGGCCGGTGCAGCAGCAGCCGCGGGGGACGGCGCGGCCGGCCAGGCGTCCGCAGGGCACCAACGGGACGAACGGCAGGCCGGGCACCCGGCCCGGGACGCGGACGACGTCGACGGGGCGGCGCCCGGCCAACCCGAGGCTGCTGCGGCAGCGGCTCGTCGTCTTCGTGGTGGTGACCCTGCTGGTGGCGCTGGGGATCGCGGCGGCGCAGGGCTGCCAGGGGCCGGCCCGGGGGCTGGGCGTGGACCTCGGGCACGGGCAGAGCCAGAGCCAGGACCTGCCCTAGTCAGCTCTCCGGGCGGCCCGTGGCCACCGCGTAGAAGGCGACCGCGGCGGCCGCTCCGACGTTCAGCGAGTCCACACCGTGGGCCATCGGGATGCGCACCCACCGGTCGGCGGCGGCGAGGGCCCGGGCGGAGAGGCCGTCGCCCTCGGCGCCGAGCATCAGGGCGACCCGGTCCATCCGGTGCGGCGCCGCCTCCTCGATGCTCACGGCCTTCTCGGCGGGCGTCAGCGCGAGCACCGTGAATCCGGCCTCCCGCACGGTCTCCAGGCCCTGCGGCCAAGTGCCGAGGCGGGCGTAGGGGACGGAGAACACCGCGCCCATCGAGACCTTGACGGAGCGCCGGTACAGCGGGTCGGCGCAGTCCGGGGAGAGCAGGACGGCGTCCATCCCGAGGGCGGCGGCGCTGCGGAAGATCGCGCCGATGTTCGTATGGTCGTTGACGGCCTCCATGACGGCCACGCGGCGGGCCGTGCCGAGGAGTTCGCCGGCGTCCGGGAGGGGCTTGCGCTGCATGGAGGCGAGGGCGCCCCGGTGCACGTGGTAGCCGGTGACGCGTTCGGCGAGGTCCGGGGCGACCGTGTAGACGGGGGCGGGGCTCTCTTCGATGACGTCCCGCATCTGGTCGACCCACTTCGCCGACAGCAGCATGGAGCGCATCCGGTACCCGGCCTGCCGGGCACGGCGGATCACCTTCTCGCCCTCGGCGATGAAGAGGCCCTCCGCGGGCTCCTTCCTGCGCCGGAGTTCCACGTCGGTGAGGCTGACGTAGTCGCTCAGACGGGGGTCGTCGGGGGTGTCGATGGTGAGGGGTTCAGCCACGGTTCTGCTGCTGCCTTGTCCGGTGGGGGTGCCGACTGTCGGGGGTGGTTACGGCTTGCTACGCGCCGTGCGGAGCGGCGTCGGCGCCGACCCCGACCACGGCGCCGATGACGATGACGGCGGGCGGGCGGACGTCCTCGGCGGCCACCCGCTCGGCCACCGTGGCGAGGGTCGCGTCGACGCGGCGCTGGGCGGCCGTCGTGCCCTCCTGGACGAGGGCGACCGGGGTCTCGGGCGAGCGGCCGTGCTCCACGAGCGTACGGGCGATGGCGCCGATCTTGTCGACGGCCATCAGGAGTACCAGGGTGCCGCGCAGCCGGGCGAGGGCCGCCCAGTCGACCAGGGAGCGTGCGTCGTCGGGGGCGACGTGCCCGCTGACCACGGTGAACTCGTGGGCGACGCCCCGGTGGGTGACGGGGATACCGGCGGCGCCGGGGACCGAGATGGAGCTGGAGATGCCGGGCACGACGGTGCACGGGATGCCCTCGGCGGCGAGCGCCTGCGCCTCCTCCATGCCCCGGCCGAAGACGAACGGGTCGCCGCCCTTGAGCCGGACGACCGCCTTGCCGGCCTTGGCGTGCTCGATCAGCGCGTTGTTGATGGCCTCCTGAGCCATGTAACGGCCGTACGGGATCTTCGCGGCGTCGATCACCTCGACGTGCGGCGGCAGTTCGTCCAGGAGGTCACGGGGGCCGAGGCGGTCGGCGATGACGACGTCCGCCTCGGCGAGGAGGCGGCGGCCCCGGACGGTGATGAGGTCAGGGTCGCCGGGGCCCCCGCCCACGAGGGCGACGCCGGCGGTCCGGGTGCGGTGGTGCGGGGCGACGATGCTGCCGTCGCGCAGGCCCTCCACGATCGCGTCGCGGACGGCGGCCGAGTGGCGCGGGTCGCGGCCGTGGGCGCCCGCGGTGAGCACCGCGACGGTCACGCCCTCGCTCCGGCCGGTGGCGGGTGTCCAGGCGGTGGCCGCTTCGGCGTCGTCGCTGCGGACGCACCAGGTGCGGGTGCGCTCCGCCTCGGCGGACGCGGCCTCGTTGGCCGCGTCGTCGTCGGTCGCGATGAGCGCGTACCAGGTGTCCGCGAGGTCGCCGTCGGCGTACCTGCGGCGCTCCCAGCGGATCTCGCCGGCGTCCGCCATCGCCTCGACGGAGGGCGTGGCGGACGGCGACACCAGGACGATGTCGGCGCCGGCCGCGATGAGGGCGGGGAGCCGGCGCTGAGCGACTTGGCCGCCGCCGACGACGACTACGCGGCGCCCGTTGAGGCGCAGTCCGACGGGGTAGGCGGGGCGATCGGCGTGCTCGGCCATGGCGGTGCGGGCTCCTCGGGGCGGTGCGGAAGCGCGGGCCGCTGCGACGGTGGAGCGGCGAGATGATGTTCACGATACGGGGTGGGCGGGGGGCGCCTGCGGCGGGCCTTGCCCCCTCCCCGCCCCTTCCCGAAGCCGGGGATCCGCCCCGGACCCCGCGCCTCGAACGCCGGCGAGGCTACAGCTGAGCCCCTCCGGCGATCGAGGAGTGGGGGTTCGGGGGCAGGGCCCCCGACCACGGTGCCGCTACTTCTCCGTGACGCCCGCCGAGTCGAACGTCGCCACCTCGTGCATCGCACGCGCGGCGCTCTGCACGATCGGCAGGGCCAGCAGCGCGCCCGTGCCCTCGCCGAGGCGGAGGTCGAGGTCGACCAGCGGGCGCAGGCCCAGCTTGTTGAGCGCGGCCACATGGCCCGGCTCCGCGCTGCGGTGGCCGGCGATGCACGCGGCCAGCGCCTCCGGTGCGATCGCCCGGGCCACCAGGGCCGCCGCGCCCGCGCTCACGCCGTCCAGGATCACCGGTGTACGGAGCGACGCGCCGCCCAGCAGGAAGCCGGCCATCGCCGCGTGCTCCAGGCCGCCGACGGCCGCCAGGACGCCGATCGGGTCCGCCGGGTCCGGCTGGTGGAGTTCCAGGGCGCGCCGCACCACGTCGATCTTGCGGGCGTGCATCTCGTCGTTGATGCCGGTCCCCCGGCCCGTCACCTCGGCCGGGTCCATCCCGGTGTACACGCAGATCAGCGCGGCCGACGCCGTCGTGTTCGCGATGCCCATCTCGCCGGTCAGCAGGCCCTTGTTGCCCGCGGCCACCAGGTCGCGGGCGGTCTCGATGCCGACCTCGATCGCCGCGTGGACCTCCTCGCGGGTGAGCGCCGGTCCCGTGGTGAAGTCCGCCGTGCCCGCCCGCACCTTCCGCGGCAGCAGGCCCGGCATCGCGGGCAGTTCCGCGACCGCGCCCACGTCGACCACGCACACCTCCGCGCCCACCTGGGACGCGAACGCGTTGCACACCGCGCCGCCGCCGAGCATGTTGGCGATCATCTGGCCGGTGACCTCCTGGGGCCACGCCGTGACGCCCTGCGCGTGCACCCCGTGGTCGCCCGCGAAGACCGCGACGGCCGCCGGCTCCGGGATCGGCGGCGGGCACATCCGGGAGAGCCCGGCCAGCTGCGCCGAGATGATCTCCAGCATGCCGAGTGCGCCGGCCGGCTTCGTCATCCGCTTCTGGCGCTCCCACGCCTCGCCCAGCGCCTTGGCGTCCAGCGGGCGGATGTCGGAGATCGTCTCCTGGAGCAGATCGTGCGGCGCCTCGCCGGGCAGGGCGCGGCGGCCGTACGTCTCCTCGTGGACGACCCAGGAGAGCGGGCGCCGCTTCGACCAGCCGGCCTGCATCAGCTCCGGGTCCTCGGGGAATTCGTCCACGTACCCCACGCAGAGGTACGCCACGATCTCCAGGTGCTCCGGCAGCCCCAGCGCGCGCACCATCTCGCGCTCGTCGAAGAAGCTCACCCAGCCCACGCCCAGGCCCTCGGCCCGCGCCGCCAGCCACAGGTTCTCCACGGCGAGCGCCGAGGAGTAGGGGGCCATCTGCGGCTGCGTGTGACGGCCGAGCGTGTGGCGTCCGCCCCGCGTCGGATCGGCGGTCACCACGATGTTCACCGGGGTGTCGAGGATGGCCTCGATCTTCAGTTCCTTGAACTGCTTCGCCCGCGCCTTCGGCAGCGACTTCGCGTACGCGTCCCGCTGCTGCTGCGCCAGCTCGTGCATCGAGCGGCGCGTCTCGGCGGACCGGATGACGACGAAGTCCCAGGGCTGCGAGTGGCCCACGCTGGGCGCCGTGTGCGCGGCCTCCAGGACGCGCAGCAGCACCTCGTGCGGGATGGGGTCGCTGCGGAAGCCGTTGCGGATGTCGCGGCGCTCCCGCATCACCCGCAGGACCGCCTCCCGCTCGGCGTCGTCGAAGCCGGGCGCGGGGGGCGCGGTGGGCGTCTCCTGGGACGCCTCCTGCTCCAGGGGCTCCGCCTCGTCGCTCAGGTCCGGGGTCTCGATGACCTCGGGACCGGACTCGGACTCCGGGGCGGGCGCCGCGGGCTGTATCGACTGTGCGGGGACCGGGGCGTCGACCGGCGCCGCCGGGAGCGCGTCCGCCTCCGGCTCGGGTGCCGGGGCCGGGACCGTCTCCGCAGGGGCGATGAGCTGCGGTTCGGCGGCCGGTGCGGGCTCCGGCTCGGCGACGGGTGCGGCTTCCGCCACGGGCTCCGGCTCGGGTGCCGGTGCGGGTTCGGCTGCGGGCTCCGGCTCGGGTGCGGGTTCGGCTGCGGCCTCGGGCTGCGGCTCGGTGGCCTGCACGGGCTGGGGCTCGGGTGCCGGCTGGGGTGCCAGTGCGGGCTCGGCTGCGGCCTCGGGCTGCGGCTCGGTGGCCTGCACGGGCTGGGGCTCGGGTGCCGGCTGGGGCTCCGCGGCCGGTACGGGGTCCGCCACGGCTGCCGGCTGCGGCTCGGCGGCCGGCGCTGGCTGCGGTTCCGCGGCAGGTGCGGGCTCCGCCATGGCCACCGGCTCCGGCTCCGCAGCTGGTGCGGCCTCCGCGACCGGTGCCGGTGCGGCCTCCGCGACCGGGGCCGGCTCGGGCTCCGCCACGGCGACGGGCTCCGGTTCCCTCTCGGCCATCGGCTCGGGCTCCGTGGCCGGCTGCTCGGCGACCGGGGCCGGGGCCTGCGGCGCCACCCCGTCCGGGACCTGCGCCTCGGCCCCGGGGGCCACGGGCTCCGCGACCGGTGCGGGCGCGGCCTGCTCCGGAGCGGCCGGGGCCTCCGTCGGCACCGGCGCCGCCCACTGCTGGGCGTTCTGCGGCGGGATCTCGCCGAGCTGCGGGCCCGGAAGGGGCTGCCCGGCAGGCTGCGGTTCGAAGTACTCCGGTTCGGCGGTCGCCGGGACCGCGTGGCGGGCCGGGGGTGCTCCGGCCGGGCCGCGGTCGGCGAGGGAGCGGACCACGCCGGCCCCCGACGTACCGCCGTAGGACGGCTCGGGCGAGGCGGGGCCGCGGTGCAGGGGGCGGCGGACGGGGGCCTGCGGTGGCTGCGCGGCGGGGGCGGGGATGCGGACGGCGCCGAGATCGACGGAGCCGGAATCGCGGCCTCCGGACTCGTGCGCGCCGGGGCCGTTCTCGGGCAGCGGCGCGGCGGCGGCCTGGTGCATCGCGTACGCCGGGGCCTGCTCCTGGAGCTGGACGGGGCCCTGGGCGTGCGCCGGGTCGGCCGGCGGGAAGTGCGGCTGGTACGCCCCCTGCGCGGCAGAGTCCGCGTAGTGCTCCGTCGTCTGAACCGCCGGCTGGGGTTCGCCCCAGGCGCCCTGGGCGCTCGGCATCAGGAGGAGGTCGTCGTCCTCGGGGGTGTGCGCGGAGGGTTCGAGGTAGGTGTAGGAGTCAGGCGCGGGGACGCCCGGCTGCTCCACCGTGCCCGCGTTCTCCGGCAGTCCCTCGCCCGGGATCCGGCCGGTGTCACTCATGCGTTCCCCTCGCCCATCGTCAGTGCTCCTTCGGCCCTTCGCCCGGGACGCCCGGACACGGCACGCGGTGCTCGTCCGGTGGAACGAGCGGGCGCGCCGCGCGGCACGAATCGGTCGCGGACATCCTGCATTCTCGCGGTCGTTCGCCGCCGCGGCAGCTCATTTCGCCACGGCCCGCTGTGGACTGCGCCACGTTGCGCGTCCCAGGGTGCTGCCGTACCACAACGCGGACCAAAACGGTCCCCTTTTCCGGACATTGACGAACGAAGCGACGAACGTCCGGGAGCGGTGCGACGATCGGCCAGCCTACCTCGCACCGCTTGCCGACGGGTCAGGGGGCAAGGTCCGAACGAAGTGCGGAAAGCAGAAAGACGACCGTGCGTTCGCGCTCCGACCAGGCGGTCGTGTCGAGTTCGACGGACTGGAGGAGCGAACAGGAGACCGTGTAACCGTTTCCGGCCAGTGCGGCACCCAGTGCCTCGGCCTCGTCGCGGGTCGAGGCGTGCGTGACGATCCGTTCCGGCCGGCGGTCCGCGACGGCGGTGGCGACGGGGACGCCGCCGCCTCCTATGCGTACGACATCGGGCTCGGGCAGCCGTTCCAGCACGTGTGGGGCACGGCCCTCGACCACCTGGAGCTGTACGCCGAAGGCGCGCGCGGCGGCCGTGGTGCGGGCGCAGGCGTCGGGGTCGCTGTCCACCGCGAGGACCGCCGCGCCGAAGCGGGCCGCCTCGACGGCCAGCGCGCCGCCCCCGGAGCCGATGTCCCAGACGAGGTCGCCGGTGCGGGGGCCGAGGTGGGCGAGCTGGGCGGCGCGCAGGACGGGGCCCTCGCCCTCGCCGCTCTCCCCCGCCGGGCGGGCGCCCGGGTCCGGGTAGGCGCCGGCGGGCAGCGCCCATCCGCGTACGCCCTGCGGGTAGGCGGGGTGGCGGCCGGCGATCCAGGCGCCGTCGGCCTGCCGTTCGGGGCCGCCGCCGATGACGATGACGACGTTGGGGTCGCGCCAGACGTGGTCGGCGGCGGTGTCCGAGGTGACGACGGTGACCTGTTCGCGGTCGGTGCCCAGCTCCTCGCAGATGACGAACGTGCGGTGGACGCCTTCGAGGAGCAGGGCGAGTTCGGCGGGTCCGGCACCGGGCGAGGTGAGGACGGCGACCTTGTGGTGGGCGCGGCAGACGTTCACGGCGCGGCGCAGGGTGCGGGGGTGGGCGACGACCGTCTGGGCGTCCTCCCAGGGCATGCCGGCACGGGCGAAGGCGGTGGCGACGGAGGAGACGGCCGGGACGACCTCGACCTCCAGACCGTGTTGCGGGGCGCGCAGGGTGCGGACGACGCCGAAGAAGCCGGGGTCGCCGTCGGCGAGGACGACGGCGCTGCCGCGGTGGCCGGCGATCCGGCGGGCGGCGAGGTCGACGGAGCCGAGGCGGATGCGTTCGGCGCTCCGGGGGACCTCCGGCAGCGCGAGGTGGTGTGCGGCCCCGGCGACCAGGGTGGCGGCCGAGAGCGCTGCGGTGGCCGCTCTGGTCAGCGGTGAGCCGTCCCAGCCGATCACTGTGACCCGGTCGGCCATCTTGGTGTCATTCTCCTGGAGTCGTCGCAGGCGGGGCTGGTTGCCCGGGGGTGGGCAGGGTGAGGTTACCCGGTCCCCTCCGGCAGGGCTCCGGGGCCCCGGCGCCGGTCACTTCCAGTCGTTGTACGTGCCGTACCCGCCGGCGTCGGCGAGCTGTTCGGCGACGCCCTCCAGGTCTTCGGGGAGCAGGCCCCAGACGATGAGGTCGGTGCGGATGTCGGTCCATCCCCCGTCCGTGCCGTTCTCGGTCCGGGTACGCGATATGCGGGCGTTGCGCAGGACGCCCTCGCTGATGCAGCCGAGCTTCTGGGCGACCTGCTGGGAGGCGGTGTTGTCGGCGGCGGTGCGCAGTTCGATGCGCTCGAAGCCCTGGTCGCGGAAGAGCCACTGGGCGACGGCGAGCACGGACTCGGTGGCGTAGCCCTCGCCGCGGGCCCACGGGGCGGTGATGTAGGCGGCCTCGGTGGAGAGGGTGCGCCAGTCGGTGTTGCGGAGCCGTACGGAGCCGACGAGGCGCTGGGTGAGGAACTCGGTGACCGCCAGGGCGATCCCGTCGCCCTTGGTGCGGTGCGCCGGAGCGATTCTGCGTACCCAGCGTTCGGCGTCGACCTGGGTGTACGGGTGGGGTGCGTCGGTCCAGGCGGTGACCAGCTCGTCGTTCATCATCTCGATGTACGCGGGGATGTCCGCCATGTCGAATGGGCGCAGCACCAGCCGGTCCGTGCTGATGGAGATGTCCGGGAAGGTGGAAGTCATGCGCAGCTCCATGCCGAAGACCGTGTAAAGGCACAGCATGCAGCATCGCGGTGGGCGCGTGCATGGCCGGGTGGGTACGGCGGAGCCCCGCGCCCCCTGGGCGGGGTGGGCGGGGCTCCTGGGCCAAGTGGCGCGTACGGGTCAGGACTTGGCACCGAAGGCAGGGACGACCGAGCCCTGGTAGGTGTCCTCGATGAACTTCTTGACCTCGTCGGAGTGGAGGAGCTTCACGAGCTTCTGGACGCGGGGGTCCTTCTCGTCGCCCTTCTTGACGGCGACGATGTTGGCGTACGGGTTGCCGTCGGCCTTCTCCAGGGCGAGGGCGTCCTTGGCGGGCTTGAGCTTGGCCTCGATCGCGTAGTTGCCGTTGATGACGGCGGCGTCCACGTCGTTCAGGGCGCGCGGGACCGTCGCGGCCTCCAGCTCCTTGAACTCCAGGCCCTTCTTGTCGGTGATGTCGCTCAGCTTGGCGCTGGTGCCGACGCCGTCCTTGAGGGTGATGAGGCCGTTCTCGGCGAGCAGCTGGAGCGCGCGGCCCTCGTTGGTGGTGTCGTTGGGCACGGCGATGGTCTGGCCGGCCTTGATGGAGCCGAGGTCCTTGACCTTCTTGGAGTAGAGGCCGAGGGGTTCGAGGTGGACGGTGCCGACGGAGACCAGGTGGGTGCCGTTCTTCTTGTTGAAGTCGTCCAGGTAGGGCTGGTGCTGGAAGAAGTTGGCGTCGACCTGGCCGGTCTCGGTGGCGGTGTTCGGCAGGACGTAGTCCGTGAACTCCTTGACCTCCAGCTTCAGGCCGGCCTTGTCGGCGAGGTTCTTCTTGACGAAGCCGAGGATGTCGGCGTGCGGCGTCGGGGACGCGGCGACGACGAGGGCCTTGGAGGTGTCGGTGCCGCCGCTCTTGGACGACGGGTCGGAGTCCGTGCCGCAGGCGGTGAGGCCGAGGGCGAGGGCGGTGGTGGCCGCGGCGGCGGCGGTGATCTTGATGCTGGTACGCACGAAAAGTGCCTCTTTCAGGTGGTGATGGTGGTGCGCCCGGACAAGGAGTGCGGGCTTGATGGGGAGGGGAAGTCTCAGGAGGTGCGGCCGCGGCGGGCCAGCAGGCGGACGGCGAGGTCGCCGATCAGCTGGACGAGGGTCACGATGACGATCAGCAGTGCGACCGTGATCAGCATGAACCGGTTGTCGAAGCGCTGGAATCCGTAGGTGACGGCCTTGGAGCCGAGCCCTTCGCCGCCGACCGCGCCGGCCATCGCGGAGTAGCCGATGAGCACGATGACGGTGGTGGTGATCCCGGAGACCAGGGAGGGCAGGGCCTGCGGGAGGAGCACCTTGCGGACGATCGTCGGGATGGAGCCGCCCATGGACTGGACGGCCTCCACGAGCCCGTGGTCGACCTCGCGGACCGCCGTCTCGACCAGCCGGGCGAAGAACGGGATGGCGCCGACGGCGAGCGGCACGATCATCGCGGTGGGGCCGATGAAGGTGCCGACGACCCAGGTGGTGAACGGGATCAGGGCGATCAGCAGGATGATGAACGGCAGCGAGCGGCCGATGTTCACGATCGCGCCGACGACCTTGTTCACCGGGGTGTTCTGGAGCAGTCCGCCCTTGTCGGTGAGGACGAGCAGGACGCCGAGGGGCAATCCGGCCAGGACGGTGACGAGGGCGGACCACAGCACCATGTAGAGGGTGTCGACGGTGCCCTGCGTCAGCAGCGGCTGCATTTCGGACCAGGTCACTTCGCCACCTCCTTGGTGAGCGGTGCGGGTACGGACACGGGTGCGGCTTCCACGATCTCGGCCTGGAGGCCCTGTTCGCGCAGGAAGCCGATCGGGACGACGTTCTCCTCGAACCGGCCGGGCAGTTCGATGCGCATGCGGCCGATCTGCCTGCCGCCGACGGTGTCCATGGCGGCGCCCAGGATCGAGATGTCGATGTTGTACGTACGGGAGAGCTGCGAGATCACCGGGCGGGCGGCGGCCTCGCCGTGGAAGGTGACGTCCACGACGGTGCGGTCGGGCGCGGAGGCGGTACCGCCCACGGGGAACAGCTCGTGGGCCAGCTCGGAGCCGGGGGTGGCGAGCAGTTCGCCGACGGTGCCGGACTCGACCACGCGGCCGCCCCGCATCAGCGCGGCGGAGTCGCAGATGGTCTTGACGACGTCCATCTCGTGCGTGATGAGCAGGACCGTGAGCCCGAGCTGCTGGTTGAGGTCGCGCAGAAGCTGGAGGATGGAGCGGGTGGTCTCGGGGTCCAGGGCGGAGGTCGCCTCGTCGGACAGGAGCACCTTGGGGTCGCCGGCGAGGGCGCGGGCGATGCCGACGCGCTGCTTCTGGCCGCCGGAGAGCTGGCCCGGGTAGGACCTGGCCTTGTCGGCGAGGCCGACCAGGTCGAGGAGTTCGAGGGCCTTGCGGGAGCGCTCGCGGCCGGTGACGCCGAGGATCTCCAGGGGGAGTTCGACGTTGCGCTGCACGGTGCGGGAGGCCAGCAGGTTGAAGTGCTGGAAGACCATCCCGATGCGGCTGCGCGCCTCGCGCAGTTCCTTGCCGGCCCGGCGGCCCCGGCCGGCGAGAGCGGTGAGGTCCTGGCCGGCCACGGTCACGGTGCCGGAGGTGGGGCGTTCCAGGAGGTTGACGCAGCGGATGAGCGATGACTTGCCGGCGCCGCTGCGGCCGATGACGCCGTACACCTCTCCCTCGCGTACGTGGAGGTCGACGCCGTCCAGGGCGGTGACCTCGCGGTCGCGCGAACGGTAGACCTTCGTGAGGCCCGTCGTGGTGATCACAGGGGTTTCCGTCACTGTCGAGTGCGCGGCGCGGTGTCCGCCGGGCACGGGGCATGCGTCCGGGGTGATCCGGACGTTTTCGATCGGACGTTCCGAGCGGTCTTCCGGGGCGTCCGGGCGCGGCGGTCACCGCGGGCCGGGGCCCGTGCGGGCTCGTTCCGCTGGGTGCGGACGGCCGGGGGAAGGGGTCTCGCTTCGGGGCGCGAGGCTCGGTCGTGGGCCCTCAGAAGGCGCGCATTCGACCCGTACAACGAGCACCGGGCGTCGTGATCGCCTCGGTCGCAAGGGTGCGGCTGCTCGTCGTGGTCATGGGCACAAGTAAAACAGACGTGCGCTTCCGGCCGGACCGGTTGTCCGGATAGCGGACAGTGGTGGAGGGGGCGACGCGCCAGCCGCGTATCAGCCAAACCATTCCAGCCACACCGCTCTGACCTGCGTTGATTCCCGCCAGACCCGGCCTCCGCCCCCGCTCCCCCGGCGCCGGAGGCCGCACGCTCTGTGGTCAAGGCCACGATCACCGGCGCCCGTCGCGCTTCCCGCCGCGAACCGGGGGCGCACGCGGAGCGCCCGGCGCGCCGTAATACCCTCGGCTCATGCTCGACGCCCTGACGGTCGCGGTCGCCGTGGCCGCCCTCGCCCTCGCCGCCTGGTGCGGATTCGCCGCGTACCGGGACCAGCCCACCAAGGACTGGCACTTCATCGGCATGGCCGTCGTCTCGCTGCTGGCCCTGGCGCAACTGGTGACGGGGATCGTGCAGCTGGCCCGCGGCGAGCGGCCCGAGCAGGGCATGACCATCTTCATCGCGTACCTCGCCGGGGCGTTCCTCGCCGTGCCGGCGGCAGGGTTCCTGTCGCTGAGCGAGCGGACCCGCTGGGGCTCGGTGACGGTGGCGGCGGGCGCGGTCGTCCTGGCCGTCCTCGAAGTACGGCTCTACGACATCTGGGGAAGCTGACCGTGACCGACACCGACACCACGCGGGCGACGGCCGGCGAGAAGCGGCCCTTCGACCTGGGTTCCGGTCCCGGCCGGGTCCTCGTCTGGTTCTACGGCGTGTTCACCGTGGCGGCGGCATCCCGCTCGATCGTCCAGATGATCCTGGACTTCGGCCGCGCGCCCCTGGCGTACGTGCTGTCGGCGGTCGCCGCGGTCGTCTACGGCTTCATCACGTACTCGCTGGTGCGCGGCGGCGAGCGGGCGCGCCGGACGGCGCTGGCGTGCTGCGCGGCCGAGCTCGCCGGGGTGCTGATCGTGGGGATGTGGACCCTGGTGGAACCGTCCGCGTTCGCCGACGCGACCGTGTGGTCGTACTGCGGCCGGGACTACCTGTTCATCCCGGTGATCCTGCCGGTCACCGGGATGATGTGGCTGCGCCGCGCCCGGACCGCGTGAGGACCCGCGCGCGGCGCGTATACGGCTAGGCGCTGGCCACGTACGCGGAGGGGGCCGGGGCCTCCTTCTCCAGCAGGACCATCATGACCCCGTCGCTGCTGGTCGCGTTGCCCACAGCGGCGTACCCGGCGCGCCGGTAGAGGCGCAGGTTGCCCTCGCTGCGGTGGCCGGTGTGGAGCCGGAAGCGGGTGGCGGCGCGCTCGTCGGCCAGGCCCGCCTCCACCGCCCGCAGCAGCCGGGCGCCGAGGCCGTGGCCCCGGAGGCGGGGGTGGACGCAGAGCCTGTCGATCCGGCCCGCGCCCTCCTCGTCGACCGAGCCCCGCACCGAGCCGACGACCTCGTCGCCGAGCCGCGCCACGTAGACCAGGTTCTCCGCGATCTCGGCGCGTACCGAGTCGAGGGTCTGGACGAGCGGGTCGATGCGGTAATTGCCGTACAGCTCCGCCTCGCTCTGGAAACAGAGGTACTGCAGCTTCAGAATCTCTTCGGCGTCCCGCACGTCCGCCGCCGAGATGGTCACGCTCGTGCCCATGTGCGCATGCCTCCCGCTCACCTGATCCGCCGGTTGTCTCCCGCTCCTTTCCCACGGTCCAGGAGCGACAACCTCCGCCGCGAGCATTCTGCGCAGACATCCAAGGCATCGGGAACGGATGGGGCCCAAACTCCCCTGTGACATAGCCAACTCCCCTGTGATGTGACGGAAGCGGGGTGCTGACGGGGAGTCGGGCCCGCCGTCCTACCTCTTCGCCGCGAAGTCCGCCGCCGCGAGCAGGGCGGTGTCCGGGTTGTCGGAGAAGATCCCGTCGATCCCGGTCGCGAAGTACGCGGCGAAGGCGCCGAAGGCGTCCCCGTACGCGTGGGGGTCGGTGCCGCGCCGGAAGTCGGCGGGCAGGAAGGTGTTCTCGTTGCGCATCGTGTACGGGTGGAGGACGAGACCCTGCGCGTGGGCGTCGCGTACCAGGGTGGTGGGTTCGGTGAGCCGGCCGGCGGCGTCCTTGGGGATGATCAGGTCCAGGGTGGGGCCGATGCCCTGCGCGAAGGAGGCCATCCACTTCAGGCCGGCCGGCTTCACGAGGTCGTCCGTGGTGCGCGGGTCGCCGGCCACCTCGAAGTCCCAGGGCCGGGTGCCCGCGCCGGAGAGCAGGACGATGCGCGGGGTCGCCACGAGCCGGGCCAGGCGCTGGACGCTGCCGGGCTCGAAGGACTGGAGGATCACCGGGGACTGGGCGCGGTGGCGTCCGTAGCGGCGCAGCAGCTTGGCGAGGGGTTCCTCCAGGCCGAGTCCGAGGCCCCGGAAGTAGCTGGGGTGCTTGGTCTCGACGTACAGCCAGACGGGCTTTCCGCGGCGGCGGCCCTCACGGTCGGCCCAGCGCAGGACCTCCTCGAAGGTGGGCACCTCCCAGCGGCCGTCGTACAGCGTGTTCTTCTGGCGGTTGGCCGGGATGCGCTCCTTGGCGCGGAGGGTCTTGAGCTCGGCGAGGGTGAAGTCCTCGGTGAACCAGCCGGTGAGGGAGACGCCGTCGACGGTCTTGGTGGTCCGGCGGCTCGCGAACTCGGGGTGCGCGGAGACGTCGGTGGTGGCGGTGATGTCGTTCTCGTGGCGGCACACGAGGTGGCCGTCGCGGGTGGGGACGAGGTCCTGCTCGATGATGTGCGCGCCCATGTCCAGGGCGAGCTGGTAGGAGCCCAGCGTGTGTTCGGGGCGGTAGCCGCTGGTGCCCCGGTGGCCGATGACGGTGGGGACCGGCAGGTCGAGGCGGTGGCCGCCGCGGCCTCCGTGTCCGCCGTTCCGGTCGGCCGCCTGCGCCGTTGCGGTGACGCCCAGGGCGGCCGTGCCGAGGACGGCCGCCCCCGCCCCGATGACGGTCCGGCGTCCCGGCGCGGCCTGCGCACGCTCTGTCATGAATGCTCCTCGCATGTGATGTACGGCACCTGTCGAGCGAGGATCGAGCGTAGGCAGGGGTACGGTCACGGGGGCGGCACCTGGACGAACATGGCGCGAACACATGTCAACACGGTGTATCCGATGCGTGAACCCGATGTGCGATCGGCCGGTACCCGCGAGTATCGTCCTCACCTGCATGGACCTTCACCATCCGTCGCCTCGGCCGGGCCCGGCCACAACACCGGAGGAAGCGTTGTCCCGTCTCGCACTCATCAAGGCAGTGCTCGGACCGATCCTGCGTCTGATGTTCCGGCCCCGGATGGAGGGCATCGAGAACATTCCGGGCAGCGGGCCGGTGATCCTGGCGGGCAACCACCTGACGTTCATCGACTCGATGATCATGCCGATCTGCTGCGACCGTCCGGTGTTCTTCATCGGCAAGGACGAGTACGTGACGGGCAAGGGGCTCAAGGGCCGGCTGATGGCCTGGTTCTTCACGGGCGTCGGCATGATCCCGGTGGACCGGGACGGCGGGCGCGGCGGTGTGGCGGCGCTGATGACGGGGCGCCGGATCCTGGAGGAGGGCAAGGCGTTCGCGATCTACCCGGAGGGCACCCGCTCCCCCGACGGCCGGCTCTACCGGGGCCGCACGGGCATCGCGCGGCTGACGCTGATGACGGGCGCGCCGGTGGTGCCGTTCGCGATGATCGGCACGGACAAGCTCCAGCCGGGCGGCTCGGGTCTGCCCCGGCCGGGCAAGGTCACGGTGCGCTTCGGTGAGCCGATGGAGTTCTCCCGCTACGAGGGCATGGACCGCGACCGCTATGTGCTGCGCGCCGTGACGGACTCCGTGATGGCCGAGGTGATGCGGCTGTCCGGCCAGGAGTACGTGGACATGTACGCGACCAAGGCGAAGGCCGCCTGATCCGGCGGAACGTACGTCAGGGCCCGCTTCCCCCGGTCCGGGGGGAGCGGGCCCTGACGTACGCGTCCTACTCGTGGACGATGCCCTCCTCCAGTTCCTGACCGCGCAGCAGGAACCAGGCGGCGGCCGCCGTCGCCACGAGGACGACGGCGCCGATGACCGAGGCGAGGTGCAGCCCGTCCACGAAGGCGTCCTGGGCCGAGGAGACCAGCTCGTGGGCCTCGGCCGGCGGCAGCAGGTGTGAGGACTCCACGGCGCCGCCGAGCGATTCGTGCGCGGCGTCCGAGACGGCGGGCGGGGTGCCGGGCGGGGCCTGGAAGCCCTTGTAGGCGCCGGTCACGATGGAGCCGAGCAGCGCGATGCCGAGCGCCGCGCCCAGTTCGTACGCCGTCTCGGAGACCGCGGAGGCGGAGCCGGCGTGTTCCTTGGGGACGCTGGAGAGGATGACGTCGGACGTCACGGTGAACGCGAAGCCCGCGCCCACTCCCACGATCAGGAGCAGCGCGCCGATGAGCGGGTAGGCCGTGTCCCGGTGGACGGCGGCGACCGCGGCCAGCGCCAGGCCGATCGCCCCGAGCCCGCCGGACACCACCACCCGTACGGTGAGCCGCCGGGCGACCGTGCCCGCCAGCAGGCCCGCGGTGACGGCGCCGACGGCGGCGGGCAGTTCGGCGAGCCCGGCCTCCAGCGGTCCGCGTCCCTGGACCAGCTGGAGGAACTGGGAGAGGAAGAAGACGATCCCGGACAGCCCGAGGATCGTCAGCAGGTCGGCGAGGACCGCGCCGGAGAAGCCCCGGTGGTGGAAGAGCCGCATGTCCAGCAGCGGGGCGGGGAGCCGGAACTGGCGGCGTACGAACCAGATCAGCGCCAGCAGCCCGGCGACGCCCACCAGGGCGGAGGGCCAGCTCACGCCGTGCGCGGCCATCTCCTTGATGGCGTAGACGACCCCGATCATGCCGACCAGCGAGAGGCCCACGCTCGGCAGGTCCCACGGCCCGGGCGCCGGGTTCTTCGACTCGGGGATCATCTTGATGCCGACCACCACGAGCACCGCCATGACGGGCAGGTTGATCAGGAAGACCGAGCCCCACCAGAAGTGCTCAAGGAGGAACCCCCCGACGACGGGCCCGACGGCCGCGCCGGCCGAGGCCATCGCGCCCCAGATGCCGATGGCGAGGCTGCGCTCGCGGGGATCGTGGAAGAGGTTGCGGATCAGGGCGAGGGTGGACGGCATCAGGGTGGCGCCCGCGACGCCGAGCAGCGCCCGCGCCACGATCATCATCTCGGGCGTGTGCGCGTAGGCGTTGAGCACCGAGACCGCGCCGAAGGCGGTGGCGCCGCAGAGCAGCAGCTTCTTGCGGCCGATGCGGTCACCGAGGCTGCCCATCGAGACCAGGAGCCCGGCGATCACGAAGGAGTAGACGTCACCGATCCAGAGCAGCTGGGTGCCGGTCGGCTCCAGGTCCTCGCTGAGGAACGGGGTCGCCAGGCCGAGCACGGTCGCGTCGACGGCCACCAGCAGCACGGCGAGGACGAGGACGGCCAGCGCGATCCACCGGCCGGGGCGGTACGGATCGACGGGGGGCTCCGGGAGCTCTTCGACGCTGCTCATTGCTCCACGCTCCGGCGTGCGCCGCCGAGCAGCAACTCGGCGATCATGTACGGGAAGTCCCGGGCGGCCACCCGGCCCGCCTGAACGGCCCACGCCCCGCTGCCGATGAGCCCGTACAGCGCCTCGGTGAGCCAGGCCGGGGTCAGGTCGATGCGGAATTCGCCGCGCTCCTGGCCGCGCCGGAAGAAGGCGGCGACGCGGGCGTCCAGCCGGTCCCAGCCGGCGTTCTGGCCCTCGCCCTCCCAGAGCTGGTTCTCCGTCACGAGGAACGAGAGCAACCCGGCGCTCGGCTCCACCGCGTGGACGAACCGGCGCAGCGCCTCCTCGCTGGTGCCCTCGTCCATCGCGGCGGCGTCGAGCGCGGCCTCGAACTCCTGGATGCCCAGCTCCTCCAGCGCCCTGACCAGGGCGTCCCGCCCGGCGAAGTGCCGGTGCAGGGTGGCGCGCCCGATGCCGGCCGCCTTGGCGACCTCGTCCATGGTGGCGGTGGATCTGCGGGTCAGCAGGGCGGCGGCACTGCGCAGCACCTGCTCACGATCAAGAGTCATGAGACGACACTAACCCGAATGAGACGTTCATGTCTCATTCGGGTTAGTGTCGTGTCGCCGGGGTCAGCTCCAGGGCAGCGAGGCGCGGTGCCGCCAGTACGCCTCCGGCTCCTCCACCAGAGCCTCCAGCCTGGCGCGCCGTTCCTCGTCGAGGACGGGAACGGCCGCGTGGAGGTTGCCGGCGAGCTGGGCGACGGTGGCCGCGCCGGAGAGCACCACGCCGGCCCACGGCTGGTGGAGCACCAGGGCCAGGGCGACCGCGTCGCTCCCGAGTTCTTCCTCGTCGGCGATCTCCCGCACGACGGCGGGCGCCTGGTCGCCGGCGAGCCTGCCGTTGGCCATGCCTTCCTTGACGATCACGGTGAGCCCGGCGGCGTGCGCCTCGGCGAGCGCGGGACCCGCCGAGGTCTCCAGCGCGTTGTAGGTGGCCTGGACCGTACGGAAGAGGGGCGCGCCGTCGACCGTGACGGCGAGGGCGGCGAGGATCGCCTCGGCCTGGGCGGGGCCGCTGGTGGACAGGCCGACGCTGACGCCCTGCGCGGCCAGTTCGGCGAGGCGGGCGTGCAGCTCCTTGTCGGCGAGCGCGGGGCTGTCCGGGGTCACCGAGTGGATCTGGTAGAGGTCGAGCCGGTCGCCGAGCAGCGCGGCCGTCTCGGCGCGCTGGCGCTCGAACGCGGCGAGGCCGTGGTCCTTGGCCTCGTGCGTCTCCGCGTCGAGGCCCCAGTCGGCGGTGTAGGTGTAGCCCCATTTGCTGCCGACGACGACGTCGTCGGCCTCGGGGTGCGCGGCCAGCCAGCCGGCCAGGAACTCCTCCGCGCGCCCGTAGGAGCGGGCCGCGTCGAAGTAGCGGACGCCCTGCGCGTAGGCGGCGTCGAGGAGTTCGTGCGTACGGTCGCGCAGGGCGTCGGGCGAGCGGCCGGCGGGCAGGTCGCGGTCGCGGTGGAGGTTGATGTAGCCGGGCCGGCCGACGGCGGCCAGGCCGAGCCCGATGTGGGCGGTGGGGGTGGTCGCTTCGGACAGTCGGGCGAACGGCATCGCGGGCTCCTCGTCGTCGGGCAGGACGCGCCTACCCTCAACGTAGCCCGCGATGCGTTTCCGACTACTTGTGCGCGTCCGCCCAGGCGTGCTGCACGGCGAGGTCGGCCTTGACCTCGGCCAGCTGGACGGCGACGGCCGAGGGGGCGGTGCCGCCGCGCCCGCTGCGGGAGGCGAGGGCGCCGGCCACGTTGAGGACGGTGCGGACCTCGGGGGTCAGGTGCTCGGAGATCTTGGCGAACTGCTCGTCCGTCAGCTCGTCCAGCTCGATGCCGTGGTGCTCGCACTCCTTGACGCACTCACCGGCCACCTCGTGGGCGACGCGGAACGGCACGCCCTTCTTGACCAGCCACTCCGCGATGTCCGTGGCGAGCGAGAAGCCGGCCGGGGCCAGCTCCTCCATGCGGTCCCGGTTGACGGTGAGCGTCGCCATCATGCCGGTGAAGGCGGGGAGCAGGACCTCCAGCTGGTCGCAGGAGTCGAAGACCGGCTCCTTGTCCTCCTGGAGGTCGCGGTTGTACGCGAGCGGCAGGGCCTTGAGCGTGGCCATCAG
Source organism: Streptomyces sp. DT224 (assembly GCF_049844595.1). Lineage (NCBI taxonomy): Bacteria > Bacillati > Actinomycetota > Actinomycetes > Kitasatosporales > Streptomycetaceae > Streptomyces > Streptomyces sp. DT224. The sequence goes on from NZ_JBNCLI010000014.1 coordinate 162,766, forward strand.
GCCCGTGAGGTTGCCGATGAGCCGGCCCGACTTGCCCCGGGCGAGTTCGGCGATGTCCGGGTTCTTCTTCTGCGGCATGATCGAGGAGCCGGTCGAGAAGGCGTCGTGCAGGGTGACGAAGGAGAACTCCTTCGTGTTCCAGATGATGATCTCCTCGGCGATCCGGGAGAGGTTGACGCCGATCATCGCGGTGACGAACGCGAACTCGGCGACGAAGTCCCGGGACGCCGTGCCGTCGATCGAGTTGCCCACCGAGCCCCGCTCGAAGCCGAGGTCGGCCGCGACCGCCTCCGGGTCGAGCCCCAGCGAGGACCCGGCCAGCGCGCCGGATCCGTACGGCGAGACGGCGGTCCGCTCGTCCCACTGCCGCAGCCGCTCCGCGTCCCGGGAGAGGGACTGCACGTGGGCCAGGACGTGGTGGGCGAAGAGCACCGGCTGGGCGTGCTGGAGGTGCGTACGGCCGGGCATCGCGACGTCCGGGTGGGCCTCGGCGAGGCCCACCAGGGCGTCCTGGAGGTCGGCGATCAGGGAGCCGATGATGCGGGCGTGGTCGCGCAGGTACATCCGGAAGAGCGTGGCGATCTGGTCGTTGCGGGACCGGCCGGCGCGCAGCTTGCCGCCGAGGTCGGGGCCCAGCCGCTCCAGCAGGCCGCGTTCCAGCGCGGTGTGGACGTCCTCGTCGGCGATGGTGCCGGTGAAGGAGCCGTCGGCCACGTCCGCTTCGAGCTGGTCGAGCCCGGCGATCATCCGGTTCAGCTCGTCCTCGGTGAGCAGGCCCGCCTTGTTGAGGACGCGGGCGTGGGCACGGGAGCCGGCGATGTCGTACGGCGCGAGGCGCCAGTCGAAGTGGACGGAGGCGGACAGCCGGGCCAGCGCCTCGGCCGGTCCGTCGGCGAAGCGGGCGCCCCAGAGACGTACGTCGCCGTTGCCGTTGCCGTTGCTCACTGCGTGCTCCTCGGAAGTGCCACGATCATTGGTAGGCATAACTATGCAGAGCTCTGCATGGTTTGTCAAAGCAGGTGCCTGGGCGGTCCGGCCGCCGGTACGGTCGGTCTCCGGAACACCTGGGGGGATCATGGACCACGCCTGGACAGCGGCGCAGCGCCTCGCCGAGGGCCGGCCCCTGCGCGAAGCACTCGGCGGCCGGGAGTCCGCGGAGTGCTGGCCGGCGCTCGACCTGGCGGTGCGGCACCCGCCCTGGTACGCCCCGGACGGCTGGGATTCGCCGCACCGGGACCGGAACGCCGAACCCGCGACCGCCCTCGCCCTCTGCCACCCCGACGGCCGGATCCGGGAGGCGGCGCTCGACCGGGTGCCCCGCTACCCGGACCTGCTGCCGCTCCTCGTCGTACGGTGCGCGGACTGGGCGGCTCCGGTACGCGACCGGGCCCGGGCCCTGCTCGCGGAGGCACCGGCCGCCGGGCTCGTCGCCCAGGCGGAGCTGGTCCTGCTCCTCGGCCGGCGCGAGCGGGGCGGCTTCGCCGTGGAACTGCTGGGCCGGGTCCTGAGCGAGGGCCCCGCCGAGGCCCTGCACCCGCTGCTGGCGAGCGCCGACCGGGCGACGCGCCGGTTCGCCCATCGCCTCGCCGTCGAGCGCGGGCTGCTGCCGCCGCTCGGGCTGGCCCGCATCGCCGCGCGCTCGGACGACGTCGTCCTCCAGGACCTGTGCGCGGAGGCCGCGATCGCCGCGGTGCGGGAGCAGGACCGCGACGAAGGCGTCCTCGGCGTCCTGCTGGCGGCCCGCTCCGGCCGCGTCCGGGCCGCCGGCGTCACCGCGCTGCGGCGCGCCGGACGGTACGAGGAGGCGCGGGCCCACCTGACGGACCGTTCGGGCGTGGTGCGGGCCTGCGCCCGGTACGTGGTGCGCCAGGGCGGGACCGACCCGCTGCCGCTGTACCGGGAGCTGTGCACCGGCGAGGCCGTCGCGCCGGGCGCCGCCGCCGGGCTCGGCGAGTGCGGCGACCGGAAGGCGGACGCGGGCACGCTGTGGGCCCTGGTCCGCCACCCGGACCCGGCCGTGCGCGCCCAGGCGGTGACCGGGCTGCGGGCGCTGGACACGGTGAGCCGGGAGGGGCTGACGCCGTTGCTGGACGACCCGTCACCCGCCGTCGTCCGGGCGGCAACCCGGGCCCTGCTCCCCCACGCGGGCGAGTTCCCGGTGGAGTGGCTGCGCGAGCGCGACACCCCTGAGTCGCCCCGGGCGGTGCGGGTGGGGGCGCAACGGCTGCTGCGGGCTGCGGGATGGCCCCGCGTCGGATGACGTGACATTTCGGGGGCGGCCGGACGGTGAGCGGCCTGGGGCCTGTCCGACCATTGCCGCCCTGCAGACGGGAATGGTCAGACAGGCCCTAGAGTCCTCGGCATGCGAAGACTTGTGACCACCGCCGCCGTTCTGCTCGCCCTCGGCACCGTCGTCGGGGCCGGCCGGCCCCCGCTGGCCACCGCCCCGCTGCCGACCCGGCTCGCCGACACGGGCGGCGGCACCCAGCTGATCACCGCCATGGCGGACTCCACCTCGTCCACCACCGGCACCCTCACCTGGTGGGACCTGCGCGACGGGAAGTGGGTCGCCGCCGGGACCGCCGCCGCCCGGTTCGGCTCGAAGGGGCTCACCGAGGGCAGCACCCGCCAGCAGAGCACGTACACGACGCCGACCGGCCTGTACGACCTGCCGTACGCCTTCGGGGTCAAGGCCGCGCCCGCCGGCACCCGCTACTCGTACCGGCAGGCCACCACCAAGTCCTGGTGGTGCGAGGACAACGAGGCCGCCGCCTACAACCGCTGGGTCGAGCCGCTGCCCTCCGACTGCCGGGCCTCGGAGTCCGAGCAGATCACCGCGTACCCCACGCAGTACGCCCGCGCGCTCGTCATCGGCTTCAACTACGACAAGCCGGTACGCGGCCGGGGCGCCGGGATCTTCCTGCACGTCAACGGGAGCGGTGCGACCGCCGGCTGCGTCTCCGTACCGGCGGACGCGATGGACCGCATCCTGGCCTGGGCCGACCCGGCCCGCAGCCCGCACATCGCGATCGGCACGGTCGGGGGCACGACCGCGATCACCAACTACTAACGCTCGTTCTGCGCGAGCCGCAGCAGATGATCGGCGAGCGCCTGCCCGCCGGCCGGGTCGCGGCTGATCAGCATGAGCGTGTCGTCGCCCGCGATGGTGCCGAGGATGTCGTGCAGTTCGGCCTGGTCGATGGCCGAGGCGAGGAACTGCGCGGCGCCGGGCGGCGTACGCAGCACCACCAGGTTGGCCGACGCCTCCGCCGAGATCAGCAGCTCGGCGGAGAGCCGGCGCATCCGCTCCTCCTTGGCGGAGCCGCCCAACGGCGCCTGCGGGGTGCGGAATCCGCCCTCGCTCGGCACCGCGTAGATCAGCTCGCCGCCGGTGTTGCGGATCTTCACCGCGCCCAGCTCGTCCAGGTCCCGGGAGAGCGTCGCCTGGGTGACGCTCAGCCCGTCGTCGCTGAGGAGTTTGGCCAGCTGGCTCTGGGAGCGCACCGGCTGCCGGTTGAGGATGTCCACGATCCGGCGGTGGCGCGCCGTGCGGGTCTGCGGCACCGAAGGCCCGCCGAACTCGGATTCCTGCGCCTCGGTCATCGTCGTCGCCTCATTCTCCGGAGTGCTTCTCTCCGGATCGTCCGTCCCCGTATGCCGCGTCGAGGGCGCCCGGCAGCGCCCGGAGGAACGCGTCCACCTCCGCATCGCCGATGGTCAGCGGCGGCATGAGCCGCAGGACATCGGGCGCGGGCGCGTTCACCAGGAGGCCGGCACCCTGAGCCGCCTGTTGCGCCTGGGGCGCGAGGGGCTCGGTGAGCACGATACCCAGCAGCAGCCCGGAGCCCCGGACGTGGGAGACCAGGGGGTGCCCCAGCCCCTCCACGCCCTCCCGGATGCGCTCGCCGAGCCGCTTCACCCGGTCGAGGGCGCCGTCGGCGGCGAGGGTGTCCAGCACCGCGAGGCCGGCGGCGCAGGCGACCGGATTGCCGCCGAACGTCGTACCGTGCTGCCCGGGTGCGAGGAGGTCCGCCGCCGCGCCGAAGGCGACCGTGGCGCCGATCGGGAGTCCGCCGCCGAGCCCCTTGGCGAGGGTGACGACGTCGGGCTCGACGCTCTGGTGGGCCTGGTACTCGAACCACGTGCCGCACCGGCCGATGCCGGTCTGGACCTCGTCCAGGACGAGCAGGGTGCCGGTGGCCCGGGTGGTCTCCCTGGCCGCCTCCAGATAGCCCCGGGGCGGGACCACGACACCGTTCTCGCCCTGCATGGGCTCGATGATCACCAGTGCGGTGTCGGTGGTGACGGCCGCCCGCAGCGCCTCCACGTCGCCGTAGGGGACGTGCGTGACGTCGCCGGGCAGCGGGGTGAATCCCTCGCGCTTCTTGGCCTGGCCGGTGAGCGCGAGGGCGCCCATGGTCCGGCCGTGGAAGCCGCCGTCGGTGGCGACCATGTGGGTGCGCCCGGTCAGCCGGCCGATCTTGAACGCGGCCTCGTTGGCCTCGGCGCCCGAATTGCAGAAGTAGACCCTGCCGGTGCGGCCGAAGAGCTGGAGCAGCCGTTCGGCGAGCGCGACGGGCGGTTCGGCGATGAACAGGTTGGAGACGTGGCCGAGGGTGGAGATCTGGGCGGTGACCGCCTCCACGACGGCCGGGTGGGCGTGGCCCAGGGCGTTGACCGCGATGCCGCCGACGAAGTCGAGGTACTCGGTGCCGTCCGCGTCCCACACGCGGGCGCCCTCGCCGCGCACGAGGGACAGCTTCGGGGTGCCGTAGTTGTCCATCAGCGCGTGCTGCCAGCGCTGCGAAAGTTCGGCGTTGCTCATGACTCCCCCTGTGCGTCGGGCACGACCATCGTGCCGATTCCCTCGTCGGTGAAGATCTCCAGCAGGATCGAGTGCTGGACCCGGCCGTCGATGACGCGGGCGGTCTCCACCCCGTTGCGTACGGCGTGCAGGCAGCCCTGCATCTTGGGCACCATGCCGCTGGAGAGCTCGGGCAGCAGCTTCTCCAGCTCGGTGGCGGTGAGCCGGCTGATCACGTCGTCGCTGTTCGGCCAGTCCTCGTACAGGCCCTCGACGTCCGTGAGGACCATCAGCGTCTCGGCGTTCAGCGCGGCGGCGAGTGCGGCGGCCGCGGTGTCGGCGTTGACGTTGTAGACGTGGTTGTCGTCGGCGGACCGGGCGATGGAGGAGATGACCGGGATGCGGCCGTCGTCCAGCAGGGCCTGGATGGCACCGGTGTCGATGGCGGTGATCTCGCCGACCCGGCCGATGTCGACGAGCTCGCCGTCGATGGTGGGCCGGTGCTGTATCGCGGTGATGGTGTGAGCGTCCTCGCCGGTCATGCCGACGGCGAGCGGCCCGTGCTGGTTGAGCAGGCCCACCAGTTCGCGCTGGACCTGGCCGGCGAGCACCATGCGTACGACGTCCATCGCCTCGGGCGTGGTGACGCGCAGGCCGGCCTTGAACTCGCTTACCAGGCCCTGTTTGTCGAGCTGGGCGCTGATCTGGGGGCCGCCGCCGTGCACGACGACGGGCTTGAGGCCGGCGTGACGCAGGAAGACGACGTCCTGGGCGAAGGCCGCCTTCAGCTCCTCGTCGATCATGGCGTTGCCGCCGAACTTGATGACGACGGTCCTGCCGTTGTGCCGGGTCAGCCAGGGCAGGGCCTCGATGAGGATCTGCGCCTTCGGGAGTGCGGTGTGCTTCCGCGCCGTCGTCATGAGCTGTACGCACTGTTCTCGTGGACGTAGTCCGCGGTGAGGTCGTTGGCCCAGATGACCGCCGACTCGGTGCCCGCGGCGAGGTCGGCGGTGATCCGGACCTCCCGGAACCGCATGTCGACCAGGTCGCGGTCCTCGCCGACCGAGCCGCCCCGGCAGACCCAGACGTCGTTGATGGCGACGTTGAGCGCGTCCGGCTCGAAGGCGGCCTTCGTGGTGCCGATGGCGGAGAGCACCCGGCCCCAGTTGGGGTCCTCGCCGTGGATGGCGCACTTGAGGAGGTTGTTGCGGGCGATGGAACGGCCCACCTCGACGGCGTCGTCCTCGGTCGCGGCGTTCACGACCTCGATCCGGATGTCCTTGGAGGCGCCCTCGGCGTCCCCGATGAGCTGCCGGGCCAGGTCGTCGCAGACGGCCCGGACGGCCTCGGCGAACTCCTTCCGCTCCGGGGTGGTCCCGCTGGCGCCGGAGGCCAGCAGCAGCACGGTGTCGTTGGTGGACATGCAGCCGTCCGAGTCGACCCGGTCGAAGGTGGTGCGGGTGGCGTCGCGCAGCGCGGCGTCGAGACCGGCGGCGTCGACGTCGGCGTCGGTGGTGAGCACGACGAGCATGGTGGCCAGGCCCGGGGCGAGCATGCCCGCGCCCTTGGCCATGCCGCCGACGGTCCAGCCCTCGCCGCCCGCGACGGCGGTCTTGTGCACGGTGTCGGTGGTCTTGATGGCGATGGCGGCCTTCTCGCCGCCGTGCTCGCTGAGGGCCGCCGCGGCCTTCTCGATGCCGGGGAGCAGCTTGTCCATGGGGAGCAGGATGCCGATGAGCCCGGTGGAGGCGACGGCGATCTCGCCCGCGCTGTGGCCCTTCAGGACCTCGGCCGCCTTCTCGGCGGTGGCGTGGGTGTCCTGGAAGCCCTGCGGGCCCGTGCAGGCGTTGGCGCCGCCGGAGTTGAGGACGACGGCGGAGACCTCGCCGCCCTTGAGGACCTGCTCGGACCAGAGGACGGGGGCCGCCTTGACGCGGTTGGAGGTGAAGACGCCCGCGGCGGCGCGGCGCGGACCGTTGTTGACCACGAGGGCCAGGTCCGGGTTGCCGTTCTCCTTGATTCCGGCGGCGATCCCCGCCGCCGAGAATCCTTGTGCTGCCGTGACGCTCACGGTGCGACTCCGATCGTGGAAAGTCCTGTGTCCTCGGGCAGTCCGAGGGCGAGGTTCATGGACTGCAGGGCGCCGCCCGCGGTGCCCTTGGCAAGGTTGTCGATGGCGCTGATCACGATGATCCGCCCGGCCGCCTCGTCGTGGGCGACCTGGATCTGCACGGCGTTGGAGCCGTACACGGAGGCGGTGGCGGGCCACTGCCCCTCGGGCAGCAGGTCGACGAACGGCTCGTCCGCGTACGCCTTCTCGTAGGCTGCGCGTACGGTCTCGGCGCTCGTGCCGGGCTTCGCCTTCGCGCTGCACGTGGCGAGGATGCCGCGGGGCATGGGCGCGAGGGTCGGGGTGAACGAGACGGTGACCGGCTCTCCCGCGGCGGCGCTGAGGTTCTGGATCATCTCCGGCGTGTGCCGGTGGACGCCGCCGACACCGTACGGCGACATGTTGCCCATCACCTCGGAGCCGAGCAGATGCGGCTTGGCCGCCTTGCCGGCGCCGGAGGTCCCGGACGCGGCGACGATCACGGCCTCGGGCTCGGCGAGCTGTGCCGCGTACGCCGGGTACAGCGCGAGCGACACGGCGGTCGGGTAGCACCCGGGCACCGCGATCCGCTTGGTCCCGGCGAGGGCGGCGCGGCCGCCGGGCAGTTCGGGCAGGCCGTAGGGCCAGGTGCCGGCGTGCGGCGAGCCGTAGAATTTCTCCCAGTCGGCGGCGTTCCGCAGGCGGAAGTCGGCGCCCATGTCCACCACCAGGACCTCGTCGCCGAGCTGTTCGGCCACGGCGGCGGACTGGCCGTGCGGCAGGGCGAGGAAGACGACGTCGTGCCCGGCGAGCACATCGGCGGTGGTGGGCCGGAGGATGCGGCCGGCCAGGGGGCGCAGGTGCGGTTGGAGCGCGCCGAGGGGCTGGCCCGCGTTGGAGTTGGCGGTGAGTGCGCCGATCTCCACCTCGGGGTGGGCGAGCAGCAGACGGAGCAGTTCCCCGCCCGCGTAACCACTCGCTCCTGCCACTGCTGCGCGTACCGCCATCGAAAGCCTCCTCGTTGATGGCATGACTATACGCAGTGATGCACTTTTATGCAAAGAAGTTTGCCCTGGAGCGGCGCTCGATCCGCCCTCTAGGGTGATCGCATGGCGACGATCAAGCACTTCCAGGTGACCTTCGACTGCGCGGACCCCGAACGGGTGGGGCGCTTCTGGTGCGCGGTGCTGGGATATGTCGCACCGGAGCCGCCGGAGGGGTTCGACTCCTGGGACGCGTACAACGCCTCGCTGCCGGAGGAGGAGCGGAACACGTGGTTCGCGGCCTCCGACCCCACTGGAGCCGGTCCGCGCATGTACTTCCAGAAGGTCCCCGAGGGCAAGGTCGCCAAGAACCGGGTGCACCTCGACGTCCGGGTGGGCATCGGGCTCAAGGGCGAAGAGCGGCTTGCCGTGCTCGAGGCCGAGTGCGCGCGGCTCCTGCCGCTCGGCGCGGTACGCGGGAAGCTGCTGCTCGCCGACGAGGAGAACGAGTCCTGCCTCAACATGCAGGACGTCGAGGGCAACGAATTCTGCCTCGACTGATGACCGAGCCCCGGCCCGACCCGGCCGCCCTCTATCCCGAAGCCGCCGCGCACGGCAGCCTCGCCGCCGCCCTGCGGGCCGTGGCGGCGGGCGGCCTGGACGAGGTGCCCCTGACGTCCCCCGACGCCGAGCCGTTGCTCCAGGCCGGCGCCGCCACCACGCCGGCGCACCGCGCGCCCCTGCGGATCAGCGCCTACGCGTACGAACGGCGGTGGCGCATCAGGGGCGAGGACTCCTTCCAGTCCCTGGCTGTCCTGGAAGGCGAAACGGACGACCTGGCGCAGGTGGCGCGGGCGGTCCGGGGCTGGCACGACGGGGAGTCCCCGGAAGACATCCACCGGGCGGCGCCCTTCGCACGGCCGACGGGCCGGTTCGAGGTGCCGGACCTCGAACCCGGGCGCCTGACGGAGTCCGAGTGGCAGGGCAAGCTCCAGGAGGCGGCCGGACTGGAGTACCCGTGGGCGTCCGCGTACCGGTCGCTGATCGAGGCCGCGGCCGCGGAGCCCGCGCTGCGGGCGCTCTACCCCTTCACGAGCCACTGGGCTCTTCGCTTCTCGACCACGACCCGTCCGCACCTCATCGTCGTGGGACCGTGCCTGGTCGCCACCGGCAAGGGGGCGTTCGGCGTGGGCAGGGGCATCGTCACCATGGACCTGGGTGAGTTCACCACCGCCGGGGAGGCCGTCGCGGCGGCGGTCACCCACATACCGCCGGGCGTGGGCCCGGTGGCGCTCGGCACACCGCCGCGGTGAACCCCCCGGCCCGCCCGGGCACGTACGCTCACGCCCATGTCCGCCCCCTCCCCCGCGCCCCGTCTGCACCGGGTCGCCGTCCTCGTGCTCGACGGGGCGAAGCCGCTCGACGTGGGCATCCCGGCCCAGGTGTTCACGACCCGGGCGAGCATGCCGTACGAGGTACGGGTGTGCGGGGCGGCCCCGGGGCTGGTGACCGGGGGTGACGGTCTCGCGTACCACGTCACGCACGGGCTCGCCGCGCTGGCCTGGGCGGACATCGTCTTCGTCCCCGGGTACCGGCAGCCGGACCGGGAGGATCCGCCCCGGGCCGTGATCGACGCCCTGGTCGCCGCGCACGAGCGGGGGGCACGGCTCGCCGCGATCTCGACCGGGGCCTTCGCGCTCGCGGCGACCGGGCTGCTCGACGGCCGCCGGGCCACCACGCACTGGCACTACACGCGGTCGCTCGCCGCGAAGTACCCGCTGGTCCGGGTGGACGAGAACGTGCTGTTCGTCGACGAGGGCAGCGTCCTCACCTCGGCCGGTGCCGCGTCCGGGATCGACCTGTGCCTGCACGTGCTGCGCGGCGACCTGGGCATCGCCGCGTCCAACCACGCGGCCCGGCGGCTCGTCGCGGCCCCGTACCGCAGCGGCGGGCAGGCGCAGTACGTGCCGCGCAGCGTGCCCGAGCCGCTGGGCGAGCGGTTCGCGGCCACCCGTGAGTGGGCGCTGCACCGGCTCGGCGAACCGCTCACGCTCGACGCGCTGGCCCGGCACGCGGCGGTCTCGCCCCGCACGTTCTCTCGGCGGTTCGCCGAGGACACCGGATACACCCCGATGCAGTGGGTGATGCGGGCCCGCATCGACCTGGCCCGGGAGCTCCTCGAACGCTCGGAGCGGGCCGTCGAGCAGATCGCCGCCGATGTGGGGCTGGGGACGGGCGCGAATCTGCGGCTGCATTTCCAGCGCATCCTGGGCACCACCCCGAGCGAGTACCGGCGCACCTTCACCCGGGGCGAATAGGGCATATCTCCGCCTGGGCAGGCTGGCGGGATACTTGCGGACCGTGGCGATCACGCCGCTGTCCTGGGCCCGCGGCGCGCGCGATCGTGGAGGGCGAAGAGAGAAGGGACATCTCACATGACTCGCATCGCCATCAACGGATTCGGCCGCATCGGACGCAACGTGCTGCGTGCGCTGCTCGAACGCGACAGCGACCTCGACCTGGTCGCCGTCAACGACCTCTCGGAGCCCGCCACCCTCGCCCGGCTGCTGGCGTTCGACACCACCGCCGGCCGGCTGGGCCGCCCGGTCACCGTGGACGGCGACACCCTCGTCGTCGACGGCCGCCGCATCAAGGTGCTCGCCGAGCGGGAGCCCGCGCGGCTGCCCTGGGCGGAGCTGGGCGTCGACATCGCCGTGGAGGCCACCGGCCGCTTCACCTCGGCGAAGGCCGCCCGCGCCCACCTCGACGCGGGAGCGAAGCGGGTGCTGGTCGCCGCACCCTCGGACGGGGCGGACGTGACGCTCGCGTACGGCGTCAACAGCGACGCGTACGACCCCGAGCTGCACACGGTCGTGTCGAACGCCTCGTGCACGACCAACGCGCTCGCGCCGCTGGCCAAGGTGCTGGACGACCTCGCCGGCATCGAGCACGGCTTCATGACGACCGTGCACGCCTACACCCAGGAGCAGAACCTCCAGGACGGTCCGCACCGCGACGCCCGCCGCGCCCGCGCCGCCGGCGTCAACATCGTGCCGACCACGACCGGCGCCGCGAAGGCGATCGGGCTCGTGCTGCCCCGGCTCGACGGCAAGCTGTCGGGCGACTCCATCCGGGTCCCGGTCCCGGTCGGCTCGATCGTGGAGCTGAACACCACCGTGGCGCGGGACGTGACGCGCGATCAGGTGCTCGACGCGTACCGGACGGCGGCCGAGGGCCCGCTCGCGGGCGTACTCGAATACTCCGAGGACCCGCTCGTGTCGGCCGACATCACCGGCAACCCGGCGTCCTCCATCTTCGACTCGGAGCTCACCCGGGTCGACGGACGCCACATCAAGGTGTCCGCCTGGTACGACAACGAGTGGGGCTTCTCCAACCGGGTGATCGACACCCTCACCCTGCTGGCCGGCCGCTAGAACGGGCGCGGGGGCGGTCACCGGCCGCCCCCGACTCCCTTGGCAGCACGCCGAGTTCACCTTCCGTTCGCCGTGCAACCTTCTCCGCGTCGTACGTGTCTCCTATGCGAGCCCTCACACCTCGTACGCCATTGGCTCCCCGTACGCGACCAAGGAGAATTTTGTGGGCATGCGCACCATGCTGACCGTGGCCGTGTGTGCCGCCACGGCGCTGACCGGCGGCGTGGCCGTCGCGGCGCCCGGGGGCGCGCACGCGGGCACGGCCGGGGGAACGGCAACCACCTCCGTCCGCGAGGACTTCAACGGGGACGGGTATCAGGACGTCGTCGTCGGGTCCCCCAACGCGACGGTGGACGGACAGCTCTACGCCGGTTACATCACCATCGCCTACGGCTCCGCCCAGGGCCTGGGCCCCGCCCGCACGACGACCATCGACCAGAACACCCCGGGCCTGCCGGGCGAAGCCGGGGAGGGCCACGGCCTCGGCTACCAGATGTTCCCGGCCGACCTGGACCACGACGGGCTGACCGACCTCGCGCTGTACTCCAACGAATCGCTGCCGGAGCTGAACAACTACGGCTCCGTGATCATCCTCTGGGGTCGCACCGGCGGCATGACGGGCAAGGACGCGGTACGCGTTCCCGGCCCCGAGAGCGGCGAGATGGGCAACAACCTGATCGCCGGCGACTTCAACGGCGACGGCAACGCGGACCTGATGATGGCGCACGGCTCGCAGGACGAGTACTTCGACCAGCGGAGCGTGCTCTACGGGCCGTTCAACCGCTCCGGGGAGCCCTCGCGCGAACAGTTCGTGCCCATGTTCACGTCGGACAGCCGCATGGCCGAGCCCGCCAAGGGCGACTTCAACGGTGACGGCATCGACGACCTGATCACCTTCTACGGGTGGGAGGGGAACGTCGAGGGCACCCGGCTGTGGCTCGGCACGCCGCAGGGCCTGTCCACGACCTACACCCGGCTGCCCAGCGGCCGGGTCCCGACGGTCGGCGACTTCGACAACGACGGCAAGGACGACCTGGCCATCCGGCTGGTCCCGAACGGCAACGAGGAGGACTACCCCACCGACCCGGGCACCATCCGTATCCTCTACGGCTCCGTGACCGGTCCGGGCACGACCCGGTCCCGGATCATCACGCAGGACACGGCGGGCGTTCCCGGGGTCAGCGAGAAGGGCGACCAGTTCGGCGCCCGGATGAGCGCGGGCGACGTCAACGGCGACGGCTACGACGACCTCGCGGTGGGCGTGCCGTTCGAGGCCCTGGAGTCCAAGGCGGGCGCGGGCGCGGTGGTCCTGCTGAAGGGCGGGCCCGGCGGGCTGAGCGGCACCGGCGCCAAGTCGTTCCACCAGGACACGGCGGGCGTGCCCGGGGTGGCGGAGACGGGCGACCACTTCGGCGGTTCGGTGCGGCTGCTGGACGTGAACAAGGACGGCAAGGCGGATCTGACGGCCGGCGCCCCCGACGAGAACCTGGAGGCGGTCGCGGACGGCGGTGCGGTGTGGTCGCTGCGCGGCGCCTCGACGGGGCTGACGACGACCGGTGCCGTCGCGTTCAACCCGGTCGACCTGGGGCTCCTGGCGAAGAAGTCCCGATTCGGCCTGAACCTGGCCGGCGACAACGGACCCAGCTTCTGAGCCATGAGGGGGCCCCTTCCGCGAGCGCGGAAGGGGCCCCCTCATACGTTCTGTGATGTCAGTCGCGCTCGTCGCGCCCCTTCGCCTCGCGCTCGGCGTTCCGCTCCTTGATGCGGATGTTCTCCTTGCGGACGTCCGCCTGGACGGCGCGCTCCTTCCGCAGC
>NZ_JBNCLI010000015.1:0-3485 GCF_049844595.1 Streptomyces sp. DT224
GGGGGACCCTGTGGGAGAGTAGGACGCCGCCGAACAATTATTGTGGGAAAGCCCCGTGCCGCTGGCACGGGGCTTTTTCGCGTTCCCAGGAGCCCTCGGCACCCCTGTGCACCCGCCGACCGGGGCTGAGGGTAAGGTCAGGGGGCATCATCGGCACGTTCTTGACACAGGAGGCCCCCGGGTGGAGGTCCAGGAGACCCGCGTTCAGACGGACCGGGTACTCACCATCCCCAACATCCTCAGCATGGCGCGTCTCGTCGGCGTGCCTGTCTTCCTGTGGCTGATTCTCCGCCCGGAGTTCGGCGGGCCCAAGAGTGACAGCTGGGCCTTGCTGGTCCTGATGTTCAGCGGTGTCAGCGACTACCTCGACGGCAAGCTCGCACGCCGCTGGAACCAGATCAGCAGCCTCGGCCGGCTACTCGATCCGGCCGCCGACCGGCTCTACATTCTTTCCACGCTCGTCGGACTCACGTGGCGGGAGATCCTGCCCCTCTGGCTCACTATCGCGCTGCTCGCCCGCGAGCTGATGCTCCTTGTGATGGTAGGAATCCTGCGTCGGCACGGCTATCCACCGCCCCAGGTGAACTTCCTCGGCAAGGCGGCCACGTTCAACCTCATGTACGCATTCCCCTTGTTGCTGCTCAGCGACGGGCATGGTTGGCTGGCAGAGGTGGCCACCGTTTTCGGATGGGCGTTCGCAGGGTGGGGTACAACCCTCTATTGGTGGGCAGGAATCTTGTACGTGGTTCAGGTCCGCCGCCTGGTCAAGGCGGATGCAGTAGCCGATTGAGCTCGTTGATGTGGTGCCGTGCAGCGTTGCCGGCCCGCAGCTGATCTCGCAGAAGCTGCCCTGACGGGTCAAGTCGGCTCGACCGTCGTCTCTCAAGGAGGACGTTTCCGACATGAAGGCCGTCGTGATGGCTGGCGGCGAAGGCACTCGCCTTCGCCCCATGACCTCGAGCATGCCCAAACCGCTCCTGCCCGTGGCCAATCGGCCGATCATGGAGCATGTGCTCCGGCTGCTGAAACGGCACGGGCTCAATGAGACGGTCGTGACCGTCCAGTTCCTCGCCTCCCTGGTGAAAAATTATTTCGGAGACGGCGAAGAGCTCGGCATGGAGCTGAGCTATGCCAATGAGGAGAAGCCGCTCGGCACCGCCGGGAGCGTGAAGAATGCCGAAGAGGCGCTGAAGGACGACACCTTCCTCGTCATCTCAGGTGACGCGCTCACCGACTTCGACCTCACGGATCTCATCGCTTTCCACAAGGAGAAGGGCGGCCTGGTCACCGTCTGCCTCACCCGTGTCCCCAATCCCCTGGAATTCGGGATCACGATCGTGGACGAGCAGGGCCAGGTGGAGCGCTTCCTGGAGAAGCCGACCTGGGGCCAGGTCTTCTCCGACACCGTGAACACGGGCATCTACGTCATGGAGCCCGAGGTCTTCAACTACGTCGAGGCCGACGCCTCCGTGGACTGGTCCGGGGACGTCTTCCCGCAGCTCATGAAGGAGGGCAAGCCCATCTACGGCTATGTCGCCGAGGGCTACTGGGAGGACGTGGGCACGCACGAAAGCTATGTGAAGGCCCAGGCCGACGTGTTGGAGCGCAAGGTCGACGTCGAGATCGACGGCTTCGAGATCTCTCCCGGGGTCTGGGTGGCCGAAGGCGCCGACGTGCACCCCGACGCCGTGCTGCGCGGCCCGCTCTATATCGGGGACTACGCCAAGGTCGAAGCCGGCGTGGAGATCCGCGAGCACACGGTCATCGGGTCGAACGTCGTCGTCAAGAGCGGGGCGTTCCTGCACAAGGCCGTGGTCCACGACAACGTGTACATCGGCGACCACAGCAACCTGCGCGGCTGCGTGGTCGGCAAGAACACCGACATCATGCGCGCCTCCCGGATCGAGGACGGCGCCGTCATCGGCGACGAGTGCCTGGTCGGTGAGGAATCGATCATCCAGGGGAACGTCCGCGTCTATCCCTTCAAGACCATCGAGGCCGGGGCCTTCGTCAACACCTCGGTGATCTGGGAGTCGCGCGGTCAGGCACACCTCTTCGGGGCGCGCGGCGTCTCCGGCATCCTGAACGTCGAGATCACCCCCGAGCTGGCCGTCAGGCTGGCCGGCGCGTACGCGACGACGCTCAAGAAGGGCTCCACCGTCACCACGGCGCGGGACCACTCCCGAGGCGCCCGGGCGCTGAAACGCGCCGTGATCTCCGCGCTCCAGGCCAGCGCCATCGACGTACGGGACCTGGAGAACGTCCCGTTGCCCGTCGCGCGGCAGCAGACCGCGCGCGGCAGTGCCGGCGGAATCATGATCCGTACGTCGCAGGGTGTGCCCGACTCCGTCGACATCATGTTCTTCGACGAACGCGGGGCGGACCTCTCGCAGGCGCGGCAGCGGAAGCTGGACCGCGTCTACGCCAGGCAGGAGTACCGCCGGGCGTTCCCCGGCGAGATCGGCGACATCTACTTCCCGTCCAGCGTCTTCGACTCGTACACCGGGTCACTGCTGCGCAACGTGGACACGACCGGGATCGCCGACGCCCAGCTGAAGGTCGTGGTCGACGCCTCCAACGGCAGCGCGGGACTCGTGCTGCCGAGCCTCCTCGGGCGGCTGGGCGTCGACGCCCTCACCATCAATCCCGGTCTTGACGAATCCCGGCCGACCGAGACGGCCGAAGCCCGGCGCAAGGGTCTCGTGCGGCTGGGCGAGATCGTCTCCTCCGCTCGGGCGGCCTTCGGCGTCCGCTTCGACCCCGTGGGCGAGCGGCTGTCCCTGGTGGACGAACGGGGCCGGATCGTCGAGGACGACCGGGCGCTGCTCGTCATGCTCGATCTCGTCGCCGCCGAGCGGCGCAGCGGGCGGGTGGCGCTCCCGGTCACCACGACCAGGGTCGCCGAACAGGTCGCCGCGTACCACGGCACGCAGGTCGAGTGGACGACCACCTCGCCGGACGACCTGACCCGGGTGGGGCGTGAGGAAGGCACCATCTTCGGAGGAGACGGGCGCGGCGGCTTCATCGTTCCCGAGTTCGCCAGCGTCTTCGACGGGACGGCCGCATTCGTGCGGCTCATCGGCCTTGTCGCGCGGACGCAGCTCACGCTGAGCCAGATCGACGCCCGCATCCCGCGCGCCCACGTCCTGCGCCGTGACCTGGCGACACCGTGGGCCGTGAAGGGCCTGGTCATGCGCCGCGTCGTGGAGGCGGCCGGCGACCGGGACGTCGACACCACGGACGGGGTACGGGTCGTGGAGGCGGACGGGCGCTGGGTCATGGTGCTGCCGGACCCGGCGGAAGCCGTCACCCACCTGTGGGCCGAGGGGCCCGACGACGCCTCCGCCGAGGCACTGCTCGACGAGTGGGCGGCCGTCGTGGACAGCGCGGGCAACTGAAGCCGGGCCGCGGGGGGGGGGGGGGGGGGGGGGCCCCCCCCCCCCCCCCCCCCGCGCGCCGCGGCGGGGCGGGAGCGGCGACGGCGC
>NZ_JBNCLI010000015.1:3495-166163 GCF_049844595.1 Streptomyces sp. DT224
GCCGGCCGTGTGGGGGGCGGTGGTGGACCGCGGGGCCACCTGCCCCGGGGCCGCGGGGACGGGCGGACGCACCGCCCGTCCCCGCGGCCGAGCGGTCATCGGTGGGGCCATTCGGCGTAAGCCGCCGCGACATGCGACGATGTGCGGCATGTCGCAGCAGCCCCCCGGTCGGAGCACGGCCCCGCCGTCCAAGCGCCCCGACGCGTCCATGCTGCTGCTGACGAACGTGATGGAGCACAGCCTGGACGACGGCTACGCCGAAGCGGCGGCGCGGCGGGCGGCGGAGGGGCGTGCGGGGATGCCCCGCACGCTCAAAGCCAAACTCGGCCTCGCCGCCTGCCTGGTCCTCGCTGCGCTGGTCGTCACGCTCGGAGCCGCCCAGGCGCGGGTGACCGCGCCGGTCCTGGCCAAGGAGAAGCAGGAGCTGATCGACCGTATCGACGCCGAGACGGCGGCGGCCGACACCCTGGAATCCCAGGTGGAGCAGGTCCGCGACGACGTCAGCAGCCGGCAGCGCAAGGCCCTCCAGGAACACGGGGGAGACCAGGGCGAGCTGGTGGCGCTGCTCTCCGGGGCCACGCCCGTGCACGGGCCGGGGGTCAAGGTCGTCGTGGACGACGCCGAGGACACCGACCAGGGTGGTGGCGGGCCCCGGGAGACGAGTGGCTTCTCCGACACCGGGCGGGTCCGGGACCGGGACATGCAGCGCGTCGTGAACGGGCTGTGGGAGTCCGGCGCGGAGGCCATCGCCATCAACGGACAGCGGCTGACGGCCCTGTCGGCGATCCGGGCCGCGGGCGACGCCATACTGGTCGACAACAAACCGCTCGTGCCCCCGTACTCGGTGCTCGCGGTGGGGGACGGCAAGAAGCTGGGTGCGGCCTTCCGGGACAGTGCCGACGGCCAGTACCTGCAGGCGCTGAAGGACACCTTCGACATCCGGACCAGCATCTCCGTCCAGGAGAAGCTGAGCCTTCCGGCCGCCCCGAGCCTGATCGTACGGACAGCAGAGCCCTACAAGGCCGCAGACACAGGGAAGGGCACATCGTGATCGCCGTACTGGGCCTCGTCGTGGGAGTCGTGGTCGGACTGTTGGTCCGGCCCGAAGTTCCGGCGGTGGTCGAGCCCTATCTCCCCATCGCCGTCGTCGCCGCGCTCGACGCGGTGTTCGGCGGGCTGCGGGCCATGCTCGACGGCATCTTCGTCGACAAGGTCTTCGTGGTCTCGTTCCTCTCGAACGTGGTCGTGGCGGCCCTCATCGTCTTCCTGGGCGACAAGCTGGGCGTCGGCGCCCAGCTCTCCACGGGCGTGGTGGTCGTCCTGGGCATCCGCATCTTCTCCAATGCCGCGGCGATCCGCCGGCACGTCTTCCGGGCCTGATGCCGATGAGCAACGACGCATTCAACGACGGCGGGGAGCAGCCGGCGGACGCCCCTCAAGAGCTCACCGGGCGTCAGCGGCTGGTCGCGGGCCTCTGGCCGCTCCGGGTGACCCGCGCCCAACTCATCGTCGCCCTCCTGCTGTTCGGCCTCGGCCTCGGGCTCGCCATCCAGGTGCGGTCCAACAGCGACAGCAACGCCCTGCGCGGCGCGCGCCAGGAGGACCTGGTGCGCATCCTGGACGAGGTGGACGACCGCACACAGCGGCTGGAGGACGAGAAGCAGCGCCTCGACGCCCAGCGCACGGAGCTGGAGAACAGCTCCGACCAGGCCGAGGAGGCCCGGAAGCAGACGGTCGAGAAGGAGCGGCAACTCGGCGTGCTCGCCGGGACCGTGGCGGCCCACGGCCCAGGGATCACCATGACGGTCGACGACGTCGGCGGTGGCGTGCGGCCCGACATGCTGCTCGACGCCCTGCAGGAGCTCAGGGCGGCCGGAGCCGAGGCCGTCGAGGTCAACGGGGTCCGCGTGGTGGCCAATACGTACTTCTCCGGTGACGCGGGCTCCGTCAAGGTGGACGGGCGCAAGATCACCGCGCCGTACGTCTTCAAGGTCATCGGCAAGCCGCAGGATCTGGAACCGGCGCTGAACATCCCCGGGGGTGTCGTGCAGACGCTGGAGAAGGAGCAGGCCACGGTGCATGTCGCCCGCGCCGACGACATTGCCGTGGACGCCTTGCGACCGGCGGAGCGGCCTGACTACGCTCGGTCGTCGGGCCAGTGATCCCCGGGCGCCCGGGCGTCGGGGAACACGAGCGGACGGTTGCGGGGGGTCGCCGCATCGTAATCGTGGCGCGTGGTGGAAACTGTCGGGTGGATACGGACGTTGTGAAGATGTCCGGGTCGGCAGGTGTATTCATTCAGGGTTCGTCCTGCCCCACGGGCGGGTCTGTTTCGGTCAAGGGGAATCGCCCGTGAAGTTGTTTGGGAAGTTGTTCGGCAAGAGCGCCCGCGATGAGGCCGCACGTCATCGTGCGCCGCGCCACGGTCAGCCCGACGAGCAGGGCGCGGAGCGCCCGCTCTTCCGCGACCAGGTGGCAGGCCAGGGGGGTGACTACCCGGGCGGTCCCGGCGCGTCGTCCGTTGACCCTGCCGGTCCCGGCCGCATAGGTTTCGGAGCCCCGAGCCAGGAGGCTTCGTCCATGCCGGTGTGTACGAGGTGCGGCCACCGCAATGCCGAGGCCAGTCGTTTCTGCTCCAACTGCGGCGCTCCGCTGCGGGGCGGGATCCCGGAGCGCGCCTCGGAGACGACGTCGACCATCTCGATCTCGGGCCTCGAGGCGTACGAGGCGGAGGCCACCGGCCAGACCGCCGTGCCGTCGCTGTCGCCCGAGGCGCAGGCCGCCGTCGACGCCCTGCCGCTCGGCTCGGCGCTCCTGGTGGTGCGACGGGGCCCGAACAGCGGCAGCCGGTTCCTGCTGGACGGCGAGCTGACCACGGCCGGCCGCCACCCGCAGAGCGACATCTTCCTGGACGACGTGACGGTCTCCCGCCGTCATGTGGAGTTCCGCCGGGGTGCCGACGGCAGCTTCACGGTCGGGGACGTCGGCAGCCTCAACGGCACCTATGTCAACCGTGAGCGGATCGACTCCGTCGCCCTGTCCAACGGCGACGAAGTGCAGATCGGCAAGTACCGGCTGGTCTTCTACGCGAACCAGCGGGGCATCTGACCCGCCCCCGGACGCCGTCCGGGGGGAACCCCAGGAAGGTCCATGCTGAGAACACCGAGCGGCGGTGCCCGACACGGCGCCGCCGCCGACAACCGGCCGATGAGCATCGGCACGGTGCTCCTGCAACTGCAGGAGGAGTTTCCCGAGGTCACCATCTCCAAGATCCGCTTCCTGGAGGCCGAGGGGCTCGTCGAACCGCAGCGGACCCCTTCCGGCTACCGGAAGTTCGTCGCGGCGGACGTCGAGCGGCTCGCCCAGGTGCTCCGCATGCAGCGGGACCACTACCTGCCGCTGAAGGTCATCCGTGAGCATATGGACGCCCTCGCCCGCGGCGAGCAGGTGGCCCTCCCGACGCCCGGCGGGGACCCGCGGCAGGCGGACGACGAGCCCGCCGGGGCGCCGGGCCGGGCCACGGCCGCCCGTATCGGCCGCGCGGAGCTTCTGGTCGCCGCCGAAGTCACCGAGAGCGACCTGGACGACTGGGAGTCGTACGGGCTGGTCGTGCCCTCGGCGGACGGCGGGTACGACGCCGGGATGGTCACCGTCGCCAGGCTTGTGGCGGAACTGGGTCGATTCGGTCTGGAACCTCGTCATCTGAGGGCCGTGCGGGCTGCCGCCGACCGGGAGGCCGGGCTCATCGAGCAGATGGTCGCGCCGCTGCGCCGGCACCGGAATCCGCAGACCAGGGCGCATGCGGAGGCGACCGCGAAGGAGCTGGCGGAGCTGTCCGTACGGCTGCATTCCGCGCTCGTGCAGACCGCTCTGCAGGTACGGCTGCACTGAAGGCGGACCAGCCCGACTACCCAAACCTGCCGGGCACGTCCTAGGGTTGCTGTGTGAACGAGCTCGACGTTGTGGGTGTCCGGGTGGAAATGCCCTCCAACCAACCGATCGTGCTCCTGCGTGAAGTGGGAGGCGACCGGTATCTCCCTATTTGGATCGGTCCCGGTGAGGCGACCGCAATCGCCTTCGCCCAGCAGGGCATGGCTCCGGCCAGGCCGCTGACCCATGATCTCTTCAAGGATGTGCTCGAGGCCGTCGGCCAGGAGCTCACCGAGGTCCGGATCACGGACCTGCGCGAAGGGGTTTTCTACGCGGAGCTGGTCTTCGCCGGCGGTGCCGAGGTGAGCGCGCGGCCTTCCGACGCCATAGCCCTCGCCCTGCGTACCGGCACGCCGATCTATGGCAGTGACGGGGTGCTGGACGACGCGGGGATCGCGATCCCCGACGAGCAGGAGGACGAGGTGGAGAAGTTCCGCGAGTTCCTCGACCAGATCTCTCCGGAGGACTTCGGGACGAACAACAGCCAGTGACGTCTACGGGGGCGGCCACCGGCACATCCGGTGAGCCTTTCCCCGTCAACGGTCACGCGAAACCACCCTCAGGGTGATTATCACTCGGCGTGCCGAGTGTGGCGATCGTTGACGCACCCCGGGTGACTGCCTACCTTCGAGTGGGCAGGTCAAGGACGGAGGTCGGCGTGAGAAGCAGCGGCGACGGTACGGCAGCGGGTGCGCCGTATCCGCAGCAGGGGAGTACGGCCGGCCGGACCATCAGGCAGTCGGCCGCGCCGGCTGCGACGGCGGGGGGCGGCGTGGCATCGGCCGACGACATCGGCTACCGAGGGCCCACGGCGTGCGCGGCGGCGGGAATCACGTACCGGCAGCTGGACTACTGGGCACGCACCGGTCTCGTGGAGCCGAGCGTCCGTCCGGCGTACGGGTCGGGCACCCAGCGGCTCTACAGCTTCCGGGATGTCGTCCTGTTGAAGATCGTGAAGCGCTTCCTCGACACCGGAGTGGCGCTCCAGAACATCCGGACCACGGTCCAGCACCTGCGGGCCCGCGGCTTCCAGGACCTGGAGCGGATGACGCTGATGAGCGACGGGGCCACGGTCTACGAGTGCTCCTCACCGGCCGAGGTGGTCGACCTGCTCCAGGGCGGCCAGGGCGTCTTCGGGATCGCCGTCGGAGTGGTCTGGCGGGACGTCGACGCGGCCCTGTCGCAGCTGCACGGGGAGCGCGTGGACACCGGCGAGACGCTGATCGGGCACAACCCGGCCGACGAGCTCGCCCGGCGCCGCAACCGGGCCGTCTGAGCCCCTGAGGGCGCGCCCCGGGGGCGGGAATCGCGGGCGCCCGGCCCGGGCCGACGCGGCGATTGTCAGTGCCGTAGGGCAGCATCGGCTGGTGTGAGAGCCGCGCCCACCATCCTGCACCTGGACATGGATGCCTTCTACGCCTCCGCGGAGCAGGCCGCGAAGCCCAGCCTGCGCGGCAAACCGGTCGTGGTGGGCGGGCTGGGGCCGCGCGGGGTCGTCGCGACCGCGTCGTACGAGGCGCGGCGCTTCGGGGTGCACTCGGCGATGCCGATGGCGCAGGCGAGACGGCTCGCTCCGAACGCCGCCTACCTGGTCCCGCGCTTCACGCTGTACCGGACGGTGAGCGACCAGGTCATGGAGCTGCTGGGCCGGCTCTCACCGCTGGTGGAACCGCTCAGCCTGGACGAGGCGTTCGTGGACCTCGAAGCGGGTGGCACGGCCGATGACACCGCCTCCGCCCTGGAGATCGGCCGGGAACTGCGCGAGGCCATCCGGGCGGTCACCGGGCTGAGTGGTTCCGTCGGGCTCGCCGGCTCCAAGATGCTCGCCAAGATCGCCTCCGAGGAGGCCAAGCCCGACGGGATCCGCCTGATCGAGCCCGGGACCGAACGCGCGCACCTCGCGCCCATGCCGGTGCGCACCCTGCCCGGCGTCGGCCCCGCCACGGCGGACCATCTGCGCCGCGCCGGCATGACGACGGTCGACGACCTCGCCGAGGCGGGCGAGGCGGAGCTGGTCCGGCTGCTGGGCAAGGCGCACGGAGCCGCGCTGCACCGGATGGCCTCCGGCTTCGACGACCGGCCCGTCGTCGCGGAGCGGGACGCGAAATCCGTATCCGTCGAGGACACCTTCGACATGGACCTGCACGACCGTGTCCGGGTGCGCGCCGAAGTGGAACGCCTGGCCGACCGGTGCGTCCAGCGCCTGCGGGGCGCAGGGCGCTCAGGGCGCACGGTGGTCCTCAAGGTGCGCCGGTACGACTTCTCCACGCTGACCCGCTCCGAGACGCTGCGCGGGCCCACGGACGACCCCGCGGTCGTCCGGGAGGCAGCCGCCCGGCTCCTGGAGGCCGTGGACACCACCGGCGGGGTGCGGCTGCTGGGCGTCGGCGTCACGGGGCTCGCCGACTACACCCAGGAGGACCTGTTCGCCCAGGCTGCCGGTGCCCGGGAGGCGGCGGCCCTCCCGGAGGACGACGGGGCACGGCCGCGGGAGGACGCAGACGGCCGCGAGGCGGCGGCGGACGGCGGGCCCGGACCGCAGGAGACCGCCGAGCAGCCGGCCGCGCGCCGCTGGCCGGCCGGGCACGACGTGCTGCACGAGGTCCACGGACACGGCTGGGTGCAGGGGAGCGGGGTCGGCCGGGTGACCGTGCGGTTCGAGGAACCGGGCGCCACGGCGCCCGGCCGGGTGCGTACGTTCCGCGTGGACGATCCCGCGCTGCGGGCCGCCGACCCCCTGCCGCTCGTCCCGGACCCGCCCGACTACTCCTCCTGGCCCGCCAGCCGGCCGAAGTCGCGGTCCGGGGCCGGCGGGCCCGGTGCGGCGTCCAGGCCGTAGTGACGGTAGAGCTGGAGCTCCTGCTCGGGGGAGAGGTGCCGGCCCACGCCGAAATCGGGGGCTTCCTTGATCAGCGCCCGGTCGAAGGGGACGCGCAGCGTGTCGTCCACGAATTCGCTGGGCTCCAGGGGGACGAAGGCGTCACGGCTGAAGAGCCCGGTGCGCACGGCAGCCCATTCGGGGACGCCGGTCGCGTCGTCCAGGTACACCTCGTCCACGGTCCCGATCTTGGTGCCCTTGCGGTCGAAAGCCTTGCGGCCGATCAGGCTGCGCGGGTCGATGTCGGTCTGCACGGGGTCCCTCCCACACGGGTCGCGGCTGGTCCACAGGGACTACAGAAATGCAGTTCCGTGGTCTTGGCCACTCGAGAATTCTCGCCGTGTACCCCGCTGGTAGGCTGGCCATGGCTGCTGACCCCGTGCGGGAGAGTCGTCCGGAGTCGATCCGGAGGACGCCGAAGGAGCAAATCCTCCCCGGAATCTCTCAGGCCCCCGTACCGCACGGACGAGGTCACTCTGGAAAGCAGGGCGGGTTGCGCGCGGCCGATGGGCCGTACGGAGCCTCTCCCTCACCGACGGTGAAAGCCGGCGCCCGCGTGGTGCCGGTGAAGCTCTCAGGTTGAGATGACAGAGGGGGAGGCCGTCAGGGCACCCGACGCCGCGGTGCCCCTCGCAGGTCGTGACAGACCAGGAGGCCTCCACCATGACCCCCCGTCGCACCCCGCTCACGCAGCTGGAACAGGGCATCCCCTTCGAGCAGCGCCACATCGGCCCGGACGCCGAGGCGCAGGCGAAGATGCTCGCCCAGGTCGGCTACGGCTCGCTGGACGAGCTGACCGCGGCCGCTGTGCCCGACGTGATCAAGAGCGCCGAGGCGCTGGCCCTGCCGGGGGCCCGGACCGAGGCCGAGGTGCTGGCCGAACTCCGCCTGCTCGCCGACCGCAACCAGGTCCTCGCCCCGATGATCGGGCTCGGCTACTACGGCACGTTCACCCCGCCGGTGATCCTGCGCAACGTCATGGAGAACCCCGCCTGGTACACGGCCTACACGCCGTACCAGCCCGAGATCTCCCAGGGCCGCCTCGAAGCCCTCCTGAACTTCCAGACGATGGTCGCCGAGCTGACCGGCCTGCCCACCTCGGGCGCCTCCCTGCTCGACGAGGGCACCGCCGCCGCGGAGGCCATGGCGCTCGCCCGGCGCGTCGGCAAGGTCAAGAACGGCGTCTTCCTGGTCGACGCCGACACCCTGCCGCAGTCCGTCGCGGTCATCGAGACCCGCGCCGAGCCGACCGGCGTCGAGGTCGTCGTCGCCGACCTCACCGACGGCATCCCGGCCGAGGTCGCCGAGCGCGGCGTCTTCGGTGTGCTCCTCCAGTACCCGGGTGCCTCCGGGGCCGTCCGGGACCTCAAGCCCGTGATCGACCAGGCGCACGAACTGGGCGCGATCGTCACCGTCGCCGCCGATCTGCTGGCCCTCACGCTGCTCACCTCGCCCGGCGAGCTGGGCGCCGACATCGCCGTCGGCACCACGCAGCGCTTCGGCGTGCCGATCGGCTTCGGCGGCCCGCACGCCGGCTACATGGCGGTCCGCGACACGTTCGCCCGCAGCCTGCCCGGCCGTCTGGTCGGTGTCTCCGTGGACGCCGACGGCAACAAGGCGTACCGGCTGGCCCTGCAGACCCGCGAGCAGCACATCCGCCGTGAGAAGGCCACCAGCAACATCTGCACCGCGCAGGTGCTGCTCGCCGTCATGGCGGGCATGTACGCCGTCTACCACGGCCCCGATGGCCTGCGCACGATCGCCCGGCGCACCCACCGCTATGCCGCGATCCTCGCCGAGGGCCTGCGTGCCGCCGGCGTCGACGTGGTGACCGGCTCCTACTTCGACACGCTCACCGTCCGCGTCCCGGGCAAGGCCGGCGAGGTCGTCGCCGACGCCCGCGAGCGCGGGGTGAACCTGCGCCTGGTGGACGCCGACACCGTCTCGCTGGCCTGCGACGAGACGACGACCCGTGCCCAGGTCGCCGCCGTCTGGGCCGCTTTCGGCGCCGACGGGGACGTCGAGGCGCTGGACGCCTCGACCGAGGACGCGCTGCCCGAGTCGCTGCTGCGCACCGACGCGATCCTCACCCACCCGGTCTTCCACCAGCACCGGTCCGAGACCGCGATGCTGCGCTACCTGCGCAAGCTCGCCGACCGCGACTACGCGCTGGACCGCGGCATGATCCCGCTCGGCTCCTGCACCATGAAGCTGAACGCGACCGCCGAGATGGAGTCGATCACCTGGCCCGAGTTCGGCGCGCTGCACCCGTTCGCGCCCGCCGAGCAGGCGCAGGGCTTCCTGACGCTCATCCGCGAGCTGGAGGAGCGGCTGGCCGAGGTCACCGGTTACGACGCGGTGTCCATCCAGCCGAACGCCGGCTCGCAGGGCGAGTTCGCGGGGCTGCTGGCCGTCCGCGCGTACCACCGCGCCAACGGCGACGAGAACCGGACCGTCTGTCTGATCCCGTCCTCCGCGCACGGCACCAACGCCGCGAGCGCCGTGATGGCCGGCATGAAGGTGGTCGTCGTCAAGACCGCCGACGACGGCGAGGTCGACATCGAGGACCTGCGCGCCAAGATCGCGCAGCACCGCGACGAGCTGGCCGTGCTCATGATCACCTACCCGTCGACGCACGGCGTCTTCGAGGAGCACGTCGCCGACATCTGCGCCGAGGTGCACGACGCCGGCGGCCAGGTCTACGTCGACGGCGCCAACCTCAACGCCCTGGTCGGCCTGGCCAAGCCCGGCCGGTTCGGCGGCGACGTCTCGCACCTCAACCTGCACAAGACCTTCTGCATCCCGCACGGCGGCGGCGGCCCGGGCGTCGGCCCGGTCGGTGTGCGCGCGCACCTCGCGCCCTACCTGCCCAACCACCCGCTTCAGCCCGCGGCGGGCCCGGAGACCGGCGTCGGACCGATCTCGGCGGCCCCCTGGGGCTCCGCCGGCATCCTCCCGATCTCGTGGGCGTACGTACGCCTGATGGGCGGCGAGGGCCTGAAGCGCGCGACGCAGGTGGCCGTACTCGCGGCCAACTACATCGCCAAGCGCCTCGAACCGCACTACCCGATCCTGTACAACGGCCCGGCCGGTCTCGTGGCGCACGAGTGCATCGTGGACCTCCGGCCGATCTCCAAGGCGACCGGCGTCAGCATCGACGATGTCGCCAAGCGGCTCATCGACTACGGCTTCCACTCGCCGACCATGTCGTTCCCGGTCGCCGGCACGCTGATGATCGAGCCGACCGAGAGCGAGGACCTCGCGGAGCTGGACCGCTTCTGCGACACGATGATCGCGATCCGCGCCGAGATCGAGAAGGTCGCGTCGGGGGAGTGGAGCGCGGACGACAACCCGCTCGCCAACGCCCCGCACACCGCCGCCGCGCTCGGCGGGGAGTGGAAGCACGCGTACAGCCGGGAGGTGGCGGTGTTCCCGGCCGGGGTCTCGGCCGCCGACAAGTACTGGCCGCCGGTGCGCCGGATCGACGGGGCGTTCGGTGACCGCAACCTCGTCTGCTCGTGCCCGCCCCTGGACGAGTACGACAACTGATCAGGTGAGCGAAGCGGTGTGACGCGGACACGCGTCGGGGCCGGTGCGGAGACTCTCCGGGCCGGCCCCTTCTCCGTACCTGCCGCTCAGGCGGCCTTGACCACCCGGCTCGCCGCCAGGGGCCTGTGCGGGGCGATGATCTGCCCGTCCGGAAGCAGCTCACCGGTGTCCTCGAAGAGCAGGACGCCGTTGCACAGCAGGCTCCAGCCCTGCTCCGGGTGGTGGGCCACCTGGCGGGCGGCCTCCCGGTCGGCTGAGTCGGCTGTCGGGCAGGGTGGCTGGTGCTGGCACATGGATGGGTTCTTTCGCTGCGTCGAGTTGAGTGGCCTGCGGTGTGAAGAGGTGTTCATGACCGCCCCCGTATCGATCGGTCGAATCCCAGTGTTGCCCTACGGGCGACAATCCGCAGGGATTTCGCCGCAGCGCTTCCACTCCTCCCATGACGCGTCACCCGCCCGGACGGTTCAACTCAACTGCACTGTCACTTCGGGTGGTTCGGGGTGGCCGGATGGGACTAGTCCGGATGGGCGGGGTGCCGTACGCGCGTCCGCGTGCCGCGCCCCGCCGCCCGGAGGGGGCGACGGGGCGCGGCACGCGGAGGGGACGGTCTCAGGCCGGGGCCGGCGAGCCCAGCAGCGGACCCGGGCCGGGCGTGATGCGGGTGGTGATCACCGGCAGCAGGTCGGCGGCCCGGTGCGGCCGGTGGGCGGCGAAGCCGGGAGGCGCCGGGGACAGCGGCACGAGCACGTCGTCCGGAGCGGGCGCGCCGCAGGAGGCGTCCGCCGTCGGGTCGCCGTGCAGCCACAGGGCCAGCATGTACAGGTCGGGGATGGACAGCAGCCTCGGCTGGTAGGGGCCGCTCATCCCTTCCGCCTGGCGCAGCGCCAGCTCCGTCGAGGCGATGTACGGGCCCTCGAAGAAGTGCGAGAAGGCCCAGCCGTCCGCGGTGAGCATGGTGTCCGCCGCCGCCACCGCCCGCTCCGTGCTGCGGATCTGGAAGCGCCAGGCGGCGAGCCGGGTGGCGGGTGCGAGGTCGCCCGGGGCGACGCCCAGCACATGGACGGGCAGCGGGTGTTCGGGGCTCAGAGGTCCCTGTGCGGACCGCAGGGCGGGCGTGCGGGCCTCGCGGACGGCGGTCGGTGAACCGAGCGCCGCGAGGACGCTGCGCAGCGCGGGCGCGGGGGCCGGGGGAACATGCAGCGGCATATTGGGTCGCCTCTCACTTCGGAGACACGGTGGTGCGCGGGCGGGTGCGGACGGCGTTGTCGGCGTGCGGGGCCAGAGGAGGCCGGTGACTGAGCCGGTGCGTCAACTCTCTGCCTCGTCCGCGGAGTTTATACGACACGTGTTCACGCGGTGTTTCCACTAGCCGCCACGGCTATTGCCGGCAAGGCGGTATCCGGACTTTATTATGCGGAGATCATGCTGATTCGGCGCGAGCGGCGCAGCCGCCGCCTCGGGTTTTTCCCGCGCTGCGGTCGGCCGAAACCCGTCGGGGCTTTACGGGCCCGCCGCACGGGGAAACGGCCCCCTGCGTCATGCCGAGTGAATGTGCCCGGGGCCCCGGCGCTCAGATTAGCGTGTGTGCGCCGTCCGCGGGGCGTTACGGATCACGTCCTGCGGGCATTATCGATCGTGATGCGGGCGGCCCGGGCCGCGTGCCGCCACTTGAGGAGGACACTTCGATGGGGGAGAAGGTCGTCGCGGGCGCCTTTGACCTGTCCGACCGGCAGAGGTATCGGAAGAAGCTGCAACAGTGCCTGGAGGCGCTGTCCGGGCTCCTGGCCGAGCGGCGGTTCGACCGGCCGCGCAACCTCATGGGCATGGAGATCGAACTCAATCTCACGGGCGCCGACGCCATGCCGAAGATGTTGAATGGGCAGGTGCTGGAGCGCATCGCGAGTCACGATTTCCAGACGGAACTGGGGATGTTCAATCTTGAGGTGAACATAGTCCCCCATCATCTGTCGGGGCGTGTTCTGGATCAGTTGGCCGAAGAGCTGCGGACCGGACTCGGATATGCCGACCGCAAGGCCGGTGAAGTCGATGCCGGGATCATGATGATCGGAATCCTGCCGACGCTCGGCCGTGACGACATGGTCCGGTCCAATCTCTCCGACGTCGACCGCTACGCCCTCCTGAACGATCAAATGCTGGCGGCGCGCGGGGAGAGTTTCTCGCTCGATATCGAAGGCGTCGAGCGGCTGGTCGCCACCGCCGGATCGATCACCCCGGAGGCTGCCTGCACCTCGCTGCAACTGCATCTCCAGGTCACTCCGGAACGCTTCGCCGACGTGTGGAACGCGGCGCAGACCGTCGCCGCCGTCCAGGTCGCCCTGGGCGCCAACTCGCCGTTCCTCTTCGGCCGCGAGGTGTGGCGTGAATCGCGGCCGCCGCTGTTCGAGCAGGCCACGGACACCCGGCCGCCCGAACTGCGCAACCAGGGCGTGCGGCCCAGGACCTGGTTCGGGGAGAGGTGGATCGGCTCGGTCGAGGAGCTCTTCGAGGAGAACCTGCGCTACTTCCCGCCGCTCCTGCCCATCTGCGACGAGGAGGAGCCCCTGCGGGTCCTCGCCGACGGCGGGGTGCCCCAGCTGAAGGAGCTGGTCCTCCACAACGGCACGGTCTACCGGTGGAACCGCCCGGTGTACGGGATCGCCGACGGCGTCCCGCACCTGCGGGTGGAGAACCGGGTGCTGCCCGCGGGCCCGACGGTCGCCGACGTCATCGCCAACACCGCGCTCTACTACGGCCTGGTGCGGGCGCTGGCGGGGGAATCGCGTCCGGTGTGGACCCGGATGCCGTTCTCCGCCGCCGCCGAGAACTTCGAGACCGCGTGCCGCCACGGCATCGAGGCCGAGCTGCTGTGGCCCCGGCCCGGCCGCTCCGGCGGGCTGACCCGGGTGCCCGTGACGAAGCTGGTGCGCGACGAGCTGCTGCCGCTCGCCGCCGCCGGGCTCGACGGCTGGAACATCGAGCCGGCGGACCGGGACCACTACCTCGGCATCATCGAGGAGCGGTGCAAGCGGCGGACGAACGGCGCGTCCTGGCAGGCCGACGCCTACCACCGGGGACGCGAGGCGGGCCTGGACCGGAGCGCCGCGCTCGCCGCGATGACCCGGCGTTACGGCGAGCTGATGCAGGGCGGCGACCCGGTGCACACCTGGCCGGCGGGCGTCCCGGCACCCTGACGGGCGGCCGGTGCGCCGCCGGTCCGGCCGCCTGCCCCTACTCCCCGGCAGCCCGGGCGGCCTGGCTCGCCGTCATCACGGCCTGGAGGATCACCGCCTGGATCTCGGCCGGGTCGTTCACCTGGTAGCCCCCGCCCCCGGTGACCTCGGCGATCTCCTCCAGCTCCGTGCGGTCCGCCTCGGGCCCGACGGCGATGGCCAGCAGCGGGACCGGGCGCGTCGGGTCGGCGATGGACTTCAGCTCCTCCACGAGGGCGGAGCGCGAGATGGACCGCTCGTCCTGGTTGGACCCGTCCGTGAGGATCACCACCGCGTTGAACTTGCCCTTCACATACGTGCGCTGCGCCTCCTTGTACGCGGCCAGCGCGGTGTCGTACAGACCGGTTGCGCCGTCCGGCACCGGCCGCAGCGCGGCGAAGGCGGCGGCGAGCTTCTCCCGGTGGGTGCCGCCGCCCTTCACGGGGTCGCCGAGCCTGGCGGTCGTCACCAGCCGGCGGTAGTCCTTGTCCCCGTCGAGCGTGGTCGCGAACTCCCAGAGTCCGACCTCGTCGTCCGGGGTGAACTGGTCCAGCGCCTGGATCAGCGACGCCTTGGTGACGTCCATCCGGGACCGGCTGCGGCCCGGCACCGTCGCGGCCATGGAACCGGAGGCGTCGACCACGGTGGTGAGCCGCGCGCTCTGCACGGTGATCGTCCACATGCCGAGCGTCTCCTGGAGCGCCTCGTCCGTCGGGGCGGGCGGCTGCGTGGCGTCGTACGGCTGGGGCGACCGGCCGCCCGCCGCCGCGACCAGCTTCCCGTCCGCCGTTCCGTACGTGGTCCGGAAGCCGTGCTCCCGGAAGGTGCGTACGGAGCTCTCCTCGGAGAGGAGGATCATGAACCGCAGCGCCGCCCGGCTCTCGTCCGTGGACTGGTGGCGCTCGTCCACCATCGTGAGCGGGTAGTTGAGCAGGGGGGTCCCGTCCTCGGGATAGAACAGGTCCAGCTTGCCGTCGGCCGTCGACTCGGCGTTGTGGGCGAAGGCGGCCTGTTCGGAGAGGAGCACCGCCTGGTTGCGCGCCGGGTTGCCCGCCTCGGCGCCCGAGCCGTCCTGCGGCAGGGTCGCCACGACCTGGGTGTCCCCGTCGGACATCCGCTGGGCGAGCAGCTTCGCGGTGGCCGCGACCCGGGTGTCGCTGTCGCCGCCCTGCTTCCCGGCGGAGACGCCGATGCTGTTGAGGGCCAGCAGGCCGGTCGCCGAGCGTGCGGGGTCGGCGGAGCCGAGACGTACCCGGTCGGACTGCATGGCCGCGCCCGTCAACTCGGCCCAGGTGTACGTCTTCTTCGGCCAGCCGAGGCTCTTGGCGGCGCGGGGGACGCCGGCGAGCGCGACCGGTGAGGTGGCGACGGAGGCACCGGGGGTGATGGGGGTGCCGTCCCCGGCGCCCTTGGCCCTCGTCAGCCACAGGTCCGAGTCGGGGAGCCATATCTGGTAGTCGGGACGGCCTCCGCTCGCGAGCGCGTCCGCGACCTTGTACGAGTCGCGGGCCACCACGTCCACGTCGACGCAGCGCCCGTCCGAGCGCACCTCGTCCGTACGCGCCCGGTCGGCGATGGCACGTACGGCGGGAGCGATGTCCGGGGAGGCGGCCATCGACAGGTGGACGGCACCCTCCTCGCACGACGTGGAGAACGGGAGCAGACCGCCCTGCACGGCGACCGCCGCTCCCCCCGCCACGACGAGGACGAGCACGGTGGCGATGGCCACGTTCCGGCGGCGGCGCGGTGGACGGTCCCCGCCTCCGGCCGCCGGTCGGTCATCGGGCAAGCTGTGACGTCCCATGTCGGTGGTGCCCCTCCTTGAGGATGTACAAGGAAAAGGGGGACCACGCCATCGGCAATGGCGCTCGTCCCCCGGCCAGTCGCGCATGATCTTCGTACCTGCATTCGAGACCCTAGCGGGGCGGTGAAGGGCGTGGGACGCGAATGCACAACTGAGGGCAGGTGTACAGGTGGAGGCGGGGCGCGTGGCTGATTCTTTTCCCCAGGAGGCCGTGTCACAACGGATTCTCCGGTCCGAGACGGTGCTGGTACTGGCGCTCTCGCTGGGGGCGAGCGGCGTATCCGCCCTTATCAGCTTTGTCGGATCGCTGACGAAACCAGGGGGTTTGAAGGACCAGGCGGCGACCCTCAACAGCTCGGCCGCCCCGGGCCGCCCTTGGCTGGATCTCGCCTGGCAGCTCTTCGGTATCGCGAGCGCGCTGGTGCCCGTCGCGCTGGTGGCGCATCTGCTCATCCGGGAAGGGACCGGGCTGCGGGTCCTCGGCTTCGACCGCACCCGGCCCGGACAGGACGCGGCCCGGGGCGCGGTCGTCGCGGCGGGCATCGGCAGCGCCGGGCTGGCCTTCTACCTGGTGGCCAGGGCGGCCGGCTTCAACCTCACCGTCGTGCCCGAGTCACTGCCCGACGTGTGGTGGAAGTTCCCCGTGCTCATCCTGTCGGCCCTCCAGAACGCCGTACTGGAAGAGGTGATCGTCGTCGGATACCTGCTGCGCCGGCTGGGGCAGCTGGGCTGGACGCCGATGGCGGCACTGCTGGCGAGTTCGGTGCTGCGTGGCTCGTACCACCTCTACCAGGGCATCGGCGGCTTCATCGGCAACATGGTGATGGGCGTCGTCTTCGTGCTGCTGTACCGGCGCTGGCAGCGGGTGGGCCCCCTCGTCGCGGCGCACGCGCTGCTGGACATCGGCGCGTTCGTCGGGTACGCCCTGCTCGCCGGGAAGGTGGGCTGGCTGCCCACGCCGTGAGCCCCGGTGTCACGGGCCGACGAGGAGTTCGCCGTCCAGCACCGTGACCGCGCGGCCGGTCAGCAGGGTGCGCGCGCCGCGCAACGAGGTGTGTACGAGACCGGAGCGGGCGGAGACCTGGAGCCCGGTCAGCCGGTCGCGGCCGAGCCGGGCCGACCAGAACGGGGCGAGAGCGGTGTGCGCGCTGCCGGTCACCGGGTCCTCGTCGATGCCCACGGCCGGGAAGAAGCCGCGCGAGACGTAGTCGTACGCACGCATCGGCGTGGAGGCGGCCGTGGCGATGACGCCGCGCCGCGAGAGGGCGGCCAGCGCCGCGAAGTCCGGGGCCAAAGCCCGTACGGCCGCCTCGTCCGCCAGCTCCACCAGCAGGTCCCCGACCTGCGCGCCGGTGTCGTGCACCGACACCGGCTCCGCGCCCAGGGCCTCCGCGAGGCCGTCCGGGGCCGGCTCGGGGGTCAGCGGGGCGGTCGGGAAGTCGAGCGTGAGGGAGCCGTCCGGGTGGGCGGCCGACGTCAGCGTGCCGCACCGGGCGGCGAAGCGGACCGTGCCCGTGGCGGCGCCCGTGGTGTGCAGGACATGGGCCGTGGCGAGGGTGGCGTGGCCGCACATGTCCACCTCGGTGACCGGGGTGAACCAGCGCAGCGCCCAGTCCGCCTCGCCGCCCGGCGGCAGCGGATGGGCGAACGCGGTCTCGGAGAGGTTCAGCTCGGCGGCGACCTGCTGGAGGAAGGAGTCCTCGGGGAAGCCCTCGGGGCCGAACAGCAGGACGCCGGCGGGGTTGCCGGTGAAGGGGCGGTCGGTGAACGCGTCTACGGTGCGAATCCTCATGCGCCGACCGTAGGGCTCCGTCCCGGCCGGGAACCAAGGCCAATCCCGGACCGGTGGCACCGAAACCGCGCCCGGCTTGACCTTGTCACGGTGACAAGCGCTTCACTCGGCCGTGAGGAGGTGGTCCCGATGACCACGGCGAACGAGGACACGGACATCACACGCGCGCTGCGCGGGCTGGAGCATGGTGACGCGTCGGTGCGGTTGCGGACCGCGCTGGCGGTCGGATCGGCGCCCGACGCACGGCTGGTGGACCGGCTCGTGGAGCGGTGCGCGACCGAACCGGACTTCTCCGTACGGGAGATGCTGACCTGGGCGCTCACCCGGCACCCGCGGGACCTGACGGTGCCCAGGCTCGTCGGCGAGCTCCGCTCGGAGCGCCCGCAGGCGCGCGGCCAGGCCCTGCACACGCTGTCCAAGACCGGGGACCGGCGGGCCTGGCCGGCGATCACCCGGGCCCTGCTCACCGACACCGACGAGGAGGTGGCGCGCGCCGCCTGGCGCACCGCGGTCGTCCTCGTGCCCGAGGACGAGGCGCCCGCACTCGCGGAGGTGCTGGCCGGGCAGCTCGGGCGCGGCGGACGTGAGACGCGGCTGAGCCTCAGCCGGGCGCTGATCGCACTGGGGGCGGCGGCCGCTCCGGCGCTGGACGCCGCCGCCGCGCACCCCGAGCCCCGCGTCCGCGAGCACGCGCTCGCCACCGAGGAGCTGCGGCGCGACCCGGACGCCGGGTTCGACCTCGCGATCGAGGAGGCGAAGCGGAGGGTGGCCCTCGGGGCGTACGGTCGGGAGGGGTGAGGGATGGTGCTGATCGGTGAGGTGGCGCGGCGGTCCGGGGTCAGCGCGCGCATGCTCCGGCATTACGAGTCGCTGGGGCTCGTGCGGCCCACGGGGCGCAACGACGTCGGATACCGCGAGTACTCCGGTGAGGACGTCCGGCGCATCTTCCACATCGAGAGCCTGCGGTCCCTCGGCCTCTCGCTGCGTGAGGTGGGGCGCGCCCTGGACGATCCCGGCTTCAGCCCGGCCGGTCTCGTGGACGACCTCGTCCGGCGGACCCGGGAACGCATCGCGAGCGAGACGGAGCTGCTGACCCGGCTCAGCCGGATCGGCGCCGCCGAGCCCGGGGACTGGGAGGGTGTCCTGCGCACCGTCGCCCTTCTCCAGGCGCTGGGCTCCGCCAGCCCGGGGACCCGGCAGCGGGCGGCTCTCTCCTCGGCGGGCGAGGCGCCCGTGCCGGTGGAGGCCCTGGTCGAGGCGGTGCTGAGCGAGCGGGACCCGAGCGTGGCCGGTGCGCTGCGGTGGGCGCTGGCGCGGACGGGCGACGGGCTCGCCCTGCTGGCTGAGGGCCTGGACTCGCCCGTCGCGGCGGTGCGCGCCCGCGCGGTGCGGGCGGTCGCCGGGATTCCGGGCGAGGCGGCGAGCGCCCTGCTGCGCGACGCCCTCGGGCATCCCGATGTCGCGGTACGCCAGTTCGCGGCGCCGGCGCTCGGTGCGCGCGGGGTGGCCGAGGCGGTCCCGACGCTCATCGACATGGTCGCGGACGCGGTGCGGGACGTGGACGCGGCCGACGCGCTGGGTGTGCTGGCAGCCGGTCCGGATACGGCCGAGCGGATCGCCACCGCGCTCGTCGAGCGCCTCGCCGACACCACCCTCGACGCACCGGCCCGCCGCCGCCTCACCCAGGCACTGGCGGACATCCCGGGCCCGACGGCGACCCGGGCGCTCGGGGAGCTTGCGGAGGACGGGGACCGGGGGGTCGCGGTGACGGCGGTGTACCTGCTGGGGCTGCGGGGGCGATGAGGGCGCGGTCACGTCGCGCGCAGGGCCGCCGCAGCCTCCAGTAGGGGCCAGCCGTCCACCTCCGTCCGACGCCGGTCGTCCGGCTGCCATCCGCGGGCGGCGGCCACGTCGAGCAGGGCGCGGACGGCGCCCGGTTCGTGCAGGTTGAGGGAGGCGCCCCGGACGTATCCCACGTCTCCGGAGCCCAGGGGAGCCCCGCCCGGGACGTACCGGTCCGGGCCCTCGGCGAAGACGATGCGCAGCGACCCGCCGGAACCGGCCGGCTGCCGGTGCAGCGTGAGGACCTGGCGGCAGGAACGGCCGTCGTCGTGCAGGTGACGCAGCGTCCACAGATACGTGTGCCCGTCGGCGACCAGCCGCCGGGCCTTCCTCGCTTTGCGCGGCATGGGCAGAAGGCTACGGCGCCCGATGTGCGGGGCGGGCCGCTCCGGGGTTGTCATGCAATCCTTTCCGATATATCGTTGAGGCATCGCGACAGTACAGCGATAGGAAACAGATCGATGTAGACAAAGGAGTGCGTCATGAGGGCACGTGGATTCGAGCATGAACATGGGCGTGGTCACGGGCGTGGCCCGTACGGACCCGAGGGGCGCCCCGGCGGTTTCGAGGGGCACCGGGCGGCATTCGGGCCGTTCGGGCCGCCGTTCGGCGGCGGGCCCTTCGGGGGCGGGCGGGGCCGGGGTGGCGGCCGGGGAAGGGCGCGGCGCGGTGATGTGCGCGCCTCGATCCTGGCGCTGCTCAAGGACCGGCCGATGCACGGGTACGAGATGATCCAGGAGATCGGCGAGCGCAGCGGAGGGGCCTGGCGGCCCAGCCCCGGCTCGGTGTACCCGACCCTTCAGCTGCTGGAGGACGAGGGGCTGATCACCAGCGCGAGCGAGGGCGGCAAGAAGCTGTTCACGCTCACCGACACCGGTCGCACCGAGGCCGAGACCGGGTCCGAGGCGCCCTGGGAAGAGGCCGGACGCGGTGTCGACTGGGAGAGCATGAACGAGGTCAGGCAGGCCGGGTTCGGTCTGATGGAGGCGTTCGGCCAGGTCTGGAAGACCGGTTCGGCCGATCAGCGCGACAAGGCGGTCGCCGTCATCAACGAGGCCCGCAAGAAGCTGTACCTCATCCTCGCCGACGAGCACTGAGCCCCGCCGTGGGCCGGTGCGGACGGAGCCCGGTGGCCTGCGCCGCCGGGCTCCACGCCGTCTACGCGTCCGTCGTGACGGGCCAGATCCGCGCGGCGTCGAAGCGGTCGGAGGCGCGGGGGTGCGGTCCGTCGTCGTGGCAGTGGAACGCGCACCAGAACAGATCCGCCGGCAGGGCGTCCAGTGGCGCGTGGACCTGGTAGACGTACTCGCGCCCGTCGAGCGCCGGCAGGGACACCAGCCAGCTCACCCGGCCCCCTCCCGCCGCACCGCGAACAACCCGCTCCGTCCTGTGGGACGTGTACGGGCGGGGGCTCGGTTGCCCCGTCCCGCGGAGTGCCGCACGCGTCAGGTGTCACCGGGGTGACGCTCCTGACCGCAGCTGTCATGATGTGCCGATGCACGCGTCTCAGGGGAGAAGCGCCGGCCTGGGACTCGCCCTCGCCTCGGCCTTCGCGTTCGGCGGTTCCGGAGTGGCGGCCAAGCCGCTGATCGAGGCGGGGCTCGACCCGCTCCACGTGGTCTGGCTGCGGGTGGCGGGCGCCGCGCTCGTCATGCTGCCGGTGGCCTGGCGCCACCGGGCGCTGGTGCGCCGCCGGCCCGTGCTCCTGCTCGGCTTCGGACTGCTCGCCGTCGCGGGCGTGCAAGCCTGCTACTTCGCCGCCATCTCCCGGATCCCGGTGGGCGTCGCGCTCCTCGTGGAATACCTCGCCCCGGCGCTCGTCCTCGGCTGGGTGCGCTTCGTGCAGCGGCGGCCGGTCACGCGGGCGGCGGCGCTCGGGGTCGTTCTCGCGGTCGGCGGCCTCGCCTGCGTGGTCGAGGTGTGGGCCGGACTCGGCTTCGACGCGGTCGGGCTGGTCCTCGCGCTCGGCGCGGCCTGCTGCCAGGTCGGCTACTTCATCCTTTCCGACCAGGGCGGCGGGCAGGCGTCACCGGGCGGGGCCGAACCCCCGCACCCGGTCGGCGTCATCGCGTACGGGCTGCTGATCGGCGCCCTCGTGCTCACCGTGATCGCCCGCCCCTGGGACATGGACCGGTCGGTGCTCGGCGGCGACGCGGTCATGGACGGTGCCCGGGTCCCGGCCTGGCTGCTGCTCGTCTGGATCGTGCTCCTGGCCACCGTCCTCGCGTACGTCACCGGGGTGATCTCCGTACGCCTGCTCTCCCCGGCCGTCGCGGGCGTCGTCGCCTGCCTCGAAGCGGTCATCGCCACCGTCCTCGCCTGGGTCCTCCTCGGTGAGCACCTGGCCGCGCCGCAGCTCATCGGCGGCGCGCTCGTCCTGGCCGGCGCGCTCATCGCGCAGTCGGCCACGCCCCGGCCGCCCTCCGGGCCGGTGGCCTCGGGGGCGGGAGCGCCGGAGGCTGTCGGGGATCGCTCCGACGCCCGGCTCTAGGGCAGGTACGCCGGTACGCCGATCGACGGGTCCAGGTCGTCCGCCGGGACCGGGGTGCCGTAGGCCGGGACGACGGGGACGACGCCGGACCAGTACGGCAGGCCGAGGTCCCGGGGGTCGTCGTTCGGGCCGCCCGTGCGGATCTTGGCGGAGACCTCCCGCAGCTCCAGCCGGACGACGGCGGTGGCGGCCAGTTCCTTGGCGTCGGCGGGCCGCGAGTCCTTCGAGCGCCCCGCCACCACCTGGTCCAGGATCGCGTCCAGGGCGATGCGCCGCTCCTCCGGATCGGTCACGGTGTACGCGGTGCCGTGGACGACCACCGACCGGTAGTTGAGCGAGTGGTGGAAGGCCGCACGGGCCAGCACCAGGCCGTCGACATGGGTCACCGTCAGGCACACGGGCAGCCCCTCGTCGCCGCTCCCGGCCGCCCGCAGTGGCCGCGAGCCGGTCGAGCCGTGCACGTACAGGCGCTCGCCGACCCGGCCGAAGAGCGTCGGCAGCACGACCGGAGCGCCGTCGCGCACGAAGCCGAGGTGGCAGAGGTAGGCGGCGTCGAGTATCGAGTGGACCGTCTCCCGGTCGTAGGCGGCGCGGTCCCGCGACCGGGTGGGGATGCTGCGGTCCGTCGGCTCGTAGCCGGATGAATGGTCCGGGGACGTGGTCTGCTGGGGAGCGGTCTCCGGCATTGCGGACTCCATTGCACTAGTGCATACTGTTGTTTGTGCTAGGAGAGTATCGGATCAGTGGGCGGCGTGCACAGGAAATCGCCGCCAGCGTCGAACGCGGGGTCGCTTCGGGCGAGCTGCCGCCGGGTCATGTGCTGCCTCCCATGCGGGAGCTGGCGGCCCGGCTGGAGGTGAACCCGAACACCGTCGCGGCGGCCTACCGCACCCTGCGCGAGCGCGGGGTGATCGAGACCGCCGGGCGCCGGGGCAGCCGGATCAGGCCGCGCCCCGCGAGCACCGCGCGCGGTTCGATGCGGGTCGAGGCGCCGCCCGGGGTGCGGGACCTGGGCGACGGCAGCCCCGACCCGGCGCTGCTCCCGCGCCTCGGCGAGGCGTTCGCGGCGGTCGCCGAGGCGTACGCGCACGAGCCCGGGCTGTACGGCGAGGCCGCCGTGGACCCGGAGTTCGCCGCGCTCGCGCGCGCCGCGATGGACGCCGACGGGGTGCCCGCCGGACCGGTGGCCGCCGCCTCCGGTTCGCTGGACGCGATCGAGCGGGTGCTCTCCGCCCACCTCAGGCCGGGCGACCGGGTCGCGGTCGAGGACCCCGGCTGGGGCGGACTCCTGGACCTGGTGCCCGCGCTCGGCATGCGGCCCGTGCCGATGGCGCTGGACGAGGACGGGCCGTTGCCGGACGCGCTCGAGGCGGCGCTCCAGGCCGGTGCGCGGGCCGTCGTGATCACGGACCGGGCGCAGAACCCGACCGGGGCCACGGTCTCCGAGGACCGGGCGGGGCGGCTGCGGGCCGTCCTCGCCCGGCACCCGGACGTCCTCCTCGTCGAGGACGACCACGGCCACGCCATCGTGGACCAGCCGCTGCACCCGCTGGCCGGGGCCACGGGCCGGTGGGCGTTCGTCCGCTCGGTGGCCAAGGCGTACGGGCCGGACCTGCGGGTCGCGGTGCTGACCGGGGACGCGGTCACGGTCGACCGGGTGGCCGGCCGCCAGCGGCTCGGGCCCGGCTGGGTCAGCCGGCTGCTGCAGCGGACCGTGGTGCACCTGTGGAACACCGGCGCCGTGGACTCGCGCGCGGTGGCCCGGTCCTACGCCCGCCGCCGGGACGCCCTCGTCCGGGCGCTGACGGAGCGGGGCGTGGCGGCCTACGGGCGCAGCGGGATGAACGTGTGGGTGCCGGTGAGCGACGAGACGGGGGCGGTGGCCCGGCTGTTGCAGGCGGGCTGGGCGGTGGCGCCCGGGGCCCGGTTCCGTATCGCCGCGCCCCAGGCGGTCCGGATCACCGTCTCCCCGCTCACCGACGCCGACATCGCGCCGCTGGCCGACGCGGTGGCGCGGGCGGCGGGGCCGGCGAGGCCGCTGAGCTACGGATGAGGTTCCGGATCCCGGCGTCGAGGGTGAGGCCCCCGGCGGTGCGGATGAGGCCCCGGCGGTGCGGATGAGGCCCCGGTCCCTCAGGCGCGCCGTCGGCTCTGGGTGAGCGCGGCTCCGGCCAGGACGACGAGCGCGCCGACGGGGGTGTTCCAGCTCAGCTGCTCGCCGAGCACGGCCACGCCCGCCGCCGTGGCGATGACCGGGATGAAGTAGGTGACCATCTGCGCGGTGGTCGGTCCGACCTCGTTGACCAGGCCGTACTGGAGCAGCACCGCCAGCCCCGTGCCCAGCGCCCCGAGCGCGACGACGGCCAGCGTGGGCAGGACCGGGAAGCCGCCCGGGACGGTGGTGAACAGCGGGGTGACGACCGCGAGCTGTACGGTGCCCAGGAAGAGCTGGCCGCCGGTGAGCGCGAGGGTCGACGCGCCGCTGCCGGCCAGCGTCCGGCGGACGTAGATCCAGCCGACCGGGTAGCTCAGCGAGGCCAGGAGCGCCATCGCGGTGCCGCTGAAGTCCAGCCCGGAGAAGCCCTGCCAGGCGCCCAGCACCGTCAGGACGCCGACGAAGCCGAGGCCGAGACCGGCGACGCGGCGGCGGGTCGGCCGGTCCTCCGAGAGGGCGACGAGCGACAGCGCCATGCCCCACAGTGGCGAGGTCGCGTTGCAGATGCCCGCCAGCGTCGACGGGATGGACAGCTCGGCGTAGGCGAACAGGGAGAACGGCAGGGCGTTCAGGAAGAAGGCCGCCACCGCCAGATGGCCCCACGTCCGGGCGGACCGCGGCAGCCGCTCCCGCTTCACCGCCATGACCACCGCCAGGACCGCCGTGCCCGACAGGAGCCGCCCCAGGGTCACCTGGAACGGGGCGTACGCGTCGGTCCCCACCTTGATCAGGAGGAAGCTGAAGCCCCAGATCAGCGAGAGCGCCGCGAAGCGCAGCCGCCAGTCCAGGGCCGGCCGCCCGGTGGGGGCGTCCGGCGGCTCGGGAAGTACGGCAGGGCACGGCTCGGGGGTGGCTCTCGGTGCGGTCGGGGCGCTCATGGTGACCACGATCGCCGCCTCCACCTCGTAGCACAAGTGAGATTTTGTACGTTGCTTCACGTAGCATCGCTTACATGTTGAACCTGGAGCGCCTGCGTACCCTGGACGCCCTGGCCAGGCTCGGTTCGGTCAGCGGCGCCGCCGAGGGGCTGCACGTCACGACCTCGGCCGTCTCGCAGCAGATGGCGAAGCTGGAGCGCGAGGTCGGCCAGCAGCTCCTCGCCAGGAACGGGCGCGGGGTGCGGCTCACCGACGCGGGCCGGCTGCTCGCCGACCACGCGGCCCGCATCCTCTCGCAGGTCGAGCTGGCGCAGTCCGACATCGAGGCCCAGCGCGGTGAGGTCGTGGGGGAGATCCGGCTCGGCGCGTTCCCCACGGCCGCGCGCGGCCTCTTCCCCTCGACGCTGCTCGCCCTCCGCACCGGCCACCCCGAACTGCGGGTGCGCACCCTGGAACTGGAGCCCGAGGCCGGCATCCGGGCGGTGCTCCGGGGTGACATCGATCTCGCGGTGGTCCTGGACTGGAGCAACAAGCGGCTCCCTGTGCCCGGCGGGCTGACCCGGGCGGAACTGCTGGACGACGCCCCGGACATCGCGATGCCGGCGAGCCATCCGCTCGCCGGGCGGCCCGAAGTGGACCTGGAGGACTTCGCGGACGACGACTGGGTGTCCTGGCCCGAGGGCGAATTCTGCTACGACTGGCTGATGTTCACGCTCCGCTCCAAGGGCATCGAACCGCGCATCGCCCACCTCGCGGGTGAACACCACACCCAACTCGCGCTGATCGCCGCGGGGATGGGCGTGTGCGTGGCGCCCCGGCTGGGGCGGGGACCCGTGCCCGACGGGGTACGGCTGGTGCCGGTGCGCCAGCGGATGCGCCGCCATGTCCACGCGGTGTGGCGGACGGACGCGGACCGGCGGCCCTCGGTCCGCGCGGCGGTCGCGGCGCTGCGCGAGGCGGGGCGGGAGCTGGACGACCCCCTGGGGTGAGCCGGAGACGACCCCGCGGGAGGGGCCGGACAGCCCCTGGGGTGAGCCGGACGACCCCGTGAGGTGAAGGGGCGCGCCGTCAGACCCGCAGCGCGTTCCGCAGGAAGTCCCGCTCCAGCCGCAGCAGCCCGCTCGCCGTGCGGTCCCGGCCCACCAGGTGACCGGCCCCGGACAGCGGCAGGACCGTGTGCGGGCGGCCCGCGGCGAGCAGGGCCGAGGACAGGCGCAGGGTGTGTGCCACGCAGACGTTGTCGTCGCCGAGCCCGTGCACCAGCATCAGCGGCCGGGTCAGCGACGCGGCCTCCGCCAGCAGGGAACTGCGGTCGTAGTTCTCCGGCATCACGTCCGGGTGACCCAGGAAGCGCTCCTCCCAGTGGGTGTCGTAGAGCCGCCGGTCCGCCGGGGCCGCGCCCGCCACCGCCGCGTGGAAGACCTCCGGGTGCCGGAGCACCGCCGCCGCCGCGAGATACCCGCTGAACGACCAGCCGCGCATCGCCACCCGGGCCAGGTCCAGCTCGGGGCGGTCGGCGGCCACCGCGTGCAGGGCGTCGATCTGGTCCTCCAGCACGGCCGTCAGCCGGTCGCCGTGCACCGCCTTCTCCCACGCATCGCCGCGCCCCGGCGTGCCCCGCCCGTCCGTCACGAGGACCGCGAACCCCTGCTCCGCGAACCACTGGGCCACCGCCGTCCACCACGCCCGCACCTTCAGCACGACCTGCATGCCGTGACCGGCGTACGGGCTCAGCAGCACCGGCAGCGGTCCGTCGCCGGGCCGGTGCCAGGACGGCAGGTAGAGGCGGCTGCGCAACTCGCGCGCGCCCGGACTCAGGGCCAGGGGGCGCGGGGTGACGAGCGGTTCCTCGGCCAGGACGGCGATCCGCCCCGTCGCCGCGCCGTGCCGCAGCACGGTCACCGTATGGCCGTCCGGCGTCCGGCTGTCGAGGACCACCACCGGGCCCCCGACGGCGGCGGTGTGCACCCCGGGCGCGTCGGACACCCGGGCGAGGCCCCCGGCCGTGCCGTAGGACCAGACGTGGACCTCGGTGGGCTCGTCGCCGCCCGTGAAGTACACCCGTCCGTCCGCCGTGCCGAGCACCTCGCGCACCTCCAGGCCCGGAGGCGTCGGGGTGCCGCCGATGTCCAGGCCCTGGGTGTCGCCGCCGGGATGCGCGGGGACGACGAGCGCGCCGGACGGCAGGCGCAGCGGAGTGCCCGGGCGCAGGGCGACCCAGGCGGGATCGTGGGCGCGGTGCAGGGTCCTGGTGGCGCCGGTCGCCTCGTCCACCGCCAGCACGTGCACGGAGCGCTGGTCCCTGCTCTGCACGGCAACCAGAGGGCCCCGGTCGTCCCAGTCCGCCGCCACCACGTACTCGAATGCCCGGTCCGTCCAGGCGGCTTCGGGATGCCCGTCGCCCGCCGCGCCGGGGAGCCGGACGGCGGTGTGCTCCCCGGACAGCCGCACGAGGTGCAGTGAGACCTTCGCGTTGGGGGTCCCGGCGGCCGGGTACGCCATCTCGCGGGGCGGGCGCTCGGGGTGCGCGGGGTCGGTGAGGTAGCGGCGCCGGACGCCGGTGGTGTCGGTGCGGGCGACCAGGAGGGCGTCGCCACGGGGGGACCACCAGTAGCCGCGCGTACGGCCGATGGACTCCTGCGAGACGTGGTCGGACAGGCCGTACGTGACGTGCGCGCCGTCCGGTCCCGCGAGCGCGCGGTCCCCGGTGCCGTCCGCCCGTACCGTACGCAGTGCGCCGCCGGAGACGTACGCGATCAGCGAGCCGTCCGGGGAGGGGCGGGGATCGACGGCGGGGCCGGACGTCGGCAGGCGGCGGGGCGCGGAGCCGTCGGTGCGGACGGTCCGGAGTGTGCCCGCGAGGGCGAAGGCCGCCAGGCGCACCGAGGCGTCGGTGGCGTACGAGACCACTCCGGAGGAGGTCTCGTGGGCGCGTTCCCGCCGGGCCCGCTCCTCCGGCGGGACCTCCCCGGGGGAGTCCTCCGCGAAGCCCGGCGCGAGCGGGTCGGCGAGCAGCCGTTCCGTGCCGTCCTCGTACAGCCAGAGCCGGCTCACCGGGTCGGTGCCCGACGTGCCCCGGACGAACAGGACGCGCTCACCGTCCGGGGAGACGGTGAACTGCCGGGGCACACCCAGCGAGAAGCGCCGGGTGCGGGCGAACTGGCCGGGGAAGCAGGGGAAGGGGTCGGCCGCGCGGCTGTCGGTGGTGTCCGTCATCCCGACACCATGACAGGCGGCGCGGCCGGCGGGCCGTCCGGGGCCGCCCGGGCCCCGGACGGCCGCGATCAGTGCGCGGAGGGCGCTGCGGGCTGGGACGCCGCCGCGGTCTCCTCCGCCAGGCGCTCCATGCCGCTCTGGGTGCGCAGCGGCTTCTCCTTGATGAAGAGCACCGCGACGAGCGCCAGGAACGCGAAGGGGGCGCCGATCAGGAAGACGTCGGCGGTGGCGACGCCGTACGCGTTCTCCACGATGACGCGCGCCGGCTCCGGCAGCTTGCTGAGCTCGGGGACACCGCCGCCGGTGCCGCCGCCGGCCGCCCCGCCGAAGC
Source organism: Streptomyces sp. DT224 (assembly GCF_049844595.1). NCBI lineage: Bacteria > Bacillati > Actinomycetota > Actinomycetes > Kitasatosporales > Streptomycetaceae > Streptomyces > Streptomyces sp. DT224. The sequence goes on from NZ_JBNCLI010000015.1 coordinate 31,631, forward strand.
CCTTCTCCAGCTCCTGGGCCACCCGGTGGCCGAGGACCGCGCCCAGCGCGCTCGTACCGATGGCGCCGCCGAGGCTGCGGAAGAACGACAGGACCGAGGTGGCCGCACCGAGTTCGGAGGCGGGCACGTCGTTCTGGGCGGCCAGCACGAGGTTCTGCATCAGCATGCCGACGCCGACGCCGAGGACCACCATGTAGACGCTGAGCAGGCCGAACGAGGAGTCGGCGCCGATCGTGGAGAGCAGCCCCATGCCCGCGGTCATGATGACGCCGCCCGCGATGAGGAAGCCCTTCCACTTGCCCCGGGCGGAGATGATCTGCCCGGCCACGGTGGTCGAGATCATCAGGCCGAGGATCATCGGCAGGCTCATCAGGCCCGCGGTCGTCGGGGACTTGCCCAGCGAGATCTGGAAGTACTGCGAGAGGAACACCGTGCCGCCGAACATGGCGACACCGACCAGCAGGCTCGCCAGCGTCGTCAGTGCCACGGTGCGGTTGCGGAAGATGCCCAGCGGGATGATCGGTTCCGCCACCCGGGACTCGACCCACACCGCGGCGGCCAGCAGGACCACACCGGCGGAGACGAGCGCGGCCGTCTGCCAGGACGCCCAGTCGAAGCGGTTGCCCGCGAGGGTCACCCACAGCAGCAGCGAGCTGACCCCGCTCATGATGAGGACGGCTCCGACGTAGTCGATCTTGACCTCGCGGCGGATCGTGGGCAGCTTGAGCGTGAGCTGCAGCAGCACGATCGCGAGCAGCGCGAAGGGCACGCCGATGAAGAAGCACCAGCGCCAGCCCAGCCACGAGGTGTCCACGAGGACCCCGCCGATCAGCGGACCCGCGACCGTGCCCACGGCGAAGACGGCACCGAAGATGCCGGAGTAGCGGCCGAGTTCACGCGGCGGGATGATCGCCGCCATCACGACCTGGGCGAGGGCGGTGAGACCGCCCGCGCCGATGCCCTGGACGACACGGCTGACGATGAGCAGCCCGACGCTGTGCGAGAAGCCGGCGACGAGCGAGCCGACGACGAACATCGACAGCGAGAGCTGGATGAGCAGCTTCTTGTCGTACAGGTCCGAGAGCTTGCCCCAGATCGGGACGGTCGCCGTCATGGCGAGGAGTTCGGCCGTGACCACCCAGGTGTACGAGGACTGGGTGCCGTGCAGGTCGGCGATGATCCGGGGCAGGGCGTTGGACACGACCGTGGAGGCCAGGATGGCGACGAACATGCCGGCCATCAGGCCCGACATGGCCTGGAGTATCTGGCGGCGCGTCATGCCTGACGCGACCCCCTCGGTCGTACCGGCGGTGCCGGCTTCGGGTGTGACGGCAGCGGTCATCGGCTGACGTTCCTCATTCTCTGGTGACTGGCTCCGCGCCCAGTGGCGCGGCGCGGAGGGTGGTGCGGTGGGTGACGAGCGGGTAGGCGGGGTGCGCCGGGCGGCTCAGCCCTTCAGACCGGCGGCCAGTGAGGCGAACGCCTCGCGGTACAGGCTCTGGAAGGTACGGGTACGGCCCGTGGCCACCCAGACCTCGACCGCGGCGCGCACCGCGGCCAGGGCCACGTGTGCGAGGAGCCGGGGGTGGAGGTCGGTCTCGGGGTCCTGGCCGAGGCGTTCGGCGACGACGGCGACCATGGCGTTCTCGTCGGCGCCCCGGGCGGCCAGGAAGTTGGGGAGGAGGGCCGGGCTCTTCTTCAGCACCTCCAGCTGGAGCTCCCAGCGCTCGTGGTCCTCCTCGATGGAGGCGAGCTCCTGGGCGATGGCCTCGCTGAGGGCTTCGAGCGCGGTCAGGTGCCCGGGGGCGCCGAGTACGGCCCGGCGGGTCCGCTCGGCGTTCTCCTGGACGGGGCGCGTGATCGCGTCCTCCAGGCACGGGAAGTAGTTGAAGAACGTGCGCACGGAGACCCCGACGGCGTCCGTGACCGCTTCCACGGTCACGTGCTCGAAGCCGCGTTCGGCGGCCATGCGCAGGGCCACGCCCGCCAGGGCGTCACGCGTGGCGCGCTTCTTGCGTTCACGCAGCCCGAGGGGCGGGTCGTCGCTCATGAAGGTGCATGCTATGCAATTTTGCAGGCCGGGCAAAATTTTAGGCGAGGGGGGCAGGTGTGCGCGGGGGGCGGGTGTGCGGGAATCGATGGCCTGTGGGTCGGTCCCGGTGACAGGCGGTCCCGGTGACCCCACCTCATGACTTCACCGGTCTGCTGCGGCTCGTCGACGAGCGGTCCGCGGCCTTCCGCGCCGCGATGGCCTCCGCGCCCGGCTTCGACGCCCCCGTGCCGGGCTGCCCCGGCTGGAATCCGTACGACCTCGCCCGGCACCTGGGCGGTGGTGACCGCTACTGGGCCGCCATCGTCAAGGCCGGCCCCGCCGCCGCCCCGCCCGCCGAGGCCCTGGCCGCCCGCGCCGCCCTCGTCGCGTCGTCCGACTCCGCCGTCGCGCCGGCGAGCAGCGGGACGAACTACCGCCGTGCGTCTGCGGATGCGCCGACCGGAAGCCGCTGTTCGACGGCACCGGCCTCAACGCCTTCGGCGAGGTCTTCATCGACGAGCCCCGGGTGAGGGCTGACAACTGCTCTCCGCCGTGGACCGGCAGAAGTCCACCGGCACCGCCCCATGGACGTTGTTATCGCTCACCTGAGGGGTCCTTGATGCTGCTGCAAGACCTTGACAAAGGGTTGAGGCAACTTGAGTGAGCGCTCACAATGCTAGGTGTGTATCAGTCCGAGAGAACTCCTCCGACCTCCTCCACGGCCCTCTTCGCCGGAGGCCCACCCGTCTGCCGCCCCGACGCGTACTCCGGGCAGCGGTGGACCTTCGGCTTCCCCGGCGGGATCGTGGCGGAGGTGCACACGCGTGGTGCCCGCCTCCACGGCCTCTGGGTGCCGGACCGGAACGGCGACATGGCCGACGTCGTCCTGGCGCCCGCCGACCCGGCCCAGACAGCCACCGCCGCCCGGTACTTCGGCGCCACCGTAGGCCGCTACGCCAATCGCATCGCACACGGCCGGTTCACCCTGGACGGCACGCCCCACCGGCTGACGACGCAGGAGAACGGCCACTGCCTGCACGGCGGGACGGACGGGTTCGACAACCGGCTCTGGGAAGCCGAAAGCGTGCACACCCCCGAGCGGACCGGGGTGCTCCTGCACCTCCGCAGCCCCGACGGCGACCAGGGCTTCCCCGGGAACCTCGACGTCACGGTCGGCGTGCTCGCCGGCAGGGACGGCGACCTCACCTTCTCCTACGCGGCGGTCACCGACGCCGCCACCCCGGTCAGCCTGACCAACCACGCCTACTTCAACCTCGATGGCGAGGGCGCCGGCGGCATCCTCGGCCACGAACTGTCCATCGCGGCCACCCACTTCACGCCCGTCGGCCCGGACCTCATCCCCCGTGGCGCCCATCTCCCCGTCACCGGAACACCCTTCGACCTGCGCCGGCCGCGCGTGATCGGCGAGGCACTGGCGTGCCCCGCTCAGCAACTCGCGGAGACGGGAGGCGGGTTCGACCACAACTTCGTACTGAAGGCACGCCGGGACGACGCGCCGCGCACCGCCGCCGTCCTGTACGCCCCGGCCACGGGCCGGTCCCTGGAGGTGCTGACCACCGAACCCGGCCTGCAGGTCTACACCGGGGGACAGCTCGACGGAACCGTCGTCGGCAAGGGCGGTGCGCGCTACCGGGCGGGCGCCGGCATCGCGCTGGAGACCCAGCACTTCCCCGACTCGCCCAACCGCCCCGGCGACCCGTCCACCGTGCTGCGGCCCGGTGACGCGTACCGGTCGAGAACGGTCCTGCGGTTCGGCACCAGGGGCTGAGGGGACGCGGCTGTGCCCGCCGGTTCACCGAACCGGCGGGCACAGCCGCGTCAGGGGCGGGTCAGGCGCCCGCCCTCCGCTTGTTCCACACGTCGAAGCCGACCGCCGCGAGCAGCACCAGGCCCTTGATGACCTGCTGCCAGTCGGTGCCGACCCCGACCAGGTTCATGCCGTTGTTGAGCACACCGAGGACCAGGCCCCCGATGATGGCCCCCAGGACGGTGCCGACACCGCCGCTCATCGACGCCCCGCCGATGAACGCGGCCGCGATGGCCTCCAGTTCGAAGTTCACCCCCGCCTTCGGCGAGGCCGCGTTGAAGCGCGCCGCGAAGACCAGGCCGGCCAGCGCGGCGAGCATCCCCATGTTGAGGAAGACCGCGAAGGTCACCTTCCGGTCCTTGACCCCGGACAGCTTCGCGGCGGGCAGGTTGCCGCCGATCGCGTACACATGGCGCCCGATGACCGCGTTGCGCATCACGTAGCCGAAGCCGACCAGCAGCACCGCCAGGATCAGCAGCACCACCGGCGCGCCCTTGTAGCTCGCCAGCAGCAGGGTCGTGACCAGTACGGCGGCGACCAGCGCCGTCACCTTGAGCGCGAACAGGCCCGTCGGCAGGGTCTCCAACGTGAACTCGCGCTGCCGCCGCCGGTCCCGCAGCTCCTGGAACACCACGTACGCCGCCAGACCCAGGCCCAGCAGCAGCGTGATGTTGTGGTAGTTCGTCTCCGGACCCGCCTCGGGCAGGAAGCCGTTGGCGACCCGCTGCATGCCCTCCGGGAACGGGCCGAGCGTCTGGCCCTTGAGGAAGATCTCCGTCAGCCCCCGGAACAGCAGCATGCCCGCGAGCGTCACGATGAACGACGGGATGCCGACGTACGCGATGAAGAAGCCCTGCAGCGCCCCGGCGACGGCCCCGAGCAGCAGGGTGAGGACCACGGCGACGGGCCAGGCCAGATGGTGCTCGACCATGAGCACCGCTCCGACGCCTCCGACCAGCGCCATCAGGGAACCCACCGACAGGTCGATGTGCCCGGCGATGATGACGATCATCATGCCGATGGCCAGGATCAGGATGTAGCTGTTCTGGAGCACCAGGTTGGAGACGTTGCGCGGAAGCAGCAGGTCGCCCCCCGTCCAGACCTGGAACAGGAGCACGATCAGACCGAGCGCGAAGAGCATGCCGTACTGGCGCATGTTGCGCCGTATGCCGTCCAGGAGCACCCGGACGACCGGGACTCCCGTCAGCGGTGAACCGCCCCCGCCCGACGGTGGTGTGGCTTTCTTGTGGATGCTGACGTCGGTGCTCATGCGTGGTGTCCTTCGGGTGGTACGGGGGTGTCCTGGGTCATGTGCCGCATCAGCACTTCCTGGGTGGCGTCCTCGCGGGCGACCTCACCGGTCAGCCGGCCGGCGGCCATGGTGTACACGCGGTCGCACATGCCGAGCAGTTCGGGCAGCTCGGAGGAGATGAAGAGGATCGCCTTGCCCTCGGCGGCGAGCCGGTCGATCACGGTGTAGATCTCGAACTTGGCGCCCACGTCCACGCCGCGTGTGGGCTCGTCCAGGATGAGGACGTCCGGACCGGTGAGGATCCACTTGCTGAGGACGACCTTCTGCTGGTTGCCGCCGGAGAGCCGGCCGACCGGTTCCAGGACGTTCGGCGTCTTGATGTTCATGGTCCGGCGGTACCGCTCGGCCACCTTGCGTTCCTCGTGGCCGTCCACCACACCCCGGCGGGCGAGGGAGCCGAGCGAGGCGAGCGAGATGTTGCGGCCCACCGAGTCCCCGAGGTCGAGGCCGTAGTGCTTGCGGTCCTCGGTGACGTACGCGATGCCGTGGCCGACCGCCTCGGGCACCGTACGGGTACGCACCTCGCGGCCGTCCCTGAGGACGGAGCCCCGCTCGTAGTGCCCGTACGAGCGCCCGAAGACGCTCATCGCGAGCTCGGTCCGGCCGGCGCCCATGAGCCCGGCGATGCCCACGATCTCGCCGCGCCGGACCTGGAGCGACACCCCGTCGACCACCTTGCGGGCCCGGTCGAGCGGGTGGCGCACCGTCCAGTCCCGGACCTCCAGCGCGGGCCGGGCGTCGGTCTCGCCGGTGTACGGGGTGCGGTCGGGGAAGCGGCTGTCGAGGTCCCGGCCCACCATGCCGCGGATGATGCGTTCCTCGGTGGTGGCCGGGTCGTTGACGTCCAGGGTCTCGATGGACCGCCCGTCGCGCAGGATGGTGACCGAGTCGGCGATCCGGGCGATCTCGTTCAGCTTGTGCGAGATGATGATCGAGGTGATGCCCTGGTCCTTCAGCTCCCGCATCAGCCGCAGCAGCTTCGCGCTGTCCTCGTCGTTCAGCGCGGCGGTGGGCTCGTCCAGGATCAGCAGCCGGACGTCCTTCGCCAGCGCCTTCGCGATCTCCACCAACTGCTGCTTGCCGACGCCGATGTCGGAGACGCGGGTCTCCGGATGGTCGTCCAGACCGACCCGCTTGAGCAGCGCGGACGCGCGGCGCAGCGACTCGCGCCAGTCGATGATCCCGCGCCGGGCCGGTTCGTTGCCCAGGAACACGTTCTCGGCGATCGACAGATGCGGGACGAGTGCGAGTTCCTGGTGGATGATGACGATCCCGCGCTGCTCGCTGGCCCGGATGTCCCTGAACCGGCACGGTTCGCCGTCGAGGAGGATCTCGCCCTCGTAGGAGCCGTGCGGGTGGACGCCGGAGAGCACCTTCATGAGCGTCGACTTGCCGGCACCGTTCTCGCCGCACAGGGCGTGCACCTCGCCGCGCCGCACGGACAGGGTCACCTCGGAGAGCGCCCTGACACCGGGGAACGTCTTGACGATGGACCGCATTTCGAGAACGGGGCCGGGTGCGGCGGGTGCCTCGGGTGCGGCGGGGCTCACCCGAGCTCCTTGGCGTCGATGTAGCCGGAGTCGACCAGGACCTTCCGGTAGTTCGTCTTGTCGACGCTGACCGGGTCCAGCAGGAAGGCGGGCACGACCTTCTTGCCGTTGTCGTACGTGGACTCGTCGTTGACCTCGGGCTTTTTGCCGTTCAGGACCGCGGTCACCATGTCCGCCGCGACCTGGGCCAGGGCGCGGGTGTCCTTGTAGACGGTCTGGGTCTGCTGGCCCGCGATGATCGACTTCACGGACGCGACCTCCGCGTCCTGACCCGTGACGACCGGCAGCGGCTTGGACTTGCTCCCGTAGTCGTCGGACTTCAGGGCGGACAGGATGCCGATGGAGATGCCGTCGTACGGGGAGAGCACCGCGTCGACGTGGGCGGAGGAGTACGCGGAGGTCAGCAGGTCGTCCATGCGCTTCTGCGCGGTCCCGCCGTCCCAGCGCAGCGTGGTGACCTGGTTGAGCCGGGTCTGCTTGGACCGCACGACCAGCTGCTTCTTGTCGAAGTACGGCTTCAGCACCTTCATGGCGCCGTTGAAGAAGTACTTGGTGTTGTTGTCGTCGTTGGACCCGGCGAACAGCTCGATGTTGAACGGGCCCTTCTTCGCGCCGCTCTTCAGCCCGAGCTTGTCGACGATGTACGTGGCCTGGAGCTCGCCGACCTTCTCGTTGTCGAAGGAGGCGTAGTAGTCGACGTGCGGAGAGCCCAGGATGAGCCGGTCGTACGAGATCACGGGGATGTCGGCGTCCGCGGCCTGCTGGAGGACGTTGGACAGGGCCTCGCCGTTGATGGCGGCCACGACGAGCGCGTCGACGCCCTGCGTGATCATGTTCTCGATCTGGGCGACCTGCTGGTCGGGGTCGTCCTCCCCGTACTGGAGCGTGGTGGCGAACCCGGCCTTCTTCAGGCTCGCGGTCATGTTCTTGCCGTCGGCGATCCACCGCTCGGAGGACTTGGTCGGCATGGCGATGCCGATGGTGACGTCCTTCTTGTCCTTCTTCTCCTGGCTTCCTCCCGCGCTGTCCTGCCCGCAGGCGGTGAGGAGCAGGGCGCAGCCGGTGGTCACTGCCACGAGGGCGGACGCGGCTCGGAAGTTTTTCATGGGCATGACCTGACAATCCCGTCGTCGCGGCGGCCTGGGTGAAGCTCGATTGTTAGCGCTCGCATCAGGGGGGTGCAAGGGTCCCCACGTCTTTTCTTGCGCCGAGGTGCGGCCGTAACCGGAGGAAAGGGAGGTAATCGTGGCGCATCCCGCAGGTTCGGCGTGGGGGTTGCGCTACGCGCAGGGATGAGTGTGGTCGCCGGGGCGGACGGGAACGACAAAAGTGCACGCAGCCCTTGCTCCTACCGGTTGTGAGCGCTAACAATCAACGGGGGCCCATGCCGCCCCTCCACCCCGGACGAGAGAGACCGCATCGTGACGCCACACGCCTATTCCGATCCCGTCGAACGTCACCACCCCGACGCCTGCACGGTCGGTGTGGACTTCGGCACCCTTTCCGGGCGTGCCGTGGTGGTCAGGGTGCGGGACGGTGCCGAGCTGGGCTCGGCGGTCCACGACTACCGCCACGCCGTCATCGAGGAGTGCCTCCCGCTCAGCGGCGTGCCGCTGCCGCCCGACTGGGCGTTGCAGCATCCTGAGGACTGGCGCGACGTGTTGCGTACCGCCGTCCCGGCGGCGGTTGCGGCTGCCGGTGTCGACCCGGCCCGGGTCATCGGTATCGCGACCGACTTCACCGCCTGTACGGTTTTGCCGGCCACCGCGGAGGGCGTTCCGCTCGCTCTGCTGCCCGAGTGGGCCGGGCGGCCGCACGCCTGGCCGAAGTTGTGGAAGCATCATGCGGCCCAGGGGCAGGCGGACCGCATCAACGCCCTCGCGCACGAGCGGGGCGAGAAGTGGATCAGCCGGTACGGGGGCAGGATCTCCTCCGAGTGGCAGTTCGCGAAGGCGCTGCAGGTGCTGGAGGAGGATCCCGGGGTCTATGCGGCCTGTGCCCGCTGGATCGAGGCGGCCGACTGGATCGTCTGGCAGCTGACCGGCGCCGAGTCGCGCAACACGTGCACGGCCGGCTACAAGGGCATCCACCAGGACGGGGCCTACCCCTCGTCCGGGTTCCTCGCCCGGCTCCACCCGGAATTCGCGGACTTCCCGGCGACCCGGCTGGAGCACCCGCTGTCGGCGCTGGGCTCACGCGTCGGCGGCCTGAGCGGGCGCGCCGCCGCCTGGACCGGGCTGCCCGAGGGCATCGCCGTGGCCGCGGGCAACGTCGACGCGCATGTCGCCGCCCCCGCCGCCGGGGCCGTCGAGAACGGCCGGCTGCTCGCCATCATGGGCACCTCCACCTGCCACGTGCTCAACGGCGCCACCCTCGCCGACGTCCCCGGTATCTGCGGGGTGGTCGAGGGCGGGATCGTGGAGGGCGCCTACGGCTACGAGGCCGGGCAGAGCGCGGTGGGCGACATCTTCGCCTGGTGGCTCCGGCAGGGCGTGCCGGAGGACTACCGCAGCGAGGCGAGGGACGCGGGGGAGGACCTGCACCAGCTCCTGACCCGCAAGGCCGCGGGACAGCCGGTCGGGGCGCACGGGCTGGTCGCTCTGGACTGGATGAACGGCAACCGTTCCACCCTGGTCGATCACCACCTCTCCGGTGTCGTCGCGGGGCTCACCCTCGACACCCGCCCCGAGGACGTCTACCTCGCCCTGCTCGAATCCACCGCGTACGGGACCCGGGTGATCGTGGAGGCGTTCGAGGCCGGCGGGATTCCCGTGGAGGAGTTCATCGTCACCGGCGGGCTCAGGAAGAACGCCCTCCTCATGCAGATCTACGCCGATGTCCTGCGCCGCCCCGTCTCCCTCGGCACCTCCGAGCAGGGGCCCGCCCTCGGCTCCGCCATCCACGCCGCCGTGGCCGCGGGTGGGCACCCCGACGTCCGGAGCGCCGCCGCCGCGATGGGGAGCGTCCAGCGGCACGCGTACATCCCCGACCCGGGCCGGGCGGACGCCTACGACGCGCTGTTCGCCGAGTACCGCGTCCTGCACGACCACTTCGGCACCGGCACGGACCTGCTCCTGCACCGGCTGCGCAGGATCCGCAACGCCGCGCGTACCGCGACGGCCGGCTGACCGGCACCCCCGCCGCCCGCCCGGGACCGCCAGGCCCGGACCTTTCTTCCCCGCACAACCGAGGAGCACACCCGACATGACGCTCGCCCAGCCCGACCGCGAGATCTGGTTTCTCACCGGCAGCCAGTCCCTCTACGGCGAGGAGACCCTGGCCCAGGTCGCCGACCAGTCACGGGTCATCCGCGACACCCTCGCCGGCCAGCCGCAGATGACGGTGCGCGTGGTCTGGAAGCCCGTCCTCACCGACGCGGCCGCCATCCGCAGGGTCTGTCTCGACGCGAACGCCGACGACCGGTGCATCGGCCTCATCGCCTGGATGCACACCTTCTCCCCGGCCAAGATGTGGATCGCCGGCCTCGACGCGCTGCGCAAACCGCTGCTGCACCTGCACACCCAGGCCAACCGCCGACTGCCCTGGTCCACCATCGACATGGACTTCATGAACCTGAACCAGGCCGCCCACGGCGACCGCGAGTTCGGCTTCGTGCAGACCCGCCTCGGCGTCCCCCGCAAGACCGTCGCCGGCCACGTCACCACCCCCGAGGTCGTCGACCGCATCGCCGGCTGGGCACGCGCCGCCGTGGGCCGCGCCGAACTCGCCGGCCTCAGGCTCGCCCGCTTCGGCGACAACATGCGCGACGTCGCCGTCACCGAGGGCGACAAGGTCGAGGCCCAGCTCCGCTTCGGCGTCTCGGTCAACACCTACGGCGTCAACGACCTCGTCACCGCCGTCGACGCCGCCGACGAGGACACCGTCACCACGCTCGTCAAGGAGTACCAGGACCTCTACACCCTCGCCCCCGAACTGCGCCCCGGCGGCGAGCGCCACGACTCCCTGCGCTACGCCGCCCGCATCGAGGCCGGTCTGCGCGCCTTCCTCACCGAGGGCGGCTTCCACGCCTTCACCACGAACTTCGAGGACCTCGGCGGCCTGCGCCAGCTGCCCGGGCTCGCCGTCCAGCGCCTGATGGCCGACGGCTACGGCTTCGGCGGCGAGGGCGACTGGAAGACCTCCGTCCTGCTGCGCACGCTCAAGGCCATGGCGCACGGGCTGCCCGGCGGCACCTCCTTCATGGAGGACTACACCTACGACCTCACACCCGGCCAGGAACTCATCCTCGGCGCCCACATGCTGGAGGTCTGCCCCTCGCTCACCACGGCGACCCCCAGCTGCGAGATCCACCCGCTCTCCATCGGCGGCCGGGAGGACCCCGTCCGGCTCGTCTTCGACGCCGCCCCCGGCCCCGCCGTGGTCGTCGGCCTCGCGGACATGGGCGACCGCTTCCGGCTCGTCGCCAACCACATCGACGTCGTCACCCCGCCCGAGCCACTGCCCAAGCTGCCCGTCGCCCGCGCCGTCTGGCGGCCCAGCCCCGACCTGCGCACCTCCACCGAGGCATGGCTGACGGCCGGAGCACCGCACCACACCGTCCTCACCACCGCACTCGGCGGCGAGGAACTGGAAGACCTCGCCGAGATGCTGCGCACCGAACTCGCCGTCATCGACCGGGACACCACCATCCGGAGCTTCACCCGCGAACTGCGCTGGAACCAGGCGTACCACCGGCTGGCCCAGAGCCTGTGACCGCCACCGACACCACCACCAGGACGGAGCCCTCCGTGACCGGGACCGTATCGAAAGAGCTGCGCCGGGAAGTACTCGAAGCCAACCTCCGCATCCCCCGGGCCGGGCTCGCCACCCTCACCTGGGGCAATGTGAGCGGTGTGGACCGGGAGGCCGGTGTCTTCGTCATCAAGCCGTCCGGGGTCTCCTACGACGCGCTGGGCGCCGACGACCTCGTCGTCGTCTCCCTCGCCGACGGAAGCGTCGTGGAGGGCCGGCTGCGCCCGTCCACCGACACCGAGACCCACCGCAGCCTCTACCTGGCGTTCCCCTCGATCGGCGGGGTGACCCACACCCACTCCACCCACGCGGTCGCCTTCGCCCAGGCCAGGCGCCCGATCCCGGTGCTCGGCACCACCCACGCCGACACCTTCGACGGGCCCGTCCCCGTCACCGCCGCGCTGACGCCCGAGCAGTGCGCCGAGGACTACGAGTACAACACCGGGCAGGTCATCGTGGACCTCCTGGAGCGCGACGACCCCCGGGCCGCGGCGGTGCCCGGCGCCCTGGTCGCCCACCACGGCCCGTTCACCTGGGGCGCCGACGCGACCAAGTCCCTGGAGCACGCCATCATCTGCGAGGCGGTCGCCGAGATGGCCCTGCACACCATCGCCCTGGGCGCGGTGGAGCCCCCGCAGCACCTGCTGGACCGCCACTTCACCCGTAAACACGGCCCCGGCGCCTACTACGGCAACCCCGGAGCCGCGTGACCCCACCGCACACCACGCCCGCCAGGGCCCCGCACACGGTGTGCGGGGCCCTGGCGCCGGTCGTGGCGCGACCCCGGACGCGTCCTGCCGGGGGCCCGGTCAGCGGCCGGCGGGCGGCCGCACGCTCTCCCGGCGGACGAACTCCGGGAGTATGACGGGCTGCGCGTCCTTCGTCCCGGCTCCGTTCATCAGGCCGAGCAGGAGGTCGAGCGTCGTGGTGGCGACCGCGCCGAAGTCCTGGCGCACGGTGGTCAGCGGCGGCGAGTAGAACGCCGACTCGGGCACGTCGTCGAACCCGATGATGCTCACCTGGTCCGGGACCGAACGCCCCCGTTCGGTCATGGCGCGCAGGGCGCCGAGGGCCTGGTGGTCGTTGGCCGCGAAGACCGCGGTGACCTCGGGCATCCGGGCCAGCATCTGCCCCGCCCGGTACCCGGAGGCGGCGGACCAGTCGCCCGTGCTGACCGGAGGCACCTCCGCCCCGGCCTCCTGCAGCGCCCGGCGCCACCCGCGGATGCGGCCCGCCGCGTCGAACCAGTCCGGCGGGCCCGAGACGTGCCACACCGTCTCGTGCCCCGCTTCCAGCAGGTGCTTCGTGGCCTCGTATGCGCCCTGCTCCTGGTCCACGGACACCATCGGCGCCCCGCGCCCGGGGTCGCCGTCGACGGTGACCAGGGGGACCTCGGCGGGCACTTGGGCCAGCGCGGCGTCGGCCGAGGCGGTGGGCGCGATGACCACGATCCCGGCGACGCGCTCGTCGCGGTGGCGCTCGACGGCGGCGGTGATCGAGGACTGCCCGAGCTCGGGCACCCGGTGCACGCTGACCGCGAAGCCCTGGCGGGCGGCGGCGATCTCGAACGCGGCCAGGAGCGAGGAGGGGCCGTACAGCGTCGAGTTCTGGGCGATCACGCCGATCAGCTGCGAGCGCCCGGTCACCAGGGCGCGCGCCGCGCGGTTGGGCCGGTAGCCCAGCTCCTTCACCGCCGCGAGCACCCTCAGCCGGGTCTGCTCGCGCACGTTGGGGTGGCTGTTGAGTACCCGGGACACCGTCTGATGCGACACGCCCGCGAGCCGCGCGACATCGGTCATCGCCGGTTCCCGCACCACCGGACTCGTCGCCGTGGCGTCCTCCACACCCATCTCCTCCTGACGGTGACCGCCCCGCCCCGGCTTGCCGGCGGGGCCGCGGGTGATCCGCATGAACGTTCAATCTACGCCCGGCCAAGGTACGGCCCCCTCGGCACGGGCTCCACCGCCCGCGCCGAGGCCGGTCCTCGGCAGGCGACCGACTCATAGTGAGCGCTAACAGTCTCGTCCACAACCAGTGCGCGCCGATGCCGAATTGTGGTTCCCCCAGGGGTTGACGCGGTAAATGTTAGCGCTCACTGTTGACGCCCGTGGCCCCCGATCGCAGAGGTCGGTGGCAGGGCGCACGGTTCACGATGGAGGACGACGCTGTGTTCAAGAGAATTGCCATGGCCGGCTGCGCGCTGGCGCTGGCCACGCTGACGGCCTGCGGGAGCGGCGACGGCGGCGGGTCGAAGGCGTCCGGCGGCGACAAGCTGGTCATGGGCTTCGCCCAGGTGGGCGCGGAGAGCGGCTGGCGCACCGCCAACACCAAGTCGGTACGGGAGTCGGCCAAGAGCGCCGGCATCGAGCTGAAGTTCTCCGACGCGCAGCAGAAGCAGGAGAACCAGATCAAGGCCATCCGCTCCTACATCCAGCAGAAGGTCGACGTGATCGCCTTCAGCCCGGTCGTGGAGACGGGCTGGGACGCCGTCCTGCTGGAGGCCAAGCGCGCGAAGATCCCGGTGATCCTCACCGACCGCGCCGTCGACTCCGAGGACACCTCGCTGTACAAGACGTTCCTCGGCTCGGACTTCGTCGAGGAGGGCCGCAAGGCCGGCAAGTGGCTGACCGAGAACACGAACGGTCCGGCCAAGGTCGCGGAGATCCAGGGCACCACCGGTGCCGCACCTGCCATCGACCGGCAGAAGGGCTTCAAGGAGGCCATCGCCGGGAAGTCCGACATCAAGATCGTGGCCTCGCAGAGCGGTGACTTCACCCGGGCGGGCGGCAAGCAGGTCATGGAGGCACTGCTGAAGTCGCACCCCGACATCAACGTCGTGTACTCGCACAACGACGACATGGGCCTCGGCGCCATCGAGGCGATCAAGGCGGCCGGCAAGAAGCCCGGCACCGACATCAAGATCATCACCGTGGACGCGGTCAAGGCCGGCATGCAGGCCCTCGCGGACGGCGAGATCAACTACATCGTCGAGTGCAACCCCCTCCTCGGCGACCAGCTGATGGACCTGGCCAAGAAGGTCGTCAAGGGCGAGAAGGTCCCGGAGCGCGTCGTCACCGAGGAGACCGCCTTTACCTCGGAGCAGGCGGCGAAGGTCCTCAAGGACCGGAAGTACTGACAGGCGCCGCGGCCCCGCCACCGGGACGGGTGGCGGGGCCGCTCCCCCCTTGACGAAAGCACGGGTCATGACCGATTCCCCAGCGGCCGGCGCCAGCCCGGTCGTCGACATGCGCGGTATCACCGTCGAGTTCGCCGGCGTCAAGGCGCTGGCCGGCGTCGACTTCCGCCTGTTCCCCGGTGAGGTGCACGCACTCATGGGTGAGAACGGCGCGGGCAAGTCCACCCTGATCAAGGCCCTCACCGGGGTTCACCGGCCTGCGGCGGGCACCATCCGGCTGAACGACGAGCCGGTCGACTTCACCACCCCCGGCCAGGCCCAGGACGCCGGGATCAGCACCGTCTACCAGGAGGTCAACCTCTGCCCGAACCTGTCGGTGGCCGAGAACATCCTGCTCGGCCACGAACCGCGCAGACTGGGCGCCATCGACGGGCGGGCCATGCGGGCCCGCGCCGCGGAACTCCTGGCCCGGATCGGTCTGACCATCGACCCCGGCTCCGTACTGAACAGCCATTCCATCGCCGTGCAGCAACTGGTGGCGATCGCCCGGGCGCTGGTCGTGGACGCCCGGGTGCTCGTCCTGGACGAGCCGACCTCCAGTCTCGACAGCGACGAGGTCGAGGAACTGTTCCGCATCGTGCGCGTGCTGCGGGACGAGGGCGTGGCGATCCTCTTCGTCTCGCACTTCCTGGACCAGGTCTACGAGCTGTCGGACCGGATGACCGTACTGCGCAACGGAAAGCTGGTGGGGGAGTACCTGCCGGAGGACCTCGACCGCATGGCGCTGGTGTCGGCGATGCTGGGCCGTGAGCTCGGCGTGCTGTCCGAGGTCGAGCGCCGCTCGGAGGAACGCGCACCGGGCAGCGCCCCGGTCCTGGTCGCCCGCGGCCTCGGCCGGGCCGGTGCGATCGAGCCGTTCGACCTGGACATCCACGAGGGCGAGGTCGTCGGCCTCGCCGGGCTGCTGGGGTCCGGCCGCACCGAACTCGCGCGGCTGCTGTGCGGCGCCGACCGCGCCGACAAGGGCACCCTCTCCGTGGGCGGCGAGACGGTACGGGCCCGGGGGCCGCGCTCCCTCATCGCCAAGGGGATCGCCTTCTGCTCCGAGGACCGCAAGGCCGAGGGCGTCGTCGCCGATCTCAGCGTCCGCGACAACCTGATCCTCGCCACCCAGGCGTCCCGGGGCTGGGCGCGGCCGGTGCCCCGGCGCACCGCCGAGGCGATGGTGGCCGAGTACATCGAGCGGCTGGACATCCGCCCGGCCGACCCCGACGCCGTGATGGGCAACCTCTCCGGCGGCAACCAGCAGAAGGTGCTGCTGGCCCGGTGGCTGGTGACCCGGCCCCGGCTCCTCATCCTGGACGAGCCCACCCGGGGCATCGACGTCGGCGCCAAGGCACAGATTCAGAAGGTGGTCGCCGAACTGGCGGCCGAGGGCATGGCGGTGCTGTTCATCTCCGCCGAACTGGAGGAGGTGGTACGGGTGTCCGACCGGGTCGTGGTCCTGCGGGACCGGCACAAGGTGGCCGAACTGTCCGGCGGTGACGTCTCCGTCGACGCCGTCATGTCGGCCATCGCGGCCGACGCCCACGCGGAAGCGGCGGTGGCCTCGTGATCCGCGGACGTCTCCTCTGGCCGCTCGTCTCACTGGCCGGCCTGCTCCTGCTCAACGTCGTCTTCACGCACTCCTTCTTCGAACTGCGCATCCAGGACGGCCACTTGTACGGCAGCCTGGTCGACATCCTGCGCAACGGCGCTCCGACCATGCTCATCGCCGTGGGCATGACCCTGGTCATCGCCACCCGGGGCATCGACCTGTCCGTGGGCGCGGTCGCCGCGATCGCGGGAGCGATCGGCTGCACCTGGATCGCCGACGGCGGGGACGTGCCGACCGCGATCCTCCTCGCCCTGGCCGTATGCGTGCTGCTCGGTCTCTGGAACGGCTTCCTGGTCTCCGTGCTCGGCATCCAGCCGATCATCGCGACCCTCGTCCTGATGACGGCCGGACGCGGCGGCGCGATGCTGCTCACGGAAGGCCAGATCGTCACCGTCGACAGCTCCGCGTACCGTCAGATCGGGGCGGGCTTCCTCGTCCTGCCGATCGCGATCCTGATCAGCCTCGCGGTCCTCGGCGGCGTCGCCCTGCTGACCCGCCGTACCGCCCTCGGCATGCTGATCGAGGCGGTGGGCGCCAACCCCGAGGCCAGCAAGCTCGCCGGGGTCCGCTCCCGCACGATCACCTGGACCGTGTACGTGTTCGCCGCGTTCTGCGCCGGTGTGGCCGGACTGATGATCAGCTCCAACGTCAGCGCCGCCGACGCCAACAACGCCGGTCTGTGGATCGAGATGGACGCCATCCTCGCGGTCGTCATCGGCGGCACCTCGCTCGCCGGCGGCCGCTACTCCCTCGGCGGCACCCTCGTCGGAGCGCTCGTCATCCAGACGCTGACGACGACCGTCTACTCCATCGGCGTCCCCACCAACGTCACCCTGCTGTTCAAGGCGGTCGTGGTGATCACCGTATGCCTGCTGCAGTCGCCGCGCACGGCGCGGATCATCGGCGGCCGGCGCAAGCCCCCCGTAACCGCACCCCAGACCCAGAAGGTGGCCGCCGGATGAGCTCATCGGCCCTCGCGTCCGTAAGACTGCGCCTTCCCCAGCGATTCCTGCCCGTCGTCGCCACCGTCGTGGTCTTCGCGGTGACCTTCGGCATCGGCTCGGTCCGCTACCCGGACTTCGCCTCCGGCCAGGTCGTCGCCAACCTCTTCATCGACAACGCGTTCCTCATCGTGCTCGCCGTCGGCATGACCTTCGTCATCCTCACCGGTGGCATCGACCTCTCCGTGGGCGCCGTCGCCGCGCTGTCCACCATGATCGCCGCGTCCACCCTCCGGGCGGGCTGGCCGGTCCTGCTGTCCGTGCTCGCCGTCCTCGTCTCCGGGACCGTCCTCGGCCTGCTGATGGGCCTGGTCATCCACTACTTCGACGTACAGCCGTTCATCGTCACCCTGGCCGGGATGTTCCTGGCCCGGGGGCTGTGCTTCCTGATCAGCGTCGAGTCGGTGTCCATCACCGACACGTCCTTCCGCGCATTCGCCACCGGCACGATCGAACTGCCCGGCGACGTCACGCTCACCTACAGCGTGCTCGTCGCCCTGGCCGCGGTGGCGGCGGCGGTCTACGTCCTCCACCTCACCCGCTTCGGCCGCACGGTGTACGCGGTCGGCGGCAGCGAGACCTCGGCGCGGCTGATGGGCCTGCCCACCACGAGGGCCAAGGTCGGCGTCTACGCGGTGAGCGGCTTCTGCTCCGCCCTGGGCGGCCTGCTGTTCGCGCTGTACATGCTCTCCGGCTACGGCCTGCACGCGGTCGGCATGGAGCTGGACGTCATCGCCGCGGTGGTCATCGGCGGCACCCTGCTGGCCGGCGGGGTCGGCTATGTGGCCGGTTCGACGGCGGGCGTCCTGGTGCTCGGCACCGTACAGGCGCTGATCTCCTTCGAGGGCACCCTCAGCTCATGGTGGACCAAGATCGTCATCGGCGCCCTGCTGCTGGCCTTCATCGTCCTCCAGCGGGTCATCGTGCGGCAGCGGCGGTGAACGGCCCTTACACAATCCACTTCGCGCCATTACGCTGCGCCCATGGCGACCGCCCGGGAACCTGCCCTGATCGAGCTCAGAGGCCCGGGGATCACAGCTGCCGAATGCGCCGTGGGCGCGCTCCTGCTGCTGGGCGCCGGCGGGTTCTGCGTCTACGCCACGGTCCGCACCGTGGCCGAGATCGGTGAGACCGGCGCCGGATGGGGATGGGCCGGCCTGGGCGTCGCCCTGGCCGCGGCGTTCGTCGCGTGGATCGGCCTGGGCACCATCATCGGCGCCCGCGACGAACGGCGGGCCACTCGGCGCCTCGCCGCCCAGGGCGTCGACGCGACCGCTCTGGTCCTGGCGGTCGCGTCCGCCTCGCCCACCAACGACTACCGCGACCGGATCCGGCTCACGCTCCGTGTCAGCGGCCCCGGGGTCGACCCGTTCGAGTGCGAGGGCAAGGTGCTGAAGGACCGGTTCGGCGGTGCGACGCAGGGGACCGTGCTGCCGGCCCGGGTCGATCCGCTGACCCGGGAGTTCAGCATCGAGCGACCGCCCGCGCCACCGGCGCCCGGCCGCGGGGACGCCTGAGCCGTACCCGGACGATCGCCCTCGGTCGCCGTACGCCCTTGACGGTCCGCTCAGTCGTCCGTGGAATACGAGGTTGACGACGGCCCGTCCGCCTTCGCCCCGGATCGTCGCCGGGTGGGTCCCCCCGCCGACCGGAAAGCCTCTCCGAGACTGGACCGAGCGCCAGGGAGAGCTCCTGCCGGAATGGCTCACCGCCGTGAGACAAGACGATCCTTTCAGCCTCAACCTGAGCCAGAACCCGAGACCGGGAGGCGCCTGAGCCGGAGCCTGTTCCGGGTGAGGGTTCGAGAGCGACTCGGGAGACGTCGTGACCGGCCCCGGCGCGGCGATCGTTTCGACCAGCCGGGCTCACGAACCCCCGGGGCACCGCCGCCCGCCGGCATCCACACCCCTCAGTACGGCCGCCGGCCCGTCCAGGTCCCGGTGTACCGGGTGCGCCGCCGGGTCCGGGTCGGGTGCGCAGCGGCAGGATGCCGACAGTGGCCCTGTTCCGCCATCTTGATGTATTGGGAAGCGACTTCCACTCCCCTAGGGTCTCCTCCGACCTGGTTCCCTTTCGGACGGTGGTTTCGCATGTCTCGTCGCACGGTGGTCTTCGCATCCGCGTTGCTGGCAGTGTCCGGCCTGGCCGTGGCACAGCCCCCGGTCTCGGCCTCGGAAAGCCCGCCGTCACAGGCGCCGAAGGCAGCGGCGCAGCGATCGACGGAATCGGTCACCCTGATCACCGGCGACCAGGTGACGCTGAGCACGGTGGGCGGCCAGAAGGTCGTCCAAGTGACGGACCCCCAGGGCGGGGCGCCGGGATTCCGGACCCATCAGGTCGGCGACGACCTGTACGTGGTGCCCGACACCGCGGCCCCGCTGATCGCCGAGGACAGAGTCGACGAACAGCTGTTCAACGTGACCAAGCTGGTCGCCGACCGGTACGACGACGCGCATACCTCGTCGATCCCCCTGATCGTGAGCTACCCGAACAGCCGCGCGGCCACCTCGGCACCCGCACCCCGCGGTGCCCGCGTCCGCGACCGGCTGCCCCGGCTCCACATGGCTGCGATGCAGGCCACGAAGTCGGCGACGCCGGCGTTCTGGGAGGACGTACGGCACGGCCGCTCCGCCGCTCCCGGCAAGATCTGGCTCGACGCGAAGGTCTCCTCCACCGACACCGCGTCCCTCGATCAGGTCCACGCCGCCCAGGCGTGGGCGGCCGGCTACACCGGCAAGGGGGTGAAGGTCGCGGTCCTGGACACCGGAATCGACGCCGGTCACCCCGATGTCGCCGCGTCGATCGCGGCGAGCAAGGACTTCACCGGCAACGGCAGCACCGCCGACGGTCACGGACACGGCACCCACGCCGCGTCCTCCGTCGTCGGTAACGGCTCCGCTTCCCAGGGCCGTTACCGGGAAGGCGTGGCGCCGGACGCGTCGTTGTACGTCGGCAAGGTCCTGACCGACACCGGCTCCGGCCCGACCTCCGGAGTCCTGGCCGGAATACAGTGGGCGCTGGAGAACGACGTCAAGGTCGTCAGCATGAGCCTGGGCGCGACGGTGAAGCTCTGCAACGACCCGATGGCGGCCGCCATCGATCAGCTCTCCGCCGCGTCCGACACCCTGTTCGTGATCGCCGCCGGGAACGCGGGCCCCGCCCCCGGGAGCGTGTCGTCGCCCGGCTGCGCGGCCTCCGCCCTCACCGTCGCGGCCGACGACAGCAACCTGAAGACGGCCTCGTTCTCCGCGAGAGGCCCCGTGGACGACGGCGCCGGGCACACCTACCTGAAGCCCGACATGGCCGCGCCCGGCGTCGGCGTCATCGGTGCCCGCGCGGCCGGGACCTCGCTGGGCGTCCCCGTCGACGAGCACTACACCACGCTGTCGGGCACCTCGATGGCCACGCCCCACGTGGCGGGAGCCGCCGCCGTCCTCGCGCAGCGCCACCCGGACTGGACCGGTGCGCAGCTGAAGCAGGGGCTGATGTCGAGCGTGCGCCCGGATGCCCTCAACCCGCCTCTCGCCGAGGGCACGGGCTTCCTGGACGTGGAGCACGCGGTGTCCGCCACGGTCACCGGACCGGGCTACGTCGACGGGGACGACCTGTCCTGGCCGCACGGCCCCGACCAGGTCAGCGAGCGCGAGGTCACATGGAAGAACACCGGTGACTCCGACGTCACCCTGAACCTGAAGACGACCGCCTTCGACGGGACCGGCCGCCCGGCGCCGCAGGGCACCGCCTCCCTGAGCACCGGGAGCGTGACGGTCCCGGCAGGCGGGAGCGCCTCGGCGACCTTGCGCATGTCCGTTCCCGAGGGCGTCCCGGACGGCGGATACGGCGAGTTCACCGGCAGGATCACCGCCACCGCCACCGACGGCGGGCAGCACGCGGTGACCAGCTTCGGCTTCTACGCCGAGCCCAACACGGTCACGGTCACGTTCCAGGGCATCACCCGGGGCGGCGGACAGGCCGGGACCGTCAGCTACGTCAACCTGATCTCGCGCGACGCCGCCACGGCGACCCGGGTGTACTTCCGTGACGGCAAGGCCACCGCGACGATCCCCGCCGGAACCTACGACCTCGACGCGGGGATCTACGGTTACGACCCGGGCATCGATGAGCAGGACCTCTACCACACCGTGAAGTCGATCGGCTTCCTCTTCCGCCCCGGACTGCGGTTCACCGAGGACACGACTCAGACCCTCGACGCACGGACGGCGCACCGGGTGGAACTCTCGGCCTCCCAGCCTCTGGAGAGCCACTCCACGAGCGTGGGATACCAACGGCACGTCGGTGGCGTCACCTTCGCGTCCAGCGTGGTCTCCGGGGCCAACGTGACGGACATCGCCGTCTCGGACGTCCCGGCCGGTCAATGGCCCGACGCCCGCGTCGACTTCGTCGCCCGCGCCTACGCCCCGCTGCTGAAGATCGCCACCACCGCCGGTCGCACCCTGGACGCGATGTACGCCAAGTACAGCCCCGTCACGACGGACGGCATCGCCTACCTCCCCAAGGGCGGCTCGGCCTCCGTGGTCGACGTCGGCGGCGGCACGGCCGCGGAGCTCGCCGCCGCCGACGTGGCCGGCCGGTTCGTCCTGGTCGACCTCGGCAGCAAGGACTCCGAGTCGACGATCCGTCTCGAGCAGGTGACGAAGGACGCGGTCCAGCGCGGTGCCCGGGGCGTCGTCGTCGCCCACGGCTTCGCCGGCCGATGGTCTCCCTTCGCGAAGGACGACATCCCGGTCGTCGCCATCACCACCGACGACTACGCGGCCCTCAAGCAGGAGCTGGCGAACGGGACCACCCGGCTGACGTGGAGCGGAACGCCGAACAGCCCGTACGTCTACAACGTCCACATACCGTGGACCGACGGGATCCCGGCGGACCAGACCCACGCTCTCGACGAGGCCGGTCTCGCCCAGGTCGAGGAGACCTGGTCCAGCCAGGTCCGCCGGCAGCAGTACGGCGACGGCCTCGCCGTGGCGTACACCCCCGGCTCCACGCCCGTCACCGCAGGTGTCGTCCAGCCGGTCCTCGCACCGACGAAGCGCACCGCGTACTACACCACCGGCGAGGCCAGTTGGGTGCACTGGGGGACGAGCAACACGGCGGCCGGCGCCGATCAGATGGCCGGCCGCCCCGCCCGCTACGAGAAGCCCGCCCGTCACACGGAGGACTGGTACGGCGGCCCCCTCCACCCGCAGCCGGCGACGAGCATCGTGAACGGTGAGACCACACCGCTGGCCTCGCGGACCGGTGACGCCATCTCCACCGTGATCCCCTCGGTGGGGGACAGCGGAGGCCATGTCTCCTTCCAGGCCCTCACCGATCAGTTCGCCCTGAAGCTGACCCGCGACGGCGAAGCGGTCGGAACGACGGCCCTCGGCGGGCTCGCCTCCTGGTCGGTGCCGTCCGGATCCGGCCACTACGAGCTCTCCATGGTGCAGAATCGCCGTACCGACCTGCCCATCTTCCGCACCTGGGCTCTCTCGAAGTCGATCAGCACACGCTGGTCGTTCGACTCCGACTCCGTCGACAGGCAGACGTCCCTGCCTCTGCTCGTACCGTCGTACGACATGGCGCTGAACCAGTACAACCAGGCCCCCGCTTCCAGCAGTTACCGTGTCGAGCTGAGCGCACCGGGCCAGCCCGGCTATGCAGGCCGCGCGGACACGCTGACCGCGCAGGTGTCCTACGACGGCGGCGGCTCGTGGCGGGACGTCCGGACGTCCCGCAGCGGCGGCTCCTGGGTGGCGTCGGTGGACAACCGTCCCGCGCGCGGCGGCTTCGTCTCCCTGCGCGTCAAGGCGGCGACGTCGGACGGAGCGGGTGTCGAACAGACACTGATCTCCGCGTACGCGGTGCGGTGAGGAGGACTCAGATCCTCCGGGCGTAGACGAGTTGGGCTCCGAGCTGGAACCGGGTCGCGACGCTGTTGCGCGTCATCAACTGCGTGATACGTCGCTGCACGGTCCGCTCGGAGCAGCCCAGCGCCCGGCCGATCGCGGGATCGGTCAGGCCGCTGGCGAGGAGGCGCACGAGCTCCTCCTCCCAGTCCGGCACCCCCTGCGCGATGTGGCTGTCCTCGAAGGTCAGGGGCAGCGCCCGGTCCCAGGTCATCTCGAACAGCTCCAGAAGCCCGTCGAGCAGGGCCGAGGGGGTGATCAGGACGGCCGAGTCGAGGGCTCCGGCGCTGCCCTGAAGGGGGACCATCGCGAGTCGCCGGTCGACGACCACCAGCTTCATCGGGAGGCGGTCGCTGATACGGGCCCTCTCGCCGCCGGCTATCGCTTCACGAGCCAGGTCCTGGCGTATCTCGTCGCTCAGGGCCTCCTGTGTGTAGACCGTGCGGTAGGTGACCCCGCGGCCCATCGCGTCCAGCTGAGCGGGGTTGCCCGAGGGGGGTGCCACGTAGGGCGGCCGGTCGAAGATGAGGACCTCCTCGGCGGCGTTGGCCTGCAGCTCCTCGAAGGCCGCCCAGCCGGCGTCGGACTCGCCCACGGTCTGGATGAGGTCCTCATGCCGGCGATTGCGCCTGCGCCACCGGTGAATCAGACTGTCCGAGACCTGCCGGGTGCGGTCGAGTTGCGTCTCCCAGCGGCGGATGGTGGGCAGGAGGGCGGAGTCCGGAGGGACGGGAAGGATCTCGTCCGAGGAGTCGGTACCGGGTTCGACGAGCCCCAGTTCCCGCAGCCGGCCGACCGCCGCCAGGACCTCGGCCGAGGTCAGGCCGACGGTCCGTGACACCTGCTCCGTGGTCCGTGGGTGGGTGAACAGCAGGCACTCGTACACCGACCAGTCGGCGGCATCGATCAACACGCGACATCCCTCACTCGCTACGGCTTGCCGGGGCCAGAGGCCAGAGCACAGGTTAGCCAAGGTGATCTCCGTACTGAACGGCTCGTCACAACGGTTCACCACTGCGGACTTGTCTCGACCGGTCGACGCCCGGCGTCCCGTTCGGGCGGACACGCGCTGATCGGGGCCCATTCGTCCAGCACTCGATGATGTTCACCGCGAGCCTTGCGCCGCGCCGTCTCCTTGCACGCCGGGAACGGTTTCGCGGTCAGGCGCCCATTGCGGTGAGCTTCACCACCCCGCGCCGGACATGAAGTGGCGTAGTGGGCGGGTCCGACCTTCGACGTCGAGTGCCCGAGCCATGTGGACAGGCTGACGACCGACTCGCCGGCCTCCGGCTGCACGCTCGGGTGCGTGTGGCGGGGACGCGGAACATGGCCTCACGTGGGGCGGCACAGCGCGGGACCCGGCGGATTCGGTTGCCGTTGTGCCGCACCTTCTCGCCCCCGGGCTTGATCAGTCCGGCGACGGCGAGCACACGCTTCCCGTTACGGTCGTTCCAGGCGCGGCGTAGATGCGGTTGCCGTGCGACGAGGTGAGGATCAGGTCGACTGTGATCGGCCTCCCCCGGCGCACTTCGAGCGCGGTGGTGGGGGGGGGCCTCCGGGTTCCGCCAGGACAGCGTGCGACTCCCCGCCGGCGATCACCCTCGGTTACTATGCTCACTTCATGCCGGAAGCCGGCAGCAAGGGGCGCGGCGCCATCGACGGTCTGCTTGGGGAGCGGGGAGACCGGCTCGCCGGCCGTCCCCGGATTCTCCCCAGCGCCGTCGACCCGTGCTTCCCGCCGCTCCGCTCCGGAGAAGTGGGCCGTGGATTGTAAGGCTGAAGAGATGGGTGGCCTGGGAAAGTGTTGCAAGAGGTTGTAGCGACCCGCTACGTCACGCCCCTGCGTGAAGGCGGCTCGCTCCCCGGGATCGTCGAGGCCGACGACCTCGGCACGTACGTCATGAAGTTCACCGGAGCCGGCCAGGGCCGCAAGACCCTTGTCGCGGAGGTGATCTGCGGGCAGCTCGGGCGGCGGCTCGGCCTGCGGGTGCCCGAGCTCGTGCAGATCCAGCTCGACCCGGTCATCGGGCTCGCCGAGCCCGACCAGGAGGTGCAGGAGCTGCTGAAGGCCAGCGGCGGCCTGAACCTCGGGATGGACTTCCTGCCCGGCTCGCTCGGCTTCGACGCGCTCGCCTACGAGGTCGACCCGCGCGAGGCCGGGCGGATCGTCTGGTTCGACGCGCTGATCAACAACGTCGACCGGTCCTGGCGCAACCCGAACATGCTCGTCTGGCACGGCGACCTCTGGCTCATCGACCACGGCGCCACCATGATCTGGCACCACAACTGGCCCGGCGCCCAGGCGTCCGCCGCCAAGCCGTACAACGCCTCCGACCACGCCCTCGCCCCCTTCCGGCCCGACATCGCGTCGGCCGCCGCCGAGCTCGCCCCGCTGGTGACGCCCGGGCTGCTCGCCGAGGCCGCCGCCGACGTCCCCGACGAGTGGCTGGTGGACGAGCCGGGCTTCGATTCGACCGACGAGCTGCGGCAGGCGTACGTGGACGCGCTGGCCACCCGCGCGGCCACCATCCACGAACGGATCATCATGGACGCACCCACCCCCGACAAGCCGTCCCAGGCCCCGGGCTGGATCACCGAGCGTCTCGCCCCGGGCGGCCGGGCATGAGCGGGCGCGATGTCTTCGAGTACGCGCTGCTGCGCGTCGTCCCCCGCGTCCAGCGCGGGGAGTGCTTCAACGCCGGGGTGGTGGTCTACTGCCGCGCCAAGGGCTTCGTGGCCGCCCGCACCGAGCTGGACGAGGCCAAGCTGAAGGCGCTCGACCCCGGCGCCGACGTGACCGGGGTCCGGGCCGCGCTGCACGCCGTCGAGGGCGTCTGCCGCGGCGGTAGGGACGCGGGGCAGGCCGCCGGCGACGACGCGGGCAGGCGCTTCCGCTGGCTGATCGCGCCGCGCTCCACCGTCGTCCAGCCCGGGCCCGTGCACAGCGGCCTCACCGCCGATCCCGAGGCCGAGGTGGAGCGGCTGCTCGACCTGCTGGTGCGCTGACCGGCACCCCCGGGCCGCCGTCCGCGCTCCGCGTGACGGCGGCCCGGCGGAGTGTGACATGCGCCGCTGCGCCCGTGGCCCGTTGACACCGGGTGCCAGGGCTTCTAGCGTCTCGTCTGCTGAAGGTACTAAGCGGTTGCTCAGTCATCGGGCGGTCTCTCTCCGGAGACCCCGACGTCCGCTGAGCCGCTATCCAAGGGCGAGGAGAGCCAAGCATGTCGACCAGCGAGCAGCGCGTAGCCATCGTGACGGGAGCGGCCCGGGGTATTGGTGCCGCCACCGCGGTACGCCTGGCGGCCGAGGGCCGCGCCGTCGCCGTACTCGACCTCGACGAGGCGGCCTGCAAGGACACCGTCGAGAAGATCACCGCGGCCGGGGGCAAGGCCCTCGCCGTCGGCTGTGACGTGTCGGACAGCGCGCAGGTGGAGGCCGCCGTCGCACGGGTCGCCGCCGAACTCGGCGCCCCGACGATCCTCGTCAACAACGCGGGCGTGCTCCGCGACAACCTGCTCTTCAAGATGAGCGAGTCCGACTGGGACACCGTCATGAACGTGCACCTCAAGGGCGCGTTCCTGATGGCCAAGGCCGTCCAGAAGCACATGGTGGACGCCAAGTTCGGCCGTATCGTCTCGCTGTCCTCCTCCTCGGCGCTCGGCAACCGCGGCCAGGCCAACTACTCGGCGGTCAAGGCGGGCCTCCAGGGCTTCACCAAGACCCTCGCCAAGGAGCTCGGCAAGTTCGGCATCACCGCCAACGCCGTCGCGCCCGGCTTCATCGTCACCGAGATGACCGCGCAGACCGCGGCCCGCGTCGGCATGGGCTTCGAGGAGTTCCAGGCGGCCGCAGCGACGCAGATCCCGGTCCAGCGCGTCGGCGTCCCCGACGACATCGCCAACGCCATCGCCTTCTTCACGGGCGACGCCGCCGGCTTCGTCTCCGGCCAGGTCATGTACGTGGCCGGCGGACCGCTCAACTGACCCGGAGGGCTGCGGACATCATGACTGTGCAGGACAGCGGCAAGGTCGCGCTGATCACCGGCGCGAGCCGGGGCATCGGCTACGGCATCGCGCAGGCGCTCGTCGAGCGCGGCGACCGGGTGTGCATCACCGGGCGCAACGAGGACGCGCTGAAGGAGGCCGTCGAGACGCTCGGCGCCGACCGGGTCATCGGTGTCGCCGGCAAGGCGCACGACGAGGCGCACCAGGCTGTGGCGGTCGCCCGCACCATGGAGGCGTTCGGCCGGGTCGACTTCCTGGTCAACAACGCCGGCACCAACCCGGTCTTCGGGCCGATCGCGGAGCTCGACCTGAACGTCGCCCGCAAGGTCTTCGAGACCAACGTGGTCTCGGCGCTCGGCTTCGCCCAGCAGACCTGGAAGGCGTGGCAGAAGGAGAACGGCGGGGCGATCGTCAACATCGCCTCGGTCGCCGGCGTCTCCGCCTCGCCCTTCATCGGCGCGTACGGGATGAGCAAGGCGGCCATGGTCAACCTGACCCTCCAGCTGGCGCACGAGTTCGCGCCGGTGGTCCGGGTCAACTCGATCGCGCCGGCGGTCGTCAAGACCCGGTTCGCCCAGGCGCTGTACGAGGGCCGCGAGGAGGAGGCGGCCGCCGCCTACCCGCTCGGCCGGCTCGGGGTGCCGGAGGACATCGGCGGCGCGGCCGCCTTCCTCACGTCGGACCAGTCCGCCTGGATCACGGGCCAGACCCTGGTCGTCGACGGTGGCATTTTCCTGAATGCCGGAGTCGGCTGATCCGGCCTGGGCCGATATGGTCCCGATTGCCTCAAGTGCCCCGCCGGGCCTGCGGATTGACCCGGCGGGGCGCTGCGGTATGGTCTGCCGACCCATGGCTGATCGAGGAGCGTGCACGTGTTCTACCGGGCCAGTCTGCAGGCCGCTGCAGCCCTTGCGTCCCTGTCCTTGCTGGCCGGCTGCGGGCTGCTGCCCGGCGGCGGATCGGATGTGGAGCAGAAGCTCGCCGTCGGGACGACGAGTGAGCCTTCGACCCTGGACCCGGCGGCGGCGTGGGACGGCTCCTGGGAGCTGATGCGGAACGTGTTCCAGACCCTGGTGAGCTTCCCCACCGGCAGTACGACGCCGGAGCCGGACGCGGCCGAGGAGTGCAGGTTCACCGACCGCACCAGCACCGCCTACCGCTGCCGGCTCCGCGAGGGGCTGAAGTTCTCCAACGGCGACAAGCTGGACGCGGCGGCCGTGAAGTACTCCATCGACCGGATCTCGGAGATCGGGGTCAAGGGCGGACCCGTCGGCATGCTCGGCTCGCTCGACCGGGTCGAGACCAAGGGCGACGACGTCGTCGTCTTCAACCTGAAGAAGCCCGACGCCACCTTCCCCTTCGTCCTGGCCACCCCGGCCATGTCCCTGGTCGCGCCGAGCGCGTACTCGAAGCACAAGATCCGCGACGACGGCAAGGTCACCGGATCCGGCCCCTACCTGCTGGACGCCTACAAGCCGGGCGACCGCTCCGAGCTGGTGAGGAACCCCGACTACAAGGGGTTCGCCGACCGCAAGAACGACGCCGTGACCATCCGGTACTTCAAGGACTCCGGTGCCATGGTGAAGGCGCTCCGGAAGAACGAGATCGACGCCACCTACCGCGGCCTGTCCGCCGAGGACGTCGTCAGCATCGAGGACGGCAAGAGCAACGGGGAGGGCGGCGGCCTCCAGATCGTCGAGTCCACGGGCGCCGACATCCGCTTCCTGGTCTTCAACCCGGACGACCCCGCCGCCGGCCGGGCGGCCGTCCGGCGGGCGATAGCCCAGCTGATCGACCGGGACGCGCTCGTCGCCAAGGTCTACCAGGGCACGGCCGAACCGCTGTACTCGATGGTCCCCAAGGGCATCGCGACGCACACCACCAGCTTCTTCGACACCTTCGGCAACCCCAGCAAGGACAAGGCCCGCCGGATCCTGGCCGACGCGCACATCACCACGCCCGTCCCCATGACCTTCTGGTACACCACCGACCGCTACGGCTCCTCGACCGCGCCCGAGTTCGACGAGCTGAAGCGCCAGCTGGAGGCGTCCGGACTCTTCCGCATCACCCTCAAGAGCCGCCCGTGGAAGACCTTCCAGGCGGGCTTCACCAAGGGGGAGTACCCGGTCTTCGGCCGGGGCTGGTTCCCGGACTTCCCGGACCCGGACAACTTCATCGCCCCGTTCGTGGGCAAGAACAGCGTCACGGGCATGCCGTACGTGAAGGACGAGATCACCAAGCAGCTGCTGCCCCGGTCCCGCAAGCAGAGCGACCGGGGCGCGGTCGCCGAGGAGTTCGAGCGGGCCCAGAAGATCCTGGTGGACGACGTGCGGCTGCTGCCGCTCTGGCAGGGCAAGCTGTACGTGGCGGCAGGCGAGGACATCGGCGGCGGCGAGCGCGCCCTGGACCCGCAGACCGTCATGCAGATGTGGGAGCTCTACCGCAAGGCGAGTTGGTAGCACCGCGCGGGCGGGCCCCGGCGGCCCGCCCGGACCGCGTTGTCAGTGGTGCCCGGTAGGTTCTGGGAGCAAGAACGGATTGCTTACCGGAGGTTGTTCACGTGACCGACACCGACCTGCTGCCCGAGTCCTGGCGCGGCGTCCTCGGCGAAGAGCTGCAGAAGCCGTACTTCAAGGAGCTCACCGAGTTCGTCGAGGAGGAGCGCTCCGCCGGACCGGTCTACCCGCCCCGGGATCAGGTGTTCGCGGCCCTGGAAGCGACCCCGTACGACAAGGTGAAGGTCCTGGTCCTCGGCCAGGACCCCTACCACGGCGAGGGCCAGGGGCACGGCCTGTGCTTCTCCGTGCGCCCCGGCGTGAAGACCCCGCCCTCGCTGCGCAACATCTACAAGGAGATGAAGGAGGAGCTGGGCCTGCCCGTCCCGGACAACGGCTATCTGATGCCGTGGGCCGAGCAGGGCGTGCTCCTGCTCAACGCCGTGCTCACCGTCCGCGCGGGCGAGGCCAACTCGCACAAGGGCAAGGGGTGGGAGAAGGTCACCGACGCGGTGATCCGCGCCGTCGCCGCCCGCCCCGACCCGGCGGTCTTCGTCCTCTGGGGCAACTACGCGCAGAAGAAGCTCCCCCTGATCGACACCGAGCGCCATGCGGTGGTGAAGGGCGCGCACCCCTCGCCGCTGTCGGCGAAGAAGTTCTTCGGCTCCCGCCCCTTCACCCAGATAAACGAGGCCGTCGCCCGGCAGGGCCACCAGCCCATCGACTGGCGCATCCCCGACCTGGGCTGAGCCGCGCCCGAGCCTCCGCGTGTCCGCCCGTCCCGGCGGCTAGCGTCGGAAGCCGGACCGCCGGGTTCGGGCGGGCGGGTGCGAGGAGGCCGTGGTGACGGAGCAGCGGGAGGCGTCGGAGGACGTCTTCATGACCAGGATCGGCCAGGCGGTCATGCTGCTGCACGGAGGCGACCGGGAGGAGGCCCGCAACCGCTTCACCGCGCTCTGGTCCGAGATCGGCGACGAGGGCGACGCCCTGCACCGGTGCACCCTGGCGCACTACATCGCCGATACGCAGGACGATCCGGCCGACGAGCTGGCCTGGGACCTGCGCGCGCTGACCGCGGCCCGGGCCCTGGCCGACGACCGCGTGGCCGGCGACCGGGACACTCTCGCGATGCGCGCCTTCTACCCGTCGCTCCACCTCAACCTCGCCGCGGACTACGTGAAGCTCCAGCGCCCGGCCGCCGCCCGGGACCACCTGGAGCGGGCCCGGGCGGCTTCGGCGGTCCTGGCCGACGACGGCACGGACGACGGATACGGGGGCGGCGTCCGGGCGGCGATCGGCCGGCTGGAACGGCGGCTGCGGGAGTGGTGACCGGCGCCTTCGGAGCGCCGACGCTTCACCGCCCGTAGGTGCGGTCGCAGATCCGGGACTGCGGGCTGCCCGCCGGCCAGTGGCCGTAGCCCCTGCCGAGAGCGCACACCCCGGTGCCGCCGCCGGGCGCGGGCAGGACGGGCGCGGTGACGGGTGGGGCCGGGGCGATCCGGCGCGGCAGCGGCACATCCGGGGCGGGCGCGGGCCGCCGCGGCAGCGCGACGCGCGGTTCGACGGGACGCGCGGCCGGGCGCCCCGGCGACGGCTTGTGCGCGGCGGACGGCGGGGCCGCGCGGGACGGCTTCGCCTTCGGTACGGCCTCCAGCGTGTCGTGCACCGGTGGCCCGGCGGTCTGCGGGGCCAGGTCGTGGGCCGGCCGGCCGGCCCCGGGGCGCGGCGGGGCGGCCGGATGCGGCTGCACGGACACGCACCCGGACAGGGCCGCGAGCGTGAGGCAGACCAGGAGTTTCACGGCGGTTCTCGTTCGTTGCACGTGATCAACTCTGCGGGGCCGGTGACCGGTCCGTGCCTCCGTCGCCCGCGATCCGCCCGCACGAGTGACGCCGGTCAGCACGGCGCCGCCGGAACGACGCCTCAGCCCCTCGGCATCCCGCGCGGAAGCGCGCCGAAGCCCGTGCGTCCCGGCAGGCCCGTCCTCGTCCCGCGTGCGTGCGACGGGATCGCCTGCCGGAGGCCCGCGGGCGCCGCGTATGCTGCCGGGACGACGAAGGAGGCGCCCCAGGTACGGCGCTGACCAGCGAGAGGAACACCCTGTGAAGGTCGGCTGCATCGGGCTCGGGGACATCGCGCGGAAGGCGTACCTGCCGGTGCTCGGCTCCCTGCCGGGCATCGAGCTCCATCTCCAGACGCGCACCCCGGCCACCCTGGACGCGGTCGCCGCCGCTTACCGCGTCCCGGCCGACCGGTGCCACCGGGACCTGGACTCGCTGCTCGCCCAGGGGCTCGACGCCGCGTTCGTGCACGCCTCGACCGCCGCCCACCCCGAGATCGTGGGCCGGCTGCTCGACGCGGGCGTCCCCACCTACGTCGACAAGCCGCTCGCGTACACGCTGGCGGAGTCCACCCGCCTGGTCGAGCTCGCCGAGGCGCGGTCCACCGGCCTCGCCGTCGGCTTCAACCGCCGGCTGGCCCCGGGCTACGCCCAGTGCGCGGAGCACCCGCGCGAACTGATCCTCCTGCAGAAGAACCGGGTCGGGCTCCCCGAGGAGCCCCGGACCATGGTGTTCGACGACTTCATCCACGTCGTGGACACCCTGCGCTTCCTGGTGCCCGGCCCCGTCGAGCGCACCGTGGTGAGCGGCCGGCTCGTGGACGGTCTGCTGCACCACGTCGTGCTCCAGCTCTCCGGGGACGGCTTCACCGCGATCGGCGCGATGAACCGGCTCAGCGGCTCGACCGAGGAGCGGCTGGAGGTCTCCGGCCAGGACTCCAAGCGCGAGGTCCTCAACCTCGCGGAGGTCATCGACCACAAGGGCCAGCCGAGCGTGCGCCGACGCGGCGACTGGGTGCCGGTGGCCCGTCAGCGAGGCATCGAGCAGGCGGTGCTGGCCTTCCTGGACGCCGTACGCGAGAGCCGCCCGCTGAGCGCCCGCGACGCCCTGGAGACCCACGAACTCTGCGAGCGCGTCCTGCGGGAGCTCGACGCCGCCTAGCCTGTCCGGCGGATCCAGGGTCGGACAGGCCCTAAGCAGCCGTCGCCGTCTCGACGGGCCGCGTACGCCTCCGGGCGCGAGCGGCCCGTACGCCCTCCGCGCTGCAGAAGACGGCCACCACCCCCAGTGCCCCGTACAACGCCCAGTCGCCGAACCGTACGTACAGGGTCGTGCCCCGGGCCAGCGGCACCCCGTAGACGGCGGTCCCGCTGGTGTCCGTGCCGAGGCGGGGCCCGACGGGCTCACCCCCGGGGCCGTACACCGCGCTCACGCCGGTGAGAGTGGCGTGCACCATCGGACGGCCGCTCTCCGCCGCCCGCAGCGCGCCGAGCGAGGCGTGCTGGGCCGGGGCCCAGCCGTGCTGGAACGACGAGGTGGAGGACTGGGCGACCAGCAGCCCCGCCCCGTCCCGGACCAGACGCCGGCTCATGTCCGGGAACGCGGACTCGAAGCAGACCAGCGGGCCCACGCGCAGTCCGCCCGCACCGGGTACCCGCATCGTGGCCGGGCCCGTGCCGCGCAGCCGGTCCTCGCCCGCCGCCCGGCCCATCGAGGTCGCCCAGCCGAGCGCCGACCGGGCCGGGATGTACTCGCCGAACGGCACGAGCCGCATCTTGTCGTACCGGTCCCCGGTGAGCCCCTGGGGTCCGACCAGCACGGCGCTCTTGAAGATGCCGGTGCGCCCCGCCGCGTCGGTCTGCCGGGCGTCCACGTTCACCAGGAGGCCGGCGCCCACCGACCGCGACAGCGCCGCGAGCCGGGCCTCGATGTCCGGCCGCCGGGCCGGGTCCACACCGACGCTGCTCTCGCCCCACACCACCAGGTCGACGCCGCGCCCCGCGAGCGACCGGGTCAGCGCCTCGCTGCGGGCGAACCTGCGCTGGATGCTGCCCGGCCCGTCCACGATCCCGGGCTGCACGACGGCCACCCTGGCCGTGCCCGTCCGGTCCGGCTGCGGCGCCCACACCCAGGCCGCCCCGACCACCAGCGCGCCCACCAGGAGCGACACGGCGGCCACGACGCGGGCGGCGGAGTGCACCAGCAGCACGGTGACCGCCGTGTTCACCGCCACCACCAGCAGGCTCACCAGCCACACCCCGCCCACCGAGGCCGTCCGGAGCGCCGGTTCCACCTGCCACTGGCTGGCCCCCAGCAGCCCCCAGGGGCCGCCCAGCGCCTCCCAGGACCGCACCAGCTCGATCATCAGCCAGCCGCACGGCACCACGACCACCGCCACGACCGCCGCCCGCCCGCTCACCGGGCCCCGCAGCAGCCGGTGCGCCAGCAGACCCCACGGTGCCCACAGCAGACCGAGCAGCGCCGCGAGGATCACGATGAACACATGCAGGCTCGGCATCAGCCAGTGGTGCACGGCGATCATGTACCCCGTGCCGCCCAGCCACGCGTCGCGCGCCGCCCCGCGCCCCGTCCCGGCGGACCGCACCAGCAACAGCAGCGGAACCAGGCAGACATAGGCGAACCACCACAGCGAGGGCGCGGGGAAGGCGAGCGCCGGCAGCGCACCGGCCACCAGCGCGGCCGCCGCACGCCCCGCGGCCCGGTCGAGCGTGCGCGCGCCCCGCTCGCGCCACCCGGTCCACACGTCCATGCCGCACCTCCTCGCCCCGGCCGCCGGCAGGTCCGTCCGCCATCCGGTCCCGATCTTCTGCCCAGTGTGCGGCAGCGGACGCGGCCCGGCCGTCAGCAGGGGACGACGGCCACCGGGCCCATCGCGTGCGTGAGCGTCGTGTGCGCCACCGGCGACAGCCCGAGTCCCAGCGACTCACCGCCGCGCCGCCGTCCGACGACGGTCAGCGACGCCGTCGCCGACGCGGTGACCAGCGTGCGCGTCGCGGAACCGTTGACCGGCTCCTTCATCACCTCGACCTGCGGATACCGGGCACGCCAGCCGGCCGTGAGCTCGGCCAGCGACCGCTCGGCGGCGTCCGCCGCCGCGTTCCGGTCGAAGACCGGCCCGCCGGACAGCATGGACGAGAACATCGTCCAGCCGTGCACGATCCGCAGCCGCGCGCCCGGGTGCGCCGCCGCCGTCTCGAAGGCGAAGTCGAGCACTCCTTCGCTGCTCTCGTCGGCGGCCACCCCGGCGACGATGTCCGGGAAGACCTCGCCCGTGGCCTCGCCGGCGCGCTCCTCGTCGTCCCGGCCGCCGTGCACGATCACCACGGGGCACTTGGCCATGGACGCCGTCGCCAGGCTGTTGGACCCCAGCATCAGGGACCGGAATCCGCCGAGACCCCGCGAGCCGAGCACCAGCAGCGAGGCGTCCCGGCTCAGCGAGACCAGCGCCGCCGACGGGAAGTCGAGCGGTGCGAGCGTCGTGGGCCGCAGCCCCGGAGCGACCTGGGCGACCCGGTGCACGGCCGAGGCCAGCAGCTCGCCCGCCTCCCGCTCCTGCGCCTCCTGGTCGGTGCGCCGGGCCAGCTGCCGCACATGCACGACGAGCAGCGGCCGGTCCCGTACGACCGCCTCGCGGGCCGCCCAGTCCAGCGCGTCCAGGCTGTGCGAGGAGCCGTCGACCGCCGCGATCACGGGAAGCTCGGTGCCGCTCATGGGTTCCTCTCCGCCGTCCGGACCTGTCTCGTACGCTACGGCGGCGCGGGTGCCGGTGCCGAGGCGGAGGCGGCCGTCCGGGCCCCGGCACGGCATGACCCCGCACATGGTCGGTCCCTCTGGGCCGGTCCGGCTGCGCCTATGCTCGCGGTATGGAGCAGAGCGAAGTGGTGAAGCGTGTGGTCGGCATCCTCACCGAGGCGGGGGAGATGCGCCGGCTGCTGGAGGAGAACCCGGACCGCGACGACGCCGAGACCGACTCGACCGTGGTGACCGCCCTCCTCAACGAGACCATGCCCCGGATCGCCATCCCGGAGGACGCCACCGTCGAGGACGTGGTGGTGGTCGTCGGACGCGAGGTCGGCGGTGCGGTGGAGCAGCTCGTCGGGGCGTTCACCCTGGCGTTCGCCATGCTGGCCCAGGTCCACGACTCCGGGCAGACGGACGTCACCTCGGCGGACGTGCTCCAGGACCTCGCCCTGCGCGCCGAGCAGTTCGGCGCCGAGGGCCCCGGCGACACGGAGATCTGAACACGGCGCCGCCCCCGGCGCGGCCGGGGGCGGCGGGCGTACGGCGGACGTCAGCCTGCGGACTCACCCGCGTGCGGGCTCAGCGCGTCGGTGCCGACGAGGATGAAGAGCAGCACGCCCAGGACGATCCGGTAGATCACGAACGGCATGAAGCTCTTGGTCGTGATGAACTTCATGAACCACGCGATGACCGCGTACCCCACCCCGAACGCGATGACCGTCGCGAAGACCGTCGGGCCCCACGAGACGTGTCCCTCGCCCGCGTCCTTCAGCTCGAAGACGCCCGAGGCGAGCACCGCCGGGACCGCCAGCAGGAACGAGTAGCGCGCCGCCGCCTCCCGGGTGTAGCCCATCAGCAGACCGCCGCTGATCGTGGCGCCGGACCGCGAGACGCCGGGGACGAGGGCCAACGCCTGGCAGCAGCCGTAGATGAGGCCGTCCTTGACGCCCAGTTCGCGCAGGGTCTTGCGCTGCTTGCCGGCCCGGTGCCGGCCGCCCTTCTCGTCGCGGGCTGCCATCCGGTCCGCGACGCCCAGCACGATGCCCATCACGATCAGTGTGGTGGCGATCAGCCGCAGATCGCGGAAGGGGCCCTCGATCTGGTCCTGGAAGGCCAGGCCCAGCACACCGATCGGGATGGAGCCGACGATGACCAGCCAGCCCATCTTGGCGTCGTGGTCGCCGCGCATCGAACGGTCCGTCAGCGACCTGAACCACGCCGAGACGATCCGGGCGATGTCCTTGCGGAAGTAGATGAGGACCGCGGCCTCCGTGCCGATCTGGGTGATCGCGGTGAAGGCCGCGCCCGGGTCCTGCCAGTCGGCGAACGCCGCGGTGAGCCGCAGATGCGCGCTGGAGGAGATCGGCAGGAACTCGGTCAGTCCCTGGACGAGCCCGAGGACGAACGATTCGAACCAGCTCATGGGGCTTCGGCCATCCCGGGGGTACTCGTGCACCGGCCGCCGGCGTCGGGCGCCCGGCGGGTGCGGTTTGCGGTCATGCGAGACAGGGCCCGGCCGGGCCCTGTCTCGTCTGTCGGTCGCGGGCAGCGTATCGCCCCCGGGTGAACGCCCGGCGACAACCCCCGCGCGCCCCGGCCCGTCGCGACCCTCAGCCGCCCAGGCGGTGGCGGCGGCGCCAGGCGACCACCGCCGCTCCGGCCCCCGTCAGCACGATGAAGCCCATCGCCGCCAGGAACGCGGGCGAGGTGGGCGACGACGCCTCGCTCCCCGCCACCACGTACGCGGCGGTGTTCGGGATCGAGCCCAGGCCCGTCGCCACCAGGAACGGCGGATAGCCCATGCGGGAGACGGCGGCGCAGTAGTTGGCGGCGGCGAACGGCACCCCGGGGAAGAGCCGCAGCGCCAGCATCGAGCGGAAGCCGTGCCGGCTCAGCTGTCCGTCCGCCGCCCGCAGCCAGCGCCCCCGTACCAGGGTGCGCAACGCGTCCTGCCCCAGGACCCGGCCGAGCATGAAGGAGACCCCCGCGCCCAGCACCGTGCCGCAGATCGCCGCCGCGAGGCCCGCCTGCGCCCCGAACAAGGCGCCCGCCGCGAGATTCAGCAGCGGCCGCGGCACGAACGCCACCGTGCAGACGCCGTACGCGAGCCCGAAGAGCACCACCGCCATGGAACCGTCGCTCAGCTCCCCGAGGCGGCCGGAGGCCAGCAGCCGCTGCGGCTCCAGGAGCAGCACGGCCGTCGCGGCACCCGCCAGCACGGCGACGAGCAGCGAGAGCCGGCACCACGGCGACAGCAGCACCCGCGTGCAGCGCACGGCGAGGCGGGGGGCGGGCCGGGTGGCGGGGACGGCGTCGAGCATTCGGGGAGAGTAACCGACAAAGGCGTGTGATCGCCGTAATGCACCCGCGGGCGGTCCTCGGCCGCCCGGGCCCAAACCCCGTGCCGCCCGCCGTAATTCGCTCGACGGGCGGGCGGCCCCTCGGGGATGATCGGAGCATGTCCCGGTACGCCTTCCCCGCAGCGCCGTCCGCAGTCGCGGACGCGCCGAAGGCTGCCGTGTGCGCCCTCGCAGCAGGTGGCGCCGCAGCCGTCACCGCTGCCGCAGCGCCCCTCGGCGGCGCCCGAAGCTGACCCTCCCCCGGCCGTCCGGCGGACCCCGCGAGGGGAGGGTCGGCCGGGCCCCGGGGTCCTCACGTCACGCTTCGCATCCCAAGGAATGAACCCATGTCCAAGACGGCATACGTGCGCACCAAGCCGCACCTCAACATCGGCACCATGGGCCACGTCGACCACGGCAAGACGACCCTGACCGCCGCCATCACCAAGGTCCTCAGCGACCGCGGCACCGGCACCTTCGTCCCCTTCGACCGCATCGACCGCGCGCCCGAGGAGGCGCAGCGCGGCATCACCATCAACATCGCGCACGTCGAGTACGAGACCGGCACCCGGCACTACGCGCACATCGACATGCCCGGCCACGCCGACTACATCAAGAACATGGTCACCGGGGCCGCCCAGCTCGACGGGGCGATCCTCGTCGTCTCCGCGGTCGACGGGATCATGCCGCAGACCGCCGAGCACGTCCTGCTCGCCCGCCAGGTGGGCGTGGACCACATCGTGGTCGCGCTCAACAAGGCGGACGCGGGTGACCCCGAGCTGACCGACCTGGTCGAGCTGGAGGTCCGCGAGCTGCTGTCCGCGCACGGCTACGGCGGCGACACGGTGCCCGTCGTACGGGTGTCGGGGCTGCGGGCGCTGGAGGGCGACCCGCGCTGGACGGGGGCCGTGGAGGCGCTGCTCGACGCCGTCGACACCTATGTGCCGATGCCGGTGCGCTACACCGACGCGCCGTTCCTGCTGCCGGTGGAGAACGTCCTGACCATCACCGGCCGGGGCACGGTCGTCACCGGCGCCGTGGAGCGCGGCACGGTCCGCGTCGGCGACCGGGTGTCGGTGCTCGGCCCGGACATCGAGACGGTCGTCACCGGTCTGGAGACCTTCGGCAAGCCGATGGAGTCCGCCGAGGCCGGCGACAACGTCGCGCTGCTCCTGCGCGGCGTCGAGCGCGACCGGGTGCGCCGCGGCCACGTCGTCGCGGCGCCGGGCAGCATCACCCCGAGCCGGCGCTTCACCGCGCGGGTGTACGTCCTGTCGGGGCGCGAGGGCGGCCGCACCACCCCGGTCACCACCGGGTACCGGCCCCAGTTCTACATCCGCACGGCGGACGTGGTCGGCGACGTGGACCTCGGCGAGACGGCGGTCGCGCGGCCCGGGGACACGGTCACCATGACCGTCGAGCTGGGCCGGGACGTGCCGTTGGAGGCGGGCCTCGGCT
This sequence comes from Streptomyces sp. DT224, assembly GCF_049844595.1. NCBI lineage: Bacteria > Bacillati > Actinomycetota > Actinomycetes > Kitasatosporales > Streptomycetaceae > Streptomyces > Streptomyces sp. DT224. The sequence continues at coordinate 70,707 of NZ_JBNCLI010000015.1, forward strand.
TCGCGATCCGCGAGGGCGGCCGCACGGTCGGCGCGGGCACCGTCACGGAGCTGCTCTGAGCGGCACGAAGGGCGTGGGCCCGCCGCCCCCGACACCCGGGGCGGCGGGCCCACCCCACAATGGGGGAGTGAACGAGTCGATACCCGTCATCCGGGACGTGGACCACGGCACCGCGCGCCTCCTCCCCGACGTGGACCGGGAACGGGCCTGGCTGCTCACGGTCGACGGCGCCCCGCAGTCCTACGTCGACCTCGACGCGCCCGAGCACCTGGAGTTCGAATACGCCCGCCGGCTCGGCCACGTCGTGGACTGCGCGGCGGACCCGGGCGAGCCGCTGGACGTCCTGCACCTGGGCGGCGGCGGCCTCACCCTGCCCCGGTACGTCGCGGCCACCCGCCCCGGCTCCCGGCAGGAGGTGGTGGACGCGGACCGCGGTCTGCTCGGTCTCGTCGCCGAGCACCTGCCGCTGCCCCCGGACTGCGGCATCACCGTGCACGCGGGGGACGCCCGCGCCCGCCTGGAGGGGACCGTCCCCGGCTCGGTCGACCTGCTGATCGCGGACGTCTTCGGCGGGTCCCGGGTCCCCGCCCACCTCACCTCGGTCCCGTACGCCAGGGCGGCGGCGCGGGCGCTGCGGCCGGACGGGATCTACGCCGCGAACCTGGCCGACGGGCCGCCGTTCGGCTTCCTGCGCTCGCAGCTGGCCACCTTCGCGGCGGTCTTCGGCGAGCTGGCGCTGATCGCGGAGCCGGGCGTGCTGCGCGGCCGCCGCTTCGGCAACGTGGTCCTCGTCGCCTCCCGCGTCCCGTTCGACACGGCGGCCCTGGCCCGCCGGTGCGCGGCGGACGCGTTCGCGGCGCGGGTGGAGCACGGAGCGGCACTCGCCGCGTTCGCCAACGGTGCCCGGCCGGTCGGGGACGAGGACGCGGTGGCGTCACCCGAGCCGCCCGACGGCGCCTTCCGCATCGGCTGAGGCGGGCGGCACGAGCGGGGCGGCGGCCACCTCGACCGACCCGGTCCGGCGGGTCAGGTTGCGTACGTCCGGAACGAACAGCACAAGAGCCGTGACGAGCACGACCAGGCCCGCACACCCCCACAGCGCCTGACTGCGCCCGACCAGGGACTCGACCGGTCCGGCGAGAGCGGTGGCGACCGGCACCATGGCCACCGAGCCGAACCAGTCGTACGCCGAGACGCGCGACAGCTTCTCCTCCGGGATCTCCTGGTGCATGGCCGTCATCCAGGAGACGCCGAACACCTCGATCGCCGTACCGCTGACGAACATCACCAGGCAGAGCCAGGTCGCCGAGAGCGGGATGGCGAGCCCGGCCGACGGGAGGGCCAGCGGGAAGACGCAGAGGGTCCCGGCCAGCAGCAGCCGGCGCGGCTTCCACCGCATCATCAGCAGCGCCCCGGCCAGGTTGCCGACGCCGAACGCGGCGAGCGCGAACCCCCAGGGCCGGGCGCCGCCCAGCTCGTCGCGGGCGACCAGCGGGCCGTAGACCGCCTCGGCGGCTCCGACGGCGGCGACCACCACGGAGAACTGGGCGACGATGGACCAGAGCCACGGGCGGCCCGTGAACTCCTTCCAGCCGTCCCGCAGGTCCGCGAGCAGCCCGCCCCCGGGCTCACGGGCCGGGATGTGGCTGACGTCGAGGAAGGCGCGCAGGGCTCCCGCGACCGCGAAGGCGGCGGCGTCCACGGCGAGGACCCAGCCGGGGTCCATCGCCGCGATCATGGCGCCGCCCAGGGCCGCGCCGCCGATCGCGGCGCCCTGCGTGGACATCCGGAAGAGCGCGAAGGCGCGGCTCGCCTGCTCGCCGCTGACGCTCGACATCAGCATGCCCTCGGCGGCCGGGCTGAAGAACGCCTGCCCGGTGCCGCAGAGCGCGGTGAGCAGCATCATCTGCCACAGCTTCGGATCGCCGGCCAGGACCAGCAGGGCGAAGAGAGCCTGTGAGACGCAGTTGAGGGTGTTGGCCGCGACCATCACCCGGTGGCGCGGCATCCGGTCGGCCATCGCCCCGCCGATGAGCAGGAACAGCACCAGCGGCACGGTCCTGGCGGCGGCGACGAGACCGACGTCGCCGCCGTCGCCGCCCGTCTGGAGAACCGCGAACGCCGCCGCGATCAGCGCGCCGTGGGTGCCCAGGGCGGTGATGATCGAGGCGGCGGTCAGCAGCCGGTAGTTGCGGCCCGCCGGGACGGGGCGGGTGGTACGGGGGGCGGGGGCGGCTGCGTCGGTCACCCAGGGACTATCGCGGCCGGCGCCCCGTTGCGCAAATGAGTTCCCGGACCGGGGTCAGGAGTCGCTGTCGGAGTCGACCACCGGCACGAGGCGCACGGTGCTGAGGATCTTCTCGATCGTCGTGTTCGGCAGCTCGTCGTCCACGTCCGCGGCGGCGTACAGCACCCACGAGGCGAACGCGCCCTTGCTGTTCTTGAACGTGAAGGCGTACGTCTTGCCGTCGCTGCTGCACTTCGAGCGCTTGGTGACGTTGGGCGCGGTCGCGGTGACCAGGCTCCCGGTCAGCCCCGACTTGGTGGTGTACTGCTTGGCCTTGCTGATCTTGATGCTCTTCTTCGGCATGTGCTGCGCGAACGCGGCCCACGCCCAGGTGCCCGCCTCGTTACGGGCGTTCACATCGGCGTCCGTGGCGCCCTCGGCGCCCCGGGTGCCGGCGCCGGCCAGGCTGTACTTGTCCTCCGTGCCGTCCTTGTCGGCGTCGTCGGTGCACCACTTCTCCTTGAGGTCCGCCGGCCCGGTGAAGCCGATGAGCGGCAGGCCGTCGTTCTTCTTCTCGTCCTCGAAGAAGGACAGCACGCCGGGCGGGGACACCTCCCAGTCGCCCGGAACGTCGAACTGGGTGCCCCACTTGGGGTTCGTCACGACCTTCCAGCCCGCGATCTGCGGCTTGGCGTCCTCGCCGCCGCGCGGATTGGCCTCGGGCGAGGACGCGGACCCGGACGGCTTGGCGGGCGCGGACGACTTCTCGCCGGTGGCGACGTTCTTGCCGTCCTTGTCGTCGTCCTTGTTCAGCATGATGACACCGGTGACCGCGGCGGCCACCACGACCGCGGTCGCCGCGACGATGGCGATGACCGTCGTCTTCTTCTTGTCGTTGCCCGGCTGCGGGGCACCGGGAGGACCGGGCACCGCGTGCTGCGGAACCGTCGGCTGCTGGTACGGGTTGGGCTGTCCGTACCCCCCCTGCCCGGCTTGCTGCGGGTAGCCGTACCCGGGCTGCTGGCCCTGCTGCTGATATCCCGGCTGCTGATAGGGATTCGGCTGCTGGTACCCCGGCTGCTGGTACGGGTTCTGGTTCTGGTCCTGCGGGTTCTGCTCGCCCCCGGGCGGCTGCTGTCCTGGCCACATGGCGAGTAACGATAGAGGGGCCCCGCCCGGCGTGCTACGTCCGCCCCCGTGTGCGAACGGTGAAGGAGCGGCGGCGGCCCGTCCGGTGGATGTCCGCAAAGGCATGGCCAAAGGCTCCTACCCGTGAGTAACATCGCGTCCATGAGCGCTGAACAGATGACCGCGGGCGAGATGCTCGCCGCGACGGTCCCGATGGTCCGGACCCTCAACCTCGAATTCCTGGAGTCCACCGCCGACCGCGCGGTGGTCCGCATGCCGGACCAGGCCGACTACCACAACCACCTCGGCGGGCCGCACGCCGGGGCGATGTTCACGCTGGCCGAGTCGGCGAGCGGTGCCATCGTCATCGCCGCCTTCGGCGACCAGCTCTCCCGGGCCGTGCCGCTCGCGGTCGGCGCCGAGATCGCCTACCGGAAGCTGGCCAGGGGCGAGGTCACCGCGACCGCCGTCCTCGGCCGGCCCGCCGCCGAGGTCGTCGCCGAACTCGACGCGGGCGAGCGTCCCGAATTCCCGGTGACCGTGGAGATCCGGCGCGGGGACGGCGCCGTGACCGGCGAGATGACCGTCGTCTGGACGCTGCGCCCGAACTCCTGACCCCTGGCACGCGTGCGTACGGGAAGGGCCGCCCGGCACCGGCGGCCCTTCTCGCTGTCCGCCTCCGTGAAGCTGAGGGTAGGCTTCCCGTGGTGCGCCGATGAGTGTCCGGCGGGCGACAGGACATCACACGTGAGGAAACGGCGTTGCACATCCAGGAGTGGCTGGAGACCGTCCCCGCGATCAGCGTCTACATCCTGGTGGGCGCCGTCATCGGGCTGGAGAGCCTGGGCATTCCGCTGCCCGGCGAGATCGTCCTGGTCAGCGCCGCGCTGCTGGCCGCGAGCCACGACGGCATCAACCCCTGGATCCTGGGCGCCTGCGCCACGGCCGGCGCCGTGATCGGGGACTCGATCGGCTACGCCATCGGCCGCAAGGGCGGACGGCCGCTGCTGGCCTGGCTCGGCGGGAAGTTCCCCGGACACTTCGGCGAGAGCCAGATCGGCATGGCCGAGCGCTCCTTCCAGAAGTGGGGCATGTGGGCCGTGTTCTTCGGCCGCTTCGTCGCCCTGCTGCGCATCTTCGCCGGTCCGCTGGCCGGTGTGCTGCACATGCCGTACTGGAAGTTCCTCATCGCCAACGTGCTCGGCGGGATCGTCTGGGCGGGCGGCACCACGGCCGTCATCTACTCGGTGGGCGTCGTCGCCGAGGCATGGCTCAAGCGGTTCTCCTACCTGGGCCTGGCCATCGCGGTCCTCATCGGCCTCGCCTCCATGCTGGTCCTCAAGAACCGCGCCAAGAAGGCCGCCGCCGCGCACTCCGCCGCGGCCGCCGAGCCGGAACCGGGGACCGTGCCGGTCGCGGACTGAACGGCGGACCGCCGGGCCCCGGCGGCCCTCACCCCTCGCAGGCTTCGCGGTGGGCCTTGGCGAGCTCCACGTAACCCACCGCGTTGAAGCGGACGCCTTCCAGCTCCTCCTCGGTCAGCGGCCGTTTCACCTTCGCCGGGACGCCCGCGACCAGCGAACCCGGCGGCACGCGCATGCCCTGCGGCACGAGGGCCTGCGCCGCGACCAGTGAGCCCGCGCCGATGTGCGCGCCGTTGAGGACGGTGGCCCCCATCCCGATGAGGACGTCGTCCTCGACGGTGCAGCCGTGCAGGACGGCGTTGTGCCCGACAGAGACCCGCTCGCCGACCGTCACCGCGAAGCCGGGGTCGACGTGGACGCTGCAGTTGTCCTGGATGTTGGAGTCCGCGCCGATCACGATGGGCCCGCAGTCCGCGCGCAGCACCGCCTGGTACCAGAGGCTGGACCCCGCCGCCATGGTGATGTCGCCGATCGCCACCGACGTCGGCGCGGTGAACGCCTCCGCGTCGATGACCGGCTCCTTGCCGCCGATGCCCATGATCAACGCCTGCTCCGCCATCGCCCGTTCCTCCGTGTTCCGGTGCCGTCGGCCGCCGGGGAAACCGTATGCGACGTGGGGCCGCGCGCCCCTGTTGGGGTGAAGATCACAGGCCGGGCCCGCCGCCCGTCCGGTGGGCTCGGCTTACGGTGAGCGCGTGCCGAAGAACCGGAATCCGCTCGCTCTCCTGGCCGCCTGGCGGCGACGCGCCGTGTCCGGGGCCGTCCATCGCTGCTGGCGCTGGGCGCGCGAGGCGGGGGCGGTGACCGCCGAGCACCCCGGAGGGCTGCGGTTCGCCCGGATCGGCGAGGGCACGCGGCTGGCGTTCCCGCAGGGCACGGTCTTCGGGGAGCCGTGGATCCGGCTCGGCGACCACTGCGTCATCGGCGAACAGGTCACGCTGACCGCGGGCCTCATGCCGGACCTGGACCTCGGGCCCGACCCGATCCTCACCCTGGGCGACGGTGTCGTGCTGGGCCGGGGCAGCCATGTCGTCGCCGACACGACGGTGACCATAGGCGCGGACACGTACTGCGGTCCGTACGTCTACATCACCTCGACCAACCACAGCTACGACGACCCGCACCAGCCGGTCGGCAAGCAGTGGCCCCGGATGGAGCCCGTGTCCATCGGCCCCGGCTGCTGGATCGGCACCGGCGCGGTGATCCTGCCCGGCGCCCGCCTCGGCCGCAACGTCGTCGTGGCCGCCGGGGCGGTGGTCCGCGGCGAGGTGCCCGACCGGGCGGTGGTGGCCGGAGCGCCCGCCCGTGTCGTACGCAGCTGGGACCAGGAGAAGGGCTGGCAGCCGCCCTTGCGGACACCGGCCCCGGTCCCGATCCCCGAAGGCGTCACCCCGGAACAGCTGCTCGCCGTGGCCCGGCTCGACGAGGGCTGACCGCCCGGCTACCCCGTCGCGAGCAGCACCGTGCCCACCAGGGCGAGCCCCGCGCCCGCCGCCTGCACGCCCCGCAGCCGCTCCTTCAGGAACCCGCGCGCGGCCAGAGCCGTCACCACCGGGTAGAGCGAGGCCAGCACGGCGGCGACGGTGACCGGTCCGTACCGGGCGGCCATGGAGTACGTGCCGTTGGCGGCGACGTCCGCGAGGCCGACGAAGGCCAGCGCCGGCAGCGCCGCCCGGACCGCCGCCGCGCCGCCGTCCTCGGGCAGCGCCCGGCCGCCGCGCCGCACCGAGACGTACAGCGCCCCGCCGCCCACCACCACGTTGGTGACGCGCTGCACGAACAGGGCGAGGAACAGCCCGGTCACCGTGGTCGACGCCTCGGCGATCAGTGACATCACGGCCCCGAAGCCGCAGGCCGCCACCAGCGTCAGCAGGATTGCCCGCCGCTGCACCGGGGCCCCGCGCAACTGCGGGCCGCCCGCCATCACGATGCCCGCGACGGCGACCGCGACGCCGGCGCCCTGGAGGAGGTCCGGACGCTCCCCGGCGATCAGCCCGATGCCCACCGGTACGGCGACCGCGAGCGAGCCGAGCGGGGAGACCACGCCCATCGGGCCGAGCGCGAGCGCCTGGTAGAAGCAGAGCATCGCCACCGGTCCGACGACCCCCGCCGCGACCGCGTACCAGAGCCGGGGCCCCGCCTCGCCCCAGCCGCCCGTGGCGACCACGACCGCGCCCAGCACCACCGCCGTGATGATCTGCGAGACCACGACCACGGTCAGCGCGGGCGTACGGCGGGTCAGCAGGCCGCCCCCGAAGTCGGCCAGTCCCCACAGGAGGCTGGTGGCCAGGGCGAACAACGCGGTCATGGGGGCCTCGCAGTACAGTGCGGCGAACGGTCGGGTACACCGCACCGTAGTGCAGAATGCTGGACCATGTCATACAGGATATTGGACGGAATGTGACTGACCTCGATCAGCTGACCCAGTCCCTCGCCCGCAATCTCAAGCGCTGGCGCGGTGAACGCGGCTTCACGCTGGACCAGTTGGCGGCCCGCGCCGGGGTCAGCCGCGGCATGATCATCCAGATCGAGCAGGCCCGCACCAACCCGAGCGTCGGCACGACGGTCAAGCTCGCCGACGCGCTCGGCGTCAGCATCACCACCCTGCTCGACTACGAACAGGGCTCCCAGGTCCGCCTGGTCCCCGCCGAGCAGGCCGTCCGCCTCTGGTCCACCGACGCGGGCAGCGCCACCACGCTCCTCGTCGGCACGGAGGCCCGGGGCCCCCTCGAACTCTGGTCCTGGCGGCTGATGCCCGGCGACGGCAGCCGGTCCGACCCGCACCCCGAGGGCACGGTCGAACTGCTCCACGTCACCGCCGGCACCCTCACGCTCGTCGTCGCCGACACCCCGTACGCGGTGGGCGCCGGTACCTCCGCCACCTTCGAGGCGCACCACCCGCACGCCTACCGCAATGAGGGCACCGAACCGGTCGAACTCACCATGGCCGTCAGCATTCCGCCCGTCAGATGAGACGGCGCACACCCCCGCCTGCGGCGCTGTTAGCGTGACGCGCATGCGCGCACCCATCGGCACCTTCGAGAACGCCGGCCCCGCCGTCGACCGTCAGGACCTCCTCACCGCCCCGGTGGCCCAGGCGGTGCGCACGGGCTGGGGCGGCATCACCCCCGACCAGGTCCTGCACGTGGACACCGACCCGGAGATCGCCGACACCGCGGCCTTCGTCGCCCACCACGGGGCGGACCTGCTGGACCACTCGGCGAACTGCGTCGTCCTCTCCGGCAAGCGCGGCGCCGACGTCACCCTCGCCGCCTGCCTGGTCCTGTCGCACTCCCGCGTCGATGTGAACGGCGTCGCCCGCAAGCACCTCGGCCTGCGCAAGGCGCGCTTCGCCTCGATGGACACGGCGGTCGGCGAGACCGGCATGGAGTACGGCGGCATCACGCCCATCGGGCTCCCCGCCGGCTGGCCGCTGCTGATCGACTCCGCCGTCGTGGACGAGGAGTGGGTCCTGATCGGCAGCGGATCGCGCCGCGGCAAGCTCATCGTGACCGGCAAGGCGCTGGGAGCCCTGCCGGGAGCGGTGGTCCTGGACGGACTGGGCGTCCGCGCCCCGGACGCGGCCTAGACTTGGCCTAGGCTCCGAGCCTCGGGATCTCGATGGCCGGGCAGCGGTCCATGACCATGTCCAGGCCGGCCGCCCGGGTCCGCTCGTACGCCTCCTCGTCCACCACGCCGAGCTGGAACCAGACGGCCCGGGCCCCCTTGGCGACCGCCTCGTCGGCCACCGCGCCCGCCAGGTCGCTGTTGACGAAGACGTCGACCACGTCCACCGGGAACGGGATGTCCGCCAGCGAGGCGTACCCCTGCTCGCCGTGCACCCGCTCGGCCTTCGGGTGCACCGGGACCACGCGCTTGCCGAAGCGCTGAAGCACCTCGGCGACCCCGTAGGCCGCGCGCGAGCGGTTGTCGGACAGCCCCACCACGGCCCAGGTGTCGCCGGTGTCTTCCAGGATCCTGCGGATCGTCTCCGCGTCTGCGTACATGCACCGGACAACCGGCGGCCCGCCCCGGCCATTCCCGCAGGTGCGCATAGGGTGGCGGGATGCAGGAGGAGTACCGGACCGTCGCCCGCGCGGGCGTGCACGAGAGCGAGATCAACCGGTCCCGCTTCATCTGCGCGCTCGCCCCCGCGGCCTCCGAGGAGGAGGCGCAGGAGTTCATCGCCCGCGTCCGCAGGGAGCACCCGACCGCCACGCACAACTGCTACGCGTACGTGATCGGCGCCGACGCCTCCGTACAGAAGGCGAGCGACGACGGCGAGCCCGGCGGCACCGCGGGCGTCCCGATGCTCCAGATGCTCACGCGCCGCGAGGTGTGTTACGCCGTCGCCGTCGTCACCCGCTACTACGGCGGGGTGAAGCTGGGCGCCGGCGGGCTGATCAGGGCCTACGGGGGAGTGGTCGGCGAAGCCCTCGACGCGCTCGGCACCCGCACCCGGCGCCGCTTCCGGCTCGCCACGGTCACCGTCGGCCACCAGCGGGCGGGCCGGCTGGAGAACGAACTGCGTGCCACCGGAAGGACGGTGCGCGACGTCCGGTACGCGGCCGACGTGACCATCGAGATCGCGCTGCCGGACGCCGACGTCGAGGCGTTCCGCCGCTGGCTCGCCGACGCGACGGCGGGCGAGGCGCGGTTGGAGCTGGGTGACGAGGCGTACGACGACGCGTGACGCGGCAGCCGGCCGCGAACGGAGGGTCTCGCCGCGCGTCGCGGCCGGGCCGGACCTCCCGGTCGTGGCCGTGGCTCCACGGCGGGATGGGACACTGTGGGGCGTGAGGGCACAGGGGCGGAGGAAGCGCATGCGGACCGGAGCCGGGTCGTGAGGATTCTGCACACATCGGACTGGCACCTCGGCCGGTCGTTCCACCGGGTCCCGCTGCTCGACGCCCAGGCCGCCTACCTCGACCACCTGGTCGCCACCGTCGCCGAGCACGCGGTCGACGTCGTCGTCGTGGCGGGTGACGTGTATGACAGGGCGGTGCCATCGCTCAGCGCGGTGGAGCTCTTCGACTCCGCCCTGCACCGGCTCGCCGCCGCCGGGGTGCCCACGGTGATGATCTCCGGCAACCACGACTCGGCCCGCCGCCTCGGCGTCGGCGCCGGGCTCATCGGCCGGGCCGGCATCCACCTGCGCACCGACCCCGCGCACTGCGCGACGCCCGTCGTCATCCCCGACGCGCACGGCGACGTCGCGTTCTACGGGCTGCCGTACCTGGAACCCGCCCTGGTCAAGGACGTCTTCAAGGCCGAGCGCGCCGGGCACGAGGCGGTGCTGACCGCGGCCATGGACCGCGTCCGCGCCGACCTGGCCGCACGCCCGGACGCCACCCGGTCCGTCGTCCTCGCCCACGCCTTCGTCGCCGGCGGCGAGCCCAGCGACAGTGAGCGCGACATCACCGTCGGCGGCGTCGCCGCGGTCCCGGCCGGGGTCTTCGACGGCGTCGACTACGTGGCGCTCGGCCACCTCCACGGCTGCCAGGCCGTCACCGACCGCGTCCGGTACTCCGGCTCCCCGCTCGCCTACTCGTTCTCCGAGGCCACCCACCGCAAGACCATGTGGCTCATCGACCTGGACGCCTCGGGGGCGGTCACCGGCGAACGGATCGACTGCCCGGTGCCCCGCCGCCTCGCCCGGCTCCGCGGCCGGCTGGACGACCTCCTCGACGACCCCGCGCTCGACCGCCACGAGGACGCCTGGGTGGAGGCCACCCTCACCGACCCGGTCCGCCCCGCCGACCCGATGGCCCGGCTCACCGAGCGCTTCCCGCACACCCTCGCCCTCGTCTTCGAACCGGACCGTGCCCCCGACGAACCGGACCTCTCGTACGCCCGCCGCCTGCGCGGGCGCGACGACCAGACCATCGCGGAGGACTTCGTGGCCCACGTCCGAGGCGGCTGGGGGACCGACGAACAGGAGCGGGCGGTGCTGCGGGGCGCCTTCGACCATGTCCGGGTGGACGACGGCGTGCGCGAGGTGAACCCGTGAGGCTCCACACCCTCCGCGTCACCGCGTTCGGCCCCTTCGGCGCCACCCAGGAGATCGACTTCGACGCGCTCTCCGCCGCCGGGCTCTTCCTGCTCCACGGACCGACCGGAGCCGGCAAGACCTCCGTCCTGGACGCCGTCTGCTACGCCCTGTACGGGGCGGTCCCCGGCGCCCGGCAGAGCCCCGGCACCTCGCTGCGCAGCGACCACGCGCCCACCGACCTGCCCACCGAGGTCCTGCTCGACCTCACCGTCGGCGGGCGACGCCTGGAGATCACCCGGCGCCCGGCCCAGCCCCGCCCCAAGAAGCGCGGCGGCGGCCACACCACGGAGAGGGCGCAGAGCTGGCTGCGCGAGTACGACCCCGAGGACGGCTGGCGGGCGCTCAGCCGGTCGCACCAGGAGATCGGCGAGGAGATCACCCAGCTCGTCGGCATGAGCCGCGAGCAGTTCTGCCAGGTGGTCCTGCTGCCCCAGGGCGACTTCGCCCGCTTCCTGCGCGCCGACGCCGAGGCGCGCGGCCGGCTCCTCGGCCGGCTCTTCGACACCCGGCGCTTCGCGGCCGTCGAGGAACGCCTCGCCGAGCTGCGCCGGGCGGCCGAGGCCCAGGTCAAGACCGGTGACGAGCAGATCCTCGCGCTCGCCCAGCGCATCGCCCAGGCCGCCGGGCCCGCCGCCCTCGAGTGCCCGCTGCCGGATGTCCGGCCCGGCGACCCCGGCCTCGCGGCCGCGGTCCTCGGCTGGGCCGCGACCGCCCGCGTCGGCGCAGGCGAACGCTGCGACATCGCCGCGTCGGTCCTGGCCACGGCGGAGCGCCGGCACGCCGCCGCCCGCATCGCCCTGGACGCCGAACGGGAGCTCGCCGCCCTCCAGCAGCGGTACGCCGAGACCCGGCACCGCGCCGACGCCGTGGAGGCCGGCCGCGCCCCCCACGAGGAGGCGCGGGACCGCCTCGCGCGCGCCCGCAAGGCGGACCTCGTCGCCCCCGCCCTTGAGCTGCGCGAGGCGGCCGAGAGGGCGTACCGGCGGGCGCGCGAGGACCGGGACCGGGCCCGGGCCCGGCTGCCCGAGACCCTGACCGACGCGGGCGCCGAACAGCTGGCGGCCCTGGAGCACCGGCTGCGCGAGGACCTGGGCGGCCTGGAATCGGCCCGGCGCGCCGAACAGCGGGCCGCCGAGATCGCCGACGAGCGCGCCGCCCTGGACCGGCAGGCCCGGGCCGACGAGGAACTGGTCCGCGACACCGAGGGCTGGCTCGCCGGCTGGGAGACCACCCGGCAGGATCTCCAGGCCCGCCTGGACGCGGCCCTCGAAGCGGCCACCCGCACCGAGCTCCTGGCCCGCCGCCTCGATCCGGCCCGCCGCCGCCTGGACGCGGCGCGCCGCCGCGACGCGCTGGCCGCCGACGTGGCCACGGCCGGGCGCGCGCTGACCGATGCCCGTGAACACGCCGCCGCCGCCCACGAGCGCCGGCTCGACCTGCGTGAGCGCCGCCTGCGCGACATCGCGGCCGAACTCGCCGCCCAGCTGGCCGACGGCACCCCCTGCGCGGTCTGCGGCGCGACCGCCCATCCGTCCCCGGCCCGGCCCGGCGACGGGCACGTGGACCGCGCGGCGGAGGAAGCCGCCGAACGCGCCCACCGCGACGCGGAACGGGCCCGCGCCACGGCGGAACAGTCCCTGGCGCTGGTACGCGAACGGCACGAGACGGCCCGCGCGGAGGCGGCGGGGGCCGCCGTGGCGGCCTGTGACGGGGAGACGCCCGCCGCCACCGATGCCGCGAGGGCTCCGGACGCCGCCGCACCGGCCGGCGGCCCGGCCGCCTCGGGCTCCGCTCCCGCCGCGGCTTCCGGCAAGGGCATCGGACCGGGCGACTCCGGGCCGACCGGGGCCGCGGCGTCCGGCGGCGGCCCCACCGTCGCCGAACTCGCCCACCTCGTGGCCGGGCTCGCCGCCGAGCACGCCGAGGCGTACCGGCTGGCCGCCGGGGCGCACGCCGCGCGGGAGGCGCTGGCCGGGGCCGAGCGGGAGCAGCGGCGGCGGGCCGAGGAGCGGCAGCGCGTCGGACAGCGGAGTGCCGCGCGGACCTCGCGGCGGGAGTCGCTGGACCGGGAACAGGCGGACATCGACGCGGTGCTGGACCGGGCACGCGGGGGGCACCCGAGCGTCGCCGAGCACGCCGCCGTGCTTCAGCGCCGGGTCGCCCTGCTCGCCGGGGCGGGCGAGGCGGTCCGCGAGGAGGAGAGCGCGGCGGCACGGTTGAAGGAGGCCGACGACCGGCTCGCGGACGCCGCGTTCCGGGCCGGGTTCGACACGCCGGAGGCCGCCGCCGCGACCCTGCTGGACGACGCGGCGCAGCGTACGCTCCAGCACCGCGTCGACGCCTGGCAGGCCGAGGCCGCCGCGGTCGCCGACCGGCTCGCCGAGGCCGACGCCCGGGACGCCGCGGACCGCCCGACCGCCGCCCCCGAAGCGGCCCGCGAGCGCTTCGACCGGGCCGAGCGCGCGCTGCGCGACGCCACGGCCGGCCTCGACGCGGCGCGGGAACGCCGTACCGAACTCGCCAGGCTCTCCCGCCGCGTGGCGGACGAGGTGCGCGCGCTGGGACCCGTGCGCGAGGACTACGAACGCGTCGCCGGGCTCGCCGGGCTCACCGCCGGCACCTCGGCGGACAACGCGCGCAAGATGCGGCTGGAGTCGTACGTGCTCGCGGCCCGGCTCGAACAGGTCGCGGCGGCGGCCACCGCCCGGTTGCGGCGGATGTCCTCGGGCCGCTACCAGCTCGTCCACTCCGACGCCCGCACCGGCGGCCGCAGGGCCGGGCTGGGCCTGCACGTCATCGACGCCTGGACCGGCCGGGAGCGCGACACCGCCACGCTCTCCGGAGGCGAGACGTTCTTCGCCTCGCTCGCCCTGGCGCTCGGCCTCGCCGACGTCGTGACCGACGAGGCCGGCGGCGTACGCCTGGACACCCTCTTCATCGACGAGGGGTTCGGCAGCCTCGACGACCAGACGCTGGACGAAGTGCTGGACGTGCTCGACTCGCTGCGCGAACGGGACCGCAGTGTCGGCATCGTCAGCCATGTCGCGGACCTGCGCCGCCGCATCCCCGCCCAGCTGGAGGTGGTGAAGGAGCGGCGCGGGTCGGCCGTGCGGCTGCGGGCGGGGGCGGGCGGGGGCGGGCGGGCTCAGCGGCTGATCGGCCGCCCCCGCAGCGGCGAGGAGTAGACGACGCTGGTGGTGACGGAGCCGAGCGCGCCGACCTTCCCGGAGACGGTCTCCAGATGGCTCATCGAGCGAGCCGTCACCTTGAGCACGAAGCAGTCGTCGCCGGTGACGTGATGGGCTTCCACGATCTCCGGCGTCGTCTCCAACAGGTCGTGGAACGGCTTGTAGTTGCCGTTCGGATACCGCAGCCGCACGAAGGCGAGGATCGGCAGCCCGAGCCGTTCCGGATCGACCACGGCCGCGTAACCGCTGATGATCCCTGCCTCCTCCAGCCGGCGGACCCGCTCGGTCACGGCGCTCGGGGACATGGCCACCGCCCGCGCCAGCTCCGCGAACGAGGCCCGGCCCTCGCGTTGCAGCACATCGAGAATGCGCCAGTCGGTGGCGTCCGGGGAATAGTCGCTCATATCGACAGCGAACCGTGGAATCCCCGGCAGATCAAGATCGGCGCCGGGGATCTCGCCTTCCGGACCGGGAGCGCCGATCATAGATTTTCAGGCATGACACCCCAGCCCGGCGCCCTCGCCGCCCACCCCGTCCTGAGCGTCCCGCCCGCCGAACCGGCCGACGCCGTCGCCTACTTCGGAGCCTCGCTCGCCTTCCACGCCGACGTCTCGGACGTCGCGGCCGCCCTGGCCGCCGGGGGAGACCCCGGCTTCGTCCTGCTCGACTCCCGGTCCACGGAGTCCTGGGACCAGGGGCACATCCCGGGCGCCCTGCACCTGCCGACGGCGCTGATCGCCGAGCAGGCGCCCCGGCTCCTGGACCCGGCCGTACCGGTGGTCACGTACTGCTGGGGCCCCGGGTGCAACGGCGCCACCCGCGCCGCCCTCGCCCTGGCACGGCTCGGCTACCGGGTCAAGGAGATGCTCGGCGGCTTCGAGTACTGGGCGCGCGAGGGATTCCCGTACGAGACCCGGGAAGGCGAGGGAAAGCGCGCGGCCGACCCGCTCACCGCCCCGGCCGGCCCGGACGCCTGCGGCTGCTGACGGCGGCCGGCCCCGGCGCCCCGGGGCCGGCCGCACCCGGTCAGAGCTTCGACAGCTCGTCCACCAGATCGTCCAGGCCCAGCGGCCCCTGGGACAGGGCCGCCATGTGCCACGCCTTCAGGTCGAAGGCGTCCCCGTGCGCCGCCCGCGCGTTCTCCCGGCCCAGCAGCCAGGCGCGCTCGCCCAGCTTGTAGCCGATGGCCTGGCCCGGCATCGAGAGGTAGCGGGTCAGCTCGCTCTCCACGAAGTCGGCGGGCCGGCCGCTGTGGTTGCCGAAGAACTCCTGCGCCAGCTCCGGCGTCCACCGCTCACCCGGGTGGAACGGCGAGTCGGCCGGGATCTCCAGACCCACGTGCATGCCGATGTCCACGATCACCCGGCAGGCGCGCATCATCTGCGCGTCCAGATAACCGAGCCGGCGCTCCGCGTCGGGCAGGAAGCCCAGCTCGTCCATCAGCCGCTCCGCGTACAGCGCCCAGCCCTCGGCGTTGGCGCTGACGATGCCGATCGACGCCTGGTAGCGCGACAGGCTCTCCGCCACGTGCGCCCACTGGGCGAGCTGGAGGTGGTGGCCGGGAACGCCCTCGTGGTACCAGGTGGACACCAGGTCGTACACCGGGAAGCGGGTCTCACCCATGGTCGGCAGCCAGGTGCGGCCGGGCCGCGAGAAGTCCTCCGAGGGCCCCGTGTAGTACGGGGCGGCGGCGCCGCCGGGCGGGGCGATCCGCGACTCCACCCGGCGGACCCGCTCGGCCAGCTCGAAGTGCGTCCCGTCCAGCGCGTCGATCGCCTCGTCCATCAGACCCTGGAGCCACGCCTGGACCTCGTCCACGCCCTCGATGTGCTTGCCGTGCACGTCGAGATGGGCCAGCGCCTCCCAGGGGCCCGCGCCCGGCAGCACCTTCTCGGCCTCGGTCCTCATCTCGGCGAGCAGCCGGTGGTACTCGGACCAGCCGTACGCGTACGCCTCGTCCAGATCGAGGTCGGTGCCGTTGAAGTAGCGCGACCAGCGGGCGTACCGCTCACGGCCCACCGTGTCCGGCTCTCCCTCGACCGCCGGCGCGTACACCTCGCGCATCCAGTGCCGCAGCTCGTCCAGGGCGCCGGCGGCCTGCGCGGCGGCCGCGTCCAGGTCCGCGCGCAGGGCGTCCGGGCCGTTCGCGACGAAGTCCTGGAAGAACCCCTTCGTGCCGTCCCCGACCCACTCGTCGAGCTGCCCGACGAACGTGGCGGTGGCGCGCGGACCGCCGTACAGCTTGCGCTCCAGACCGAGCGCCAGGGACTCCTGGTAGCCCCCGAGCGCCGCCGGGACGGCCCGCAGCCGCTCCACGACGGCCGCCCAGTCCTCGTCCGTCTCGGTCGGCGTCACCGTGAACACCTCACGGATCGAGTGCGCCGGGGAGTGCAGGTTGGAGACGGCCCGCAACGCCTCGTCCGCCTCGTGGACGGCGAGTTCGGCCGTCAGCCGCTCCCGCAGCAGCCGGCCGCAGCGGCGCTCGGCGTCCTCGGCGGCCCCGGGCAGCTGCTCCGCGCGGTCGAGCCGGGCGAGCGTGTCCCGGGCCAGAGCGGCCAGTTGTTCCTGGCCGGCGGGGGAGAAATCGGGAAGGCGGCGCGAGCTTGCCGCGACACCGAGATAGGTGCCGGAGATCGGATCGAGTTCGATGAAGGCGTCGACGTAGGCGTCGGCGATCTGGCGCGGCAGTGCGCTGCTGGAAGAGTCTGACATGTGGACATCCTCGTACGGAGAGGGCCCCCGCGTCACCATCAATCGGCAGGACGGACCTGACCGGGGACCGGCCCGGCCGCCCCCGGCACCGGCGGGAGCAGCGGTCCGCACTCCCACTGCTGGAAGATCAACCGCGTCTCCACGCGGGCCACTTCGCGCCGCGAGGTGAACTCGTCCAGCACGAGCCGCTGCAGATCCGCCGTGTCCGCCACCGCCACATGCACCAGGTAGTCGTCGGGGCCGGTCAGATGGAACAGGGCTCGGGACTCCGGCAGCGACCTGATCCGCTCCACGAACGGCCCGATGAGCTCCCGCCGGTGCGGCCGCACCTGTACGGAGAGCAGCGCCTCCAGCCCCCGGCCCAGCCTGGCCGGATCCAGCCGCAGCTGGTGCCCGAGGATGACACCGGTGCGCCGCAGTCGCGCCACCCGGTCCAGGCACGTCGAGGGAGCCACGCCGACCTCGGCCGCCAGCTCCCGGTACGTGGTCCGGGCGTCGTTCTGCAGCAGCCGCAGAATGTGCAGATCCACCGTGTCGAGAGCGACGGAATCAGTCATTCGGCGAACGTAGCACGGGCTTTGGGCCGTACCTTCCGGTCGGCGTTCAGAGTGCGCGCATGGACAACGAATCCGTGCTGCCGCCCTCGACCACCCCGTCCCGGGCGCTCGCCACCGAAGCCGTGCACGCCGGACGCGACGACCTCGCGGCCCTCGGCCTGCACGCCGCACCGATCGACCTGTCGACCACCTACCCCTCGTACGACTCCCGCGCCGAGGCCGAGCGGATCGACGCCTTCGCCACCACCGGGGCCCGCCCGGACGGCCCGCCGGTCTACGCGCGGCTCGACAACCCCACCACCGCCCGCTTCGAAACGGCGCTGGCCCGGCTGGAGGGCACCGCGAGCGCGGTGGCGTTCGCCAGCGGCATGGCCGCGCTGACCGCTGTCCTGCTGGCCCGCGCGAGCGTGGGCCTGCGCCATGTGGTGGCCGTCCGGCCGCTGTACGGATGCAGCGACCACCTGCTCGGCGCGGGGCTGCTGGGCACCGAGGTGACGTGGACGGATCCGGCGGGCATCGCCGAGGCGATCCGGCCCGACACGGGTCTGGTGATCGTGGAGACCCCGGCCAACCCGACCCTGGCCGAAGTGGACATCCGGGCCGTCGCCCACTCCTGCGGTTCGGTGCCGCTGCTGGTCGACAACACCTTCGCGACGCCTGTCCTCCAGCGTCCCGTCGAGCTCGGTGCCCGGATCGTGCTGCACAGCGCGACGAAGTACCTGGGCGGGCACGGCGACGTGATGGGCGGAGTCGTCGCGTGCGACGAGGAGTTCGCCGGCGTGCTGCGCCAGGTGCGCTTCGCCACCGGCGGGGTCCTGCACCCGATGGCCGGTTATCTGCTGCTGCGCGGCCTGTCCACCCTGCCGGTACGGGTCCGGGCCGCCTCCGCGAGCGCCGCCGAACTCGTCCGCCGGCTCTCCGCCGACCCCCGGGTGGCCCGGGTGCACTACCCGGAGATCGGCGGCGCCATGGTGTCGTTCGAGGTGTACGGGGACCCGCACCGGGTGATCGCGGGAGTGCGGCTGATCACGCCCGCGGTCAGCCTCGGCAGCGTCGACACCCTCATCCAGCACCCGGCGTCCATCAGCCACCGCATCGTGGACGAGACGGACCGGCACTCCTCCGGCGTGGGCGACCGGCTGCTGCGCATGTCGGTCGGCCTGGAGGACGTCGAGGACCTGTGGGCCGACCTGTGCCAGGCGCTGAGCGGCGCGGAGCCCGTACGCGGTGGGGTCAGCGTTCGGCCTGCTCGTACGGCGGCGGCTGGGGCAGGGAGCGCGCCCGGGACGGCGCAAGGCGTGCGGTGATCACGAGGGTGCCCTCCTCGATCTGGTAGTCGAGCGGCAGCGAGAGCGCGCGCATGGCGGCGACCATGCCGGTGTTCGACGCCTGGGTGACGGCGTAGACGTTCTCGCAGCCGGCCTCGACGGCCAGCGCCACGAGACGGGCGAGCAGCTCGCAGCCGATCCCGCGCCGCTGCCACTCGTCCTCCACCAGGAGGGCCACCTCGGTCTCGTCGCCGTCCCACAGCAGATGGCCGAGGGCCACCAGCCGCCCGGAGGCCGTCTGCACGGCGAGCGTGCGGCCGAAGCGCGGGCTCAGCAGGTGGTCCAGATAGCGGTCGGCGTCCCGGACCGGCCCGTGGTAGCGCAGCCGCAGTGTCTGCTCGGAGCACCGCCCGTGCATCTCCACGGCCGCGTCGAGGTCGGCCCGGTCCGCCCGGCGCACGGTGATCTCTTCGCCCTCGGGCAGCCGGAGCACCTGCTCGCCGCGCGGGACCCGGGGACCGAGCCGCGCGTCGAGCTCCACCAGCGCCCGGGCCCGGGCGAACTCCGTGGGCGTGAACGGCAGATAGGGCCGCTCCACCGTGATGACACCGCCCGACGGGTCGCGCAGCCGCATCACCGTCTCCTCCAGCACCCCTTCGACGGGGGCGGTCTCGCCGGTGGCGCGGCCGGTGACCGACACGGCGGGCAGCGAGTGGATCGTGCACCGGCCGAGCAGTTGCCGCAGCGCCAAGGGGAGTTCGGCGGCGTCGAGGGCGGTGCGGGTGGCGAGGCCGAGTACCCGCGTCGGGGCGTCCACCAGATCGTGGGCGTCGGCCCGCTCCGTCCAGGTGGAGCTGCCCCCGGCGTCGGCGACCGCGCGGGACAGCTCCCGGGCCGGCAGGGACGCGGGCACCCGCAGCAGGAACTCGTCGACGGTGCCCCGTGCCAGCGGGTGCGTCTGGAGCGTGAGGATGTCGATGCCGTGCCGGGCCAGCACCGTGCACAGCGCGGCCAGGCTGCCCGGAACGTCCCGCACCGTGGTCCGCATCCGCCACAGCACGGTCTCTCCGGGAGCGGCGGGCGCGGAGGCGTCGGCGGCCGGGGCGGCCTCTCCTTCGGCCGCGTCCGCCTCCGTGGCCGTGGCGTCGGGCGGGGGCGGGGCGTGGCTGTGGCGCCGGGCCCACCAGGTGTGGAACGCGGCCGTCGCGGTCAGCGCCACGGCCGAGGCCACGAGCAGGTAGGGGCCGTCCGGCTGGTGCCCGATCAGGTTGGCGATCGCGTCGGCGACCGCCACCGCCGTGAACAGCGCGGCGAGTTCGATCACGTCCCGCCGCCAGTGATGCGGGCGGTGGGCACTCTTCGCGGATGTCACATCAGTCATGAACCCACTGTGACCGCACCGTGTTGCCTGATCACGAACGCTTTGTGACCGATGGGTTAAAGGGCAACCCAGCTTCCCGTCATCGGTTTCGAAGGCGTTGGCCGCGTGTTTCGAGGGGCGGCCCGGGGGCGGGCGTGCGCCGCCCGGGGCTCAGCCGGTCCCTGCCCGGCAGGCGGTTTCCAGGCGTATGGCCTGCCGCACCAGCTGGGTCGTCCCGCCGCGCGCGGCCGTCTCCGCGAGCCCCGGCACCGGCCCCGTCTTCGGCGGCCCGCTGAGCTCCGCGCACTCCGCCGCCACGGCGAGCAGATCGCTCAGGCCCCGGGGCGCCCGCTCCAGGGCCAGCAACGCGGGCAGCACCGGCACCAGGACGGACAGGACCGTCCCGTAGGCCCCAGTGCCCGCCGCGGTCCGGGCCGCGTCGGCCAGCCGGTTCGGCTTGACCGACCCCCGTTCGACCAGGGCCGCCAACTCGCCCCCGAGCAGCCCCGCGTCGAGCCGGCCCCGCGCGGCCAGCACCAGCAGGGCGTCCACCGCCGCGAGCCGGTCGTCCGCGTGGCGGGCGCCCAGCCCGTAGGCCAGGGCGAGATGGAGCGCACCGGCGGCCGGCCCACCGGTCTCGGCGAGCGCGGGCAGCAGCCAGGTGCCGCCCCGCTCCTCCTGTACGC
Organism: Streptomyces sp. DT224; assembly: GCF_049844595.1. Taxonomy (NCBI): domain Bacteria; kingdom Bacillati; phylum Actinomycetota; class Actinomycetes; order Kitasatosporales; family Streptomycetaceae; genus Streptomyces; species Streptomyces sp. DT224. Next base: position 91,309 of record NZ_JBNCLI010000015.1, read on the forward strand.
ACGCCGCGACGGAGGGCAGCAGCAGGGCCGCGAGGGTGTCGCCGTCCTCGGGCAGGAGGGCGGTCCAGTGCGGCGACTCCACGACCCAGTGGTAGCAGCGATGGTCGAGCGGCGCGTGCGGACTGCCGAGCCAGTGGAAGCAGCGGGGGAACTTCTGCCGGACGAGGAGGTTCCCGTCGGTGGACAGCAGCGCGCGGCGCACCGTGGTCACCGTCTGCCGCAGCCAGTCCCGGGCGACCGGCACGTCCGTCTCCCCATGCCGGGGGAGCACCGTGGCCACCGGCCGGTCCGCCCGCAGCCACGCCGCCAGCCGGTCGCCCGCCTCGGTGCCCAGGGCGGCGGCCCGCCCCGCGGCCTCCGCCTCGCCGGTCCGCCGTACCCGCAGCAGGGCCTGCGCCAAGTCCACGGGCCCGGCCGCGAGCCCCAGCGCCTTGTATCCGCGCAGCCGCTCGACCAGCTCCGAGGCGTCGATGGTCCCCGTGTGCCAGGTGGGCGTGGCCAGCAGGTACGGCAGCCTGCCCGTCCGTACCACGGCGGCGGCCTCCCACAGGCGGGCGTACACGATCGCGTCGAGAGCCGCGTGGGAGCAGGTGCCCTGCGCCGCCCCGTGGGCCTGTCCGTCGTGGACGGCGCGCCGCGAGATCCGCCCGAGCAGCGAGGCCGCGACGAGGTGCAGGCCGTCGCGGCCGCGGAGCATCCGGCGGTCGGTGTCGTCCCGCGGGGCCTTGGTCCACCACTGCCCGGCGAGCGCGGACTCCAGGGCGGTGATCAGCTCCTCCCGGCCGGTGTGGGCGTGACGGACCAGCCCGTCCAGCGCCCGTTCGAACGTGGTCACGTCGTCCTGGTCCGACCGGAGCAGGGCCGCCGTCACCTCTTCGGTGAGCTCGGCCACCGACGTGGCCGGTGGACCGAGCGGGCGCGGGGCCGGCGGCGGGGGCAGGATCTCCTCGTAGGCAGCGGGCCCCGGCACCTCCTCCAGCAGCTCCCCGAACACGGCGCGCGCCGCCTCCCGGTGCACCGGGCCCAGCAGCGAGGCCATCCGGGCCGTCTCCTCCCGCACCTTGGGCGTCGCGGCGGGCAGGGCGCGGGCGGCCAGCTTGAGCGCCCGCTCCTGCGTGTCGGTGTCCGGATGCCCGAAGGCGTCCGCGATCACCGGCAGCAGCTCGCCGGCCGCCGGAGGATCCCGGCGCAGCACCTTGCCCAGGTGGACCAACTGGGCGCGCACCAGCTTCTTCTCCGTACGGAAGAGCACCGCGCCGGACACCTCGGCCAGCTGCCGGACCGACAGCGCGCCCCGCGCGTCGAGCCGGGCCAGCACCTCCTGGGCGTGGCCGGCCACCGGGGAAGGCCCGTCGGCGGCCATCGCCATCCAGTCGGCGGTCCGCGCCGCCTCCTCGTCGGAGGTGGGACCGAGCCCTCGTACGACCAGCAGGCAGAAGCGGAGATCGACGGGCTTTCCGCCACGCAGCAGCCGCGCGATGCAACGGTCCAGCAGGGCGGCGCGGTCGAGCAGGCCGTCCGCCACCAGGGCCGTCAGCGCGGCCGGCCAGTACCCGGCGGGGGAGCGGCTGTCGACCCACGCCACGACCGGCGGCAGCTCCGGCATCGTCAGGAGGTGCGGAACCAGGACGTCGAGATGGGCGTCCGCCCGCAACACGTCGACCAGGGGCTTCTCGGCTCCGCCCTGCCACCGCGCGCTGTTGACCCGCTCCGCCCACGCCCGGGCCATGCCGTCGGAGACGGGCAGCGGACAGCCCGCCCGGCGGGCCAGCTCCTCGACGAGCCGGTACTCCGTCTCCGACTCCACCGCGCGCGCGGCCAGCCGGCGGGCGAGATCGGCGAGCCAGTCCGGCTCCCGGTCGGCCAGCACCTCCAGGAGCCACGGGTTCACCGAGTGCACCCAGCCCCGCATGTCCCTCGCCCCGAGCCAGGACGCGCAGCCCGCCGCCCCGGTGTGGCAGCCCGCACCGGCCACCAGGATCGCCTTGCGCACCCGGGTGCGCTCGCCCCAGGGCCAGTCCCAGGCCTCCTTGCGCAGGGCCTTCAACTCCTCCAGCACGCCCTTGCGTCCGCCCCGGTCGAGCCGGGCCAGCAGGGGCCGGATGTCGTCCACGCGGCCCTCGCGGACCGCGTCCAGCAGCGTCTTCACCGGGCACCTCCGGCGACCGCCGCGCCGCGGCGGACCATCCGGACCGCCAGGGCGTGCTTGCACGGGCCGCGCCGGCCCCGGTAGTCCGCCCACCACTGGCAGGTGCAGCTCAGCGCGCCCGGCCGCTCACGGACCTGGTAGCGCCGGTCGCCCGAGCGCACCGCCGCCACCTCGCCGTCCAGGACCACCGCCCCCTCCCGGGCCAGCCGCCGCGCCGCGACCAGCCGGGGGTTGTGACGCTCGGCCCGGTCCGCGTCGTACGGCAGCTCGCGGTGGAAGTACGCGGCGTCCGCGAGGTCGTAGCCCACCCGGCCCGCCGTGCCCAGCCGGACCAGCGCGGCCCGGACCCGCTCCACCGGAAGGCCCGCCTGCTCCGCCAGCCGGTCCGGCTCGATCCGGGGCTCCCACGCCAGCAGCACCGAGACCAGCTCCGCGTCGGCCGCGGCGTCGTCCGTGGCCAGCGCCTCCAGGACCCCGCCCTCACCGGAGAAGCCGCGCGAGGCGTCGGGCGACAGGGTCAGCGTGAGCCGCATCCCGGGCAGCACGACCTCCCAGGCGCTCGCGGCGGCCGCACCGTCGGCCACCGGCCCGTACACCCGGAGCGCCGACGCGTACCGCAGGACCCGTTGCAGGGCGGTCAGCCGCTGCGGTCCGGGAAGGCAGACGGCCCCGGGCACCGGCCGGGTCGTGGGCCGGAGCGTCCGCCCGGCCGGGACCACCCAGCGCGCGCCGCGCGCGGCCGCCCCCGAGGACGCGGGCAGCGACCTCAGGAACCGTACGGCGTCCGCCGCCGGGAGCTCCGCCCGCAGGTCGAAGGCGGCGGAGGCCACCTGTGCCTCCGCGAAGCCCCGCAGCCACCGGTCCGGCAACGGAACCTTCTTCTCCACGATCGCGCCGTCCGTCGTGGTCACCGCCATCTCCTGCGGGCCCACCCGCAGATGCAGCGGCTCGTCACCGCCCATCCGCGACAGCGCCTCCCGCAGCGGATCGTTCACGTCCACATTCGTGGTGCCGTGGCCCGTCTCCACGCCCTCCAGGCCCTCGCTCAGCACATCGAGCCGCGCGTACACCCCGCAGCAGCCGGAGAACGACTCGAAGCGCAGCCGGTCGCCGTTGCCCGTCACCACCGGGTCCAGGGAGGACAGCAGCGTCCGCTGGTAGTAGCGCGCGGCGGCGACGTCGGCCACGGCGAGCAGTCCCCGCGCCGCTATGTGCGGCGAGGCCAGGAACCCTGAGAAGAACCGGGGGTGCGCCTCGGCGCCGTGCGGTGTGGAGCCGCCGGCCGTCTCCAGGCCGAGGGACCGCCCGGCCCGCGAGGAGGCCAGGACGGAGGGACGTGAGTAGGCCAGGGCCTGCACGGTTCGGGTCATGGAAAAACCGTAGGACCCACCACTGACAACCGGTCATCACCGCAGGTCAGCAACGTTATTGCGTAAGGGCGGCCAGTGCGCGAACCCCGCGCACGATGTCGCCCGGGGCGAGATGGGCGTAACCGAGCACGAGGCGCACGCAGCCGTCCGCCGGCCGCTCCGTCCCGTATGCGCGGAGCAGGCGCACGGCGACCCCGGCGGCTGCCGCGCGCTCCGCGAACTCCTCCTCCGGCCCCCACCGTTGCGGGAGCCGCGCGATGGCGTGCAGCCCCGCCGCGACGCCGCTCACCTCCGTGCCCGGGATGTGCTCGGCCAGGGCCCGCGTGAGGACGTCGCGCCGCTCCCGGTAGGCCCGCTGGCAGCGCCGCAGCTGACGGTCGTAGCCCCCGCCGGTCACGAAGTCGGCGAGCACCGCCTGTTCGAGGGACGGGTTGCCGAGGTCCATCGTCCGCTTCCGTTCCACGAGCTCGGCGGTCATCGACGCGGGTGCGATCAGCCAGCCCAGACGCAGCCCGGGGGCCAGCGACTTGCTGACCGACCCGGTGTACGCGACGCGTTCGGGATCGAGGCCCTGGAGGGCGCCGACGGGGGCACGGTCGTACCGGAAGTCACCGTCGTAGTCGTCCTCGATCAGGAGCCCGTCCGTCTCCCGCGCCCACTCCAGGAGCCGGCTGCGACGCGCGGCGGAGTACGCCACTCCGGTCGGGAACTGGTGAGCCGGCGTCGTCACCACGGCCCGCACCCCGGAACGTCCCAGCGGCTCCGGCGCCAAACCCTCGTCGTCCAGCGGGATCATGGTGGTCGCCACCCCGGCGGAGGCGAAGAGCGCCGTGTGCTCGGGACTCCCCGGGTCCTCCACACCGACCGTGCGCACCCCGCGCCCGTGCAGGACGAACCCCAGCAATGTCGTCGCCTGCGCGACCCCGGAACACACCAGCAGCCGTTCCGGATCGGCGACCACCCCGCGCCGCCGCGCCAGGAGCGCGGCCAGGGCGACACGCAGCTCCGGCAGGCCGCGCGGGTCCGGGTAGCCGAGCGCCGCGTGCGGCAGCCGGCCGAGCACCGAGCGGTGGGCGGCGGTCCAGGCGCTGCGCGGGAACAGGGAGAGATCGGGCGTCCCGGGCCGGAAGTCGACCCGCACCCCACGGGCACGCGGCGCCAGGTCCCGCGCACCGCCCGCCGCCGCCCTCGCCGACCCGCTCACCCACGTCCCCGCACCGCGCCCGCTGCGCAGATAGCTCTCCGCCGTCAGCTGCTCGTACGCCTCGGTCACCAGACCGCGCGAGACCCTCAGATCGGCGGCCAGCTCCCGGCTGGACGGCAGCCGTGTCCCCGGCGCCAGACGACCGGAGCGGACCGCTTCGCGCAGCGCCGACTGGAGCGCCCGCCCGCGGCCGCGTACCGGAGCAGACGCCACCGGAAGCAGCAACTCCCAGGCTGTCGAGACGAATGCGCGGCCTTCACCGCTGCCGTCGGAGGGCGGATTGGTCCCCGAAGCTGTCATGGAAGTGGACCTTAAACCGAGCCACCGCGCTCCCTAGCGTCGGTCCCATGAACGCGACCTCTCTGCGCGGCGCCTCGCTCGCCGCCTTCGCCTGCGTCCTCGTCGGCGCTTCCTTCACCGCCAACAGCGTCCTCGGCGACTACCCCTACGCAGGCGGTCAGGCACTCCGCTACGGCCTCGCGGCGCTCCTCCTGCTGCCCCTGATCCACCGTCCCGGCGAACCGCGCCCCGCCGCCACGCTGCGGCTGCTCACCGGACGGCAGTGGGCGCGGCTCGCGCTGCTCGCCGCCGTCGGCATGGTCGGCTTCAACTTCGCCGTCCTGGCGGCCGAGCGTTCCGCGGAACCGGCGGTCCCGGGCGTCTTCGTCGGCTGCGCCCCGATCCTCGTCGCCGTCCTCGTCCCCCTGCTGGAAGGGCGCCGGCCCACCCGGCCCGTGCTGTGCGCGGCGGCGCTGGTCGCCGTGGGGGCGTTCACGGTCCAGGGCTGGGGGCGCACCGACCTGAGCGGCATCCTGTGCTCGGTCGGCGCACTGGCGGGCGAGGTGGGCTTCGCCGTGATCGCGGTGCCCGTCCTGCGCCCGCTGGGCCCGAAGCTGCTGTCCGCGACGGTGTGCGCCCTCGCCGCGGCCGAGTCGACGCTCCTGGGCCTGGTGCTGGACGGCGGCGGTTTTCTCCGCGTGCCGACCGGGCCCGAGGCGCTGGCGCTGGTCTGGCAGGCGGCCGTCGTGACGGTCATCGGCTTCGTCTGCTGGTACATGGGCATGCAGCGCGTCGGCGCCGAGCGCGCCACCCTCTTCTCCGGCCTCATCCCGGTCTCCGCCGCGCTCACCGCCCCGCTCGTGGGCACCGGTTCGTACGGTCTCGCCCAGGCCGCCGGGTCCTGCCTCGTCGGCCTCGGGGTGGCGATCGGCTCGGGGATGCTGGAGCGGCGCGGCGGGGCAGCCCCGCAGGTGGGAGCCCCCGCTCCGAAGACGGACGCCGGGCCGCGCGCGGTGCGCCGGTCCGCGAACGTCCTGTGAACGCTGTGCGGCGCATCGTCGATTCACAGGGTCTCCGGCGCAGGATTGGTCTTGACCAAGGGGTTGCGCCGTCCTATGGTCTCAACGTTAAGACAGGAACCTTTAATAAATAACGTCGCGGAATAAGCCGCTGGGCGATTGCGGAGGACAGGGTGGGGACCACGCAGCTGGAAACGGTGCAGGAGCCGAAGTACTGGCACCTCAAGACCGTGCTCAGTGAGGCACTCGACTCGGACTTCGCGGTGGGGGAGGTCCTTCCCAACGAGCGTGAGCTCGCCGCCCGGTTCGGCGTCGCCCGGGCCACGCTCCGGCAGGCTCTGGAGCAGCTCGAACTCGAAGGCAGGCTGCACCGCCGCCGCGGCGTCGGGACCACGGTCGCCCCGCCCCGCGTCGGCGTGGCCGTCTCCACCGCCCGCAACGACTGGACCGACGGCGGGGCCGACACGGCGTGGCAGGCGGTGGACTGCGAGAGCGCTCCCGCCCCCGCCGCGGTCGCCGCGACGCTGAACGCCGGCGCCGAGGAGCCCGTCCACGTCGTGCGCCGCATCCGCACGAGCCACGGCCAAGTGGTCGCCGCCGAGCTGCTCTACGTGCCGTCCGCCTCCGTGCCCGACCTGTCCGGGATAGACGCCCCGTCCGGCGCGGCCCGCGCCCGCAACGTCGTGCGCGAACTGCACCGGCTCGGCCTCGACGGCCAGGACCGCTCCGTCGAGCTGGGCTCCGCCCGCGCCGACGACGCCAGGGAGCTGGACCGGCTCCCCGGCGCCCCCGTCCTCGTGGTCACCACCCGCTACCTCGCCGCGGGCGGCACGGCGGCGGTCTCGGTCGCGACGTACCGGGCCGACACCTGCCGGCTCACCTTCGGCGACTCGGGCGCCCTGGAGATCAGCCACCCGGTCCAGGAGGAGCGCCAGGCTTCCTAGCCCGGACGCTCTGAGGGCCCGTCCGCGCCCCACGGCCCGTCGCACTCAGCGGCGGGCCGTCACCGTTCCCTCGACGGCGAACAGCTGCTCCTCCACATGGTCGAGCGCGAGCCGCAGCGCACCGGTCGCCACCGCAGCCTCGCCGAGGAGCGACAGGCACACCCGGGGCGGGCGCAGGCAGTATCGGGCCAGCTCGCTCCGCAGCGGGTCCAGTACCCCGTCCAGGCCGGCGGCCCAGCCCCCGACCACCACCAGCTCGGGGTCGAGCGCCAGCACCAGCGCCGCCACGTCGTGCACCAGGCGCTGGATGAACCGCTCCACCGCGGCCCGGGCCTGCTCGTCCCCGTGCCGTGCCTTGGCGAACACCGCGGCTACCGCGTGCTCGTCCAGCGGGTCCAGCGGGGTGTCCGTCGTGGACAGCAGGTGCTCCGGCGTGACGTCCCGGCCCAACAGGTGCAGCGCGCCGATCTCCCCGGCCGCGCCGCCGAACCCGCGGTGCAGGCGCCCGCCGATCAGGGAGCCGGCGCCCGGGCTCAGCCCCGCCAGCACGAACACGACGTCGTCGGACTCGGTGGCCGCGCCCTTCCAGTGTTCGGCGACGGCGGCGGCGTTGGCGTCGTTCTCCACGAGGACCGGGCAGCGGAAGGAGCGCCTCAGCCGTTCGCCCAGCGGCAGGCCCGTCCAGTCCGGCAGCGCGGTGCCCAGCCGCACGGTCCCGTCGGCCTCCACGATGCCCGGGCTGCCCACGCCGACCGCGCGCAGGCTGCTGCGGGCCACGCCGGTGCGGCGCAGGACGTCGGCGACCACGGCCCGTACCCGGTCGAGCCGGTCGTCGGCACCGGCGGTCTCCGGCACCTCGCGGGAACCGGCGCCGATGATCCGCCCGTCCAGCCCCGACAGCAGCGCGGAGACGCGGTGCGGGCCGATCTCGATGCCCAGCAGGTGCCCGGCCTCGGCGCGGAAGCGGAAGCGGCGGGCCGGACGGCCCTGGCGGCGGGTTTCGGCCCCCTCCGGAGCGCACTCCACGACCAGGCCCGCCTCGAAGAGCCCTTCCACGACTCCCTCGACCGTAGGGCGGGACAGACCCGTGATCCGGGTCAGATCCGTGAGGGTCGGGGAGGAGGACGCGCCCCGGAGGGCGTGCAGTACCACCGCGGAATTGATCCGCCGCAGCAGCGAGGGGTCCCCGCCGGTCAGCCGGCCCACGGTGTGTCCTCCCAGCTAGTGCGCATGTCAGGCGGATCGTACTCGCTGCTCAGGGGGGAGGCGACCAAGGGATGCGAAGCCGTTAGGAAGGGGTTCGGGACGCCGGGTACGGCTGCCGTGGGCCCGGGTGCGCGACCGGTGCCATCTGCTGCCGGTCGCCGCCCAGTTGCTGCCCGGCAGGAGCCAACTGCGGCCACGGCAACCGGAACGAGGTGGCTGAAATCATCTCAAATCAGGGGGCGGAGCCCCGATTGTCAGTGGCGGAAGGTTTACTGACGGCATGACCACCGCACATCACCTCCGCCTCATCGACGGGATGCGCGCCCGGGCGTTCCCCGCGGAACGGGTCCGGTCGGGTTCGGGAGTCAGCGGTCCTGGTTACCACACGGCGTTCCTTTACGTGGACGACGCCTGGGAGGACGACGAGGCGGGGCGGCTGGAGCGCCGCGCCCAGTGCCTCGCGGACCATGAGGCCCTGGTCACCCTGCTCGGCAGCCGCTGGGGCGAGCCGCAGTTGGTCAGTCTGTTCAGCGCCCAGGAGCGGATGCTCGCCGGCGAGGAGATACCCCAGCCGTGGGCGGACACCGCCGCGGGCTGCGAGTACCTGCGCCTCTGGTACATCGAGGGGCGCTGGATAGCGCTGGCGCTCTACCTGGAGGAGGGCGGCTCCGGCTGCGAGTTGAGCGTGGTCGTGACGGAGACCGACCCGCCGTGAGCACTGCCGGCCTCCACGGCCGCGCGCAGCCGGGCGTACTCCTCGGCCATCGCGGCGGCCGTCCAGTGCGCGTTGAGGCCACTGGGGTTGGGCAGCGCCCAGACCCGGGCCCCGCCGACCGTCCGTTCCTGCGGCCCGATCCGGGCCCGGCGCTCGCCGAACGCCGTGCGGTACGCCGTGATCCCCACGACGGCCAGCCAGCGCGGGCGCAGCCGCTCGACCTTGGCGGTCAGAATCCGCCCGCCCTCCCGGAACTCCTCTGCGGACAGCTCGTCGGCCCGGGCCGTGGCCCTGGCGACGACGTTGGTGATGCCGAGCCCGTGGTCGAGCAGTCCGGCCTGCTCGGCGGGGGCCAGCCGGCGCGGGGTGAAGCCGGACAGGTGGAGCACCGGCCAGAACCGGTTGCCGGGGAAGGCGAAGTGGTACCCCGTCGCAGCCGTCGTCAGGCTGGGATTGATCCCGCAGAACAGAACGCGCAGGCCGCCCGCGACCACGTCGGGAACGACGCGGTCGCGGGCGGCCTGGAGTTCTTCGGGCGTCATTTGCGGGGACGGTCCGGCCGGGGCGCCGTCAGAGAATGGAGCCGGGCGCGTAGCCGGCGGCCTCGGGGTGCTGCTTGGTGATCTCCTCGATCCGCGCGACGAGCGCGGTGACCTGGTCGCCGGCCGCCCCGGTGAAGGAGAGCTTGTCGGCCATCAGCTCGTCCAGCTGGGCGCGGTCCAGCGGGATGCGCTCGTCGGCCGCGAGCTTGTCCAGCAGCTCGTTGCGCTCGGTGCCCTGTTCGCGCATGGCGAGGGCGGAGGCGACGGCGTTCTCCTTGATGGCCTCGTGCGCGACCTCGCGGCCGACCCCGGCGCGCACCGCGCCCATCAGCACCTTGGTGGTGGCGAGGAACGGCAGGTAGCGGTCCAGCTCGCGGGCCACGACGGCCGGGAACGCGCCGAACTCGTCCAGGACCGTCAGGAACGTCTCGACCAGCCCGTCGAACGCGAAGAACGCGTCCGGCAGGGCGACGCGGCGCACCACGGAGCAGGAGACGTCGCCCTCGTTCCACTGGTCGCCCGCCAGCTCGCCGGTCATCGACGCGTAACCGCGCAGGATGACCATCAGGCCGTTGACGCGCTCGCAGGAGCGGGTGTTCATCTTGTGCGGCATCGCGGACGAGCCGACCTGGCCCGGCTTGAAGCCCTCGGTGACCAGCTCGTGGCCGGCCATCAGCCGGATGGTCTTCGCCACCGACGAGGGTGCCGCGGCCAGCTGGACCAGCGCGGTCACCACGTCGTAGTCGAGCGACCGGGGGTAGACCTGGCCGACCGAGGTGAAGGCGTGCGCGAAGCCGAGGTGGCCGGCGATGCGCTCCTCGAGCTCGGCGAGCTTCCCGGCGTCGCCGCCCAGCAGGTCCAGCATGTCCTGCGCGGTGCCGACCGGGCCCTTGATGCCGCGCAGCGGGTAGCGGCCGAGCAGGTCGTCGAGGCGGCCGTACGCCACCAGCAGTTCGTCGGCCGCGGTCGCGAAGCGCTTGCCGAGGGTGGTGGCCTGCGCGGCCACGTTGTGGGAGCGCCCGGCGACGACCAGCTCGCGGTACTCGGCCGCCAGCTTGCCCAGGCGGGCCAGGACGGCCACGGTGCGGTTGCGCATCAGCTCGAGGGAGAGCCGGATCTGCAGCTGCTCCACGTTCTCGGTGAGGTCGCGCGAGGTCATGCCCTTGTGGACGTGCTCGTGGCCGGCGAGGGCGTTGAACTCCTCGATCCGGGCCTTCACATCGTGCCGGGTGACCTTCTCGCGCTCGGCGATGGAGGCCAGGTCGACCTGGTCGAGGACACGCTCGTAATCGGCGAGGGCGGCGTCGGGCACCTCGATCCCGAGGTCCTTCTGGGCGCGCAGCACCGCCAGCCACAGCCGGCGTTCCAGCTTCACCTTCTGCTCGGGGGACCAGAGGACGGCCAGCTCCGTGGAGGCGTAGCGGCCGGCCAGGACATTGGGGATGCGAGGCTTCGCAGACACAGCAGTCACGTGTACGGATTCTACTGGCGGTTTGTGCAGCTCAGCGCCGAGGTCCGGTTTGTGCGTTGCTACGAACCGGACGCGTCGCGTCCCTCCCGCTCACCGGACTCCACCTGCCGCCACGTCGCCACCGGAGCCGCCCAGCCCTTCTCCTCCGGGGTCACCCAGAAGGCCCGCCCCCGCTCGGCGTCGAACTGCGCCCCGGCGCGTCCGTCACCCGAGGAGCGCCCGGTGAGCCGCCGTCCGATCCAGGGCAGCAGGTGCTGCCGGGCGAAGCGCACGTCCTCCACCCGCCGGGCGGCCCAGCGCGCCGGGGCCAAGGCGGGCAGGGGGGCCCGCCAGTCGCTCTCCGGAGGCAGCCCCAGCGTCTGCCAGACCGCCTCGGCCACCCGGCGGTGCCCCTCGGCGGTCAGATGCAGCCGGTCGACGTCCCAGAGGCGCGGGTCGCCCAGCACCGGGGCGCCGTACAGGTCGACCACCGCCGCGTCGTGCCGCGCGGCCAGCTCGTCCACCAGCGCGAACAGCTCCTCCATGCGCGGCCGGAACCGCTCCATCACGGGGCCGTTGCGGCCGGGGCTGCGCATCAGCACCAGCTTCCCGCAGGACGGCGCCAGGCGCTCCACCGCCTCCTCGAGGCGTCCGCGCACCATGCCCATGTCGCACGTGGGGCGCAAGGTGTCGTTGAGGCCGCCGACCAGGGTCACCACGTCCGCCCGCATGGCGGCCGCCACCTCCACCTGCTCGTCCACGATCTGGCCGATGAGCTTCCCGCGTACCGCGAGATTGGCGTACCGGAAACCCGGCGTCCGGGCGGCGAGCCGGGAGGCGAGCACATCGGCCCAGCCCCGGTACGAACCGTCGGGCAGCAGGTCCGACATGCCCTCGGTGAACGAGTCGCCGACCGCGACCAGACTGGTGTATGAGGCATTGATTTCCATGGCGCTGCGATCGTATCGCGGTGCCGTACGGCCCCGACGGGCGAAGGGCGGCCCCGGACGGAAGCCCGGAACCGCCCCGGCTCAGCGGCTCTGCGGCCGTCCCACCAGCTCCCGGAGCACGTCCTCCATCGTCACCATGCCCGCGAGCCTGCCGTCCTCGTCCAGGACCGCCGCCAGGTGCGTACGGCTGCGCCGCAGCGCCGTCAGCGCGTCGTCCAGCGGCGTCGCCGCCCGGATCCGGGCGATCGGCCGCATCGAGGAGACCGGGAACGGCATGTCGCGCGGGCTCACGTCCAGGGCGTCCTTCACATGGAGGTAGCCGAGGATGCGCTGTTCCGCGTCCATCACCGGGAAGCGCGAGAACCCGGTCTCGTACGACAACCGCTCCAGCTCCTCCGGTGTCGCCCCGACCCGGATGTACATCACCCGGTCGACCGGCAGGACCACGTCCCGTACCGGACGACGGCCCAGCTCCAGCGCGTGGTGCAGGCGCTCGGCCGCCCGGTCGTCGACCAGCCCGGCGTCACCCGCGTCCTTCACCAGGCGGGCCAGCTCGTCGTCCGAGAACGTCGCCTCCACCTCGTCCTTCGTCTCCACCCGCAACAGCTTCAGCAGGGCGTTGGCGAAGGCGTTGATCGCGAAGATCACCGGGCGCAGCGCCCGGGCCAGTGCCACCAGCGGCGGGCCGAGCAGCAGCGCGGTGCGCACCGGTTCGGCCAGCGCGATGTTCTTGGGCACCATCTCGCCCAGCAGCATGTGCAGATAGGTCGCCACCGACAGGGCGATCACGAACGAGGCCGGGTGGACCAGGCCGTGCGGCACGCCCACCGCGTCGAAGACGGGCTCCAGCAGATGCGCGATCGCGGGTTCGGCGACGATACCCAGCACCAGGGTGCACAGCGTGATGCCCAGCTGCGCCGCCGCGAGCAGCGCCGAGACGTGTTCGAGGCCCCAGAGGACGCTGCGGGCCCGGCGGTTCCCCTGCTCGGCCTGTGGCTCGATCTGGCTGCGGCGCACCGAGATGAGAGCGAACTCCGCGCCGACGAAGAAGGCGTTCACGACCAGCGTCAGCAGACCGATGAAGAGTTGTACGGCGGTCATCGTTCGTCCTCCGACGGCTGGTGGGAACCGGTCAGCGGCGCGTGCAGCAGCGCCCGGGCGGCACGGCGCCCGGAGGCGTCCACCACGTCGAGGCGCCAGCCGGCCAGCTCGACCGAATCGCCCACGGCCGGGATGCGGCCGATCTCCGTGGCGATCAGGCCCGCCAGCGTCTCGTACGGGCCGTCCGGCACACGCAGCCCGATCGTCTCCAGCTGGTCCGTGCGGGCGGCGCCGTCCGCCGACCACAGGACGCGTCCGTCGGCGTCCTCACCGGCCGGGGCGAGGTCCGGCGTCTCGTGCGGGTCGTGCTCGTCGCGCACCTCGCCGACGACCTCCTCGACGATGTCCTCCAGCGTCACGACGCCCGCCGTGCCGCCGTACTCGTCGATCACGACCGCCATGGCCAGCCTGCCGGACAGCCGGTCGAGCAGCCGGTCCACGGTCAGCGTCTCGGGGACGAGCACCGGCTCGCGCAGCATCTCGGACACCCGCTTGCGGGGCCGCTGCTCGGCCGGGACCGCCAGCACGTCCTTGATGTGCGCGACGCCCACGACGGTGTCGAGACTGCCCCGGTAGACGGGGAAGCGGGAGAGGCCGGTGGCCCGGGTCGCGTTGGCGACGTCCTCGGCGGTGGCGCCGACCTCCAGGGCCGTGACCTGCACGCGCGGGGTCATCACGTTCTCGGCGGTGAGCTCCGGCAGGTTGAGGGTACGGACGAACAGCTCGGCGGTGTCCGCCTCCAGCGCGCCCTCCTTGGCCGAGTGTCTGGCCAGCGCCACCAGCTCCTGCGGGCTGCGGGCGGAGGCCAGCTCCTCGGCGGGTTCGAGCCCGAACCGGCGCACGATCCGGTTGGCGGTGTTGTTGAGGTGGCTGATGAAGGGCCGGAAGACGGCCGTGAAGGCCCGCTGCGGGGCGGCGACCGTCTTCGCCACCGCGAGCGGCGAGGAGATGGCCCAGTTCTTCGGGACCAGCTCACCGACGACCATCAGGAACACCGTGGACAGGGCCGTGCCGATGACGAGCGCGACGGACGAGGCCACGCCGGGCGACAGGCCGACGGCCTCCACCGGACCCCGGATCAGCTTCGCGATGGACGGCTCGGAGAGCATGCCGACGACCAGGTTGGTGACCGTGATGCCGAGCTGCGCCCCGGACAGCTGGAAGGTGAGGCCGCGGACCGCCTTCATGGCGCTCGCGGCCCCGCGCTCGCCCTGCTCGACGGCCCGCTCCAGCTGGCCGCGCTCCACCGTGGTCAGGGAGAACTCAGCGGCGACGAAGGCGCCGCAGGCGAGCGAGAGCAGTACCGCAACGAGCAGCAGAAGCACTTCGGTCATCGGTTCACCTCCGTCCCATGATCGGGCAGGGACCGGCGGACCGCGCGATGTCGGTGGCTTCGGATACTGGGAGGCTCGCCCATGGGCGGACGCTCACACCTTTCGTCGGAAGGGTCAGGAGTGCCTCCCCATAGTAAAGGATCGGCAAAGTCGCGGGTGTGGCCGTTCACCTGCCCCCTGTGCCCGGCCCGAACGGCTTCACCCACCGCCGCCAGTGGTCCTCCCGGTGGTAGCCGGCCGCCCGCCAGGCGTGGTGGGCCCGCTCGTTCCTCTCCAGGACCATGGCGTCCACCCGCCGCCCGCCCAGCTCGGCGAAGCGCCGCTCCGCCGCGTCGAGGAGCGCGGTCGCGATGCCCTGCCGGCGGTGGTCCGGATGGACGGCCAGCCGGTAGGCGGAGCACCGCCAGCCGTCGAAGCCCGCGATGACGGTCCCCACGAGCAGGCCCTCCCGTTCCGCGAGGAGCAGCGCCCCCGGGTCGCGGTCGATGAGCCGGGCCACCCCGTCGTGGTCGTCGCTGATGCTGGTGCCTTCCGCCGCCGTCCGCCAGAAACGGAGCACGTCGGCGATGTCCGAAGGGGCGGCGGGGCGTATCGGGGGATTACTCATGGGGTGAGCCAATCAGAGGGCCGCTGCTCCGGGCGAGCGCTTTCCCCGCCGGTACGCGACCGGCTCAGCGGAGTCGTGCGGGCAGCGACTCGACGCCGTACACGATCGACAGCTTGCGGAAGGACAGGTCCTGCGGGGGGACGGCCAGCCGCATCGCGGGGAAGCGCCGGACCAGGGCGGGGAAGGCGGAGCGCAGCTCCATGCGCGCGAGTTCCGCGCCGATGCAGCGGTGGATGCCGTGGCCGAAGGCGAGATGCCCGGCCGGAGTGACCCGGTCCACGTCGAACCGCCCGTCGTCCGTGACGTACGCCGGGTCGCGGTTGGCGCCGCTCAGCGAGCAGATCACCATGTCGCCCCGCGGGATCACCACGCCCGCGATCTCGATGTCCTCGCGGGCGAACCGGGGAAAGGCCATCTGCACGGCCGACAGATAGCGCAGCACCTCCTCCACGAAGGGCGCCGTCACACCGTCGTCCGCGCGCAGCCGGTCCGCCACCTCCGGGTTCCGCAGCAGCACCAGGGCGCCGAGCGCGATCGTGCTGGCGGTCGTCTCGAAGCCCCCGGTGAGCACCCCGTCCGCCAGGCCCGCCAGTTCCTCGTCGTCCACGCTGTCCCCGTGCTCCCGCACGATCATCCCGAGCAGGCCGTCGCCCGGCGCGCGCCGCTGGTCCCGCACGACCCCCCGGAAGTAGTCGAGCGAGGCCGACATGGCGCCGAAGGGCGCGGTGGTCCCCGCGAACAGGTCGAAGCGGTCCATGGCCAGCTTCTGGAAGTCGTCGCGGTCCTCGTAGGGCACCCCGAGCAGTTCGCAGATGGTCAGCGACGGCACGGGGAGCGCGAACGCGTGCACCAGATCGACCGGCCCGGGCGCGGCCGCCATCGCGTCCAGGCGCTCCGCGACGATGGCGTCGATCCTGGGCGTCAGCCGGCGCAGCCGGCGCATGGTGAACTCCGGCGTCAGGATGCGGCGCAGCCGCGTGTGCACCGGAGGATCGCTGAATCCCAGGCCGCCGGGGCTGTGCTCGGCGGCTATGCCCGCGTTGCCCGCCAGGTGGGCGAAGTCCGTGCTGAAGCCCTCGGCGGAGCCGAGCACGGCCTTCGACTCCTCGTAGCCGGTGACCACCCAGGCATCCATTCCGAACGGCAGCACCACCCTGGACACCGGTGCGACCGCCCGGGTCTCGGCGAGCCGTCGGACCGGGTCGAGTCCGTCCCTGCGCAGCGGCATCAGCAGCTGTTCCGGGAGCAGCCTCATCGTGGTCGACCCGAACCCGTGCTTCTGGATCCTGGCCAGGTAGCCACGCCCGAGCCGGGCCGTGATGCGGGAACGGAACGTCGTCGTACTCAATGTCACTCCATGAGTCGTCGCGAGAAATGGTCGGTTGGCGCGCCTGTGCCGCCAGGACGTGGCCGACCGCGGTGACTTCGGCTACCTGAGCCCTGAGCAGGAATTATGACCAGGTGTTCGACCGATGGGGGGCCGGGGTGCGGAATACGTCCAGGATGTGACGGTGAACGCCCGTGCGGGCACCTCCCGGCCGCCCGCACACTCGGCCCGTCCGGGCCGGGATGTCCGCCGGACGGCCGGGATGCCGCCACGCGGTCCGGCCGTCCTCGGGGAGTCCACGCCCAGCCGCGCGGAGACCGGGTGGCGCACCGCGTCCGGCGCTCAGCCCAGCGGGCGGTCGCCGCCCAGCGGTGCGGCCAGCCAGCCCGCCGCCCGCGCCCGGAAGTCGGCCGGGGCCAGCGATCCGGCGCCCTCCGGGACGACGCCCAGCAGCGGAGCCCCGGCGGCCACCGGGAGGTCCGCCACGTTGCAGCGCGCCGCGAGACCGGGCGCGGCCGGCATACTGCCGATGACCACCCCCAGGCAGTCGAGCCGCCGGGCCCGCAGCGCCTCCGCCGTCAGGGCCGTGGAGTTCAGCGTGCCCAGACCGGCCGGGGCGACCACCAGGACCGGGGCCGCGAGCAGCCGGGCCGCGTCCGCCAGGGTCGCGCCCTCGTCGTCGAACCGCACGAGCAGCCCGCCGGCGCCCTCGACCAGGACCAGGTCGTGGTCGGCGGCCAGCTTCCCGGCGGCCTCGGCGACCTCGTACGGGCGCACCGGGTCCATCCCGGCCCGGCGGGCGGCCGTCGCGGGCGCCAACGGTTCGGGGAAGCGGGCCAGTTCGACCGCCGTCACATGGGCGCCCGCCAGCCGTGCCACCTCCGCCACGTCGCCGGGCTCGCCCGGCTCCAGGCCGGTCTGGGCCGGTTTGAGGACGGCGACGCGGCGGTGCGCGGCCGCCGCCGCCACGGCCGCCGTCACGATCGTCTTGCCGATCTCCGTGCCGGTGCCGGTCACCACCAGAACGCTCATGCTCAGCCCTCCCGCGCCGCAGCGCACACCGCGCGGCAGATCCGTGCCACATCGTCGTCACCCGTCACGTACGGCGGCATGGTGTAGACGAGGTCCCGGAACGGCCGCAGCCACACCCCTTCGCCCACCGCCGCCGCGGTCGCCGCGGTCATGTCCACCTCGTGGTCCAGCTGCACGACCCCGATCGCGCCGAGCACCCGCACCTCGCGGACGCCGGGCAGCTCCCGCGCCACGGCCAGGCCCTCGTTCAGCCCGGCCTCGATCCGCTTGACCTCCCGCTGCCAGTCCTGGCCGAGCAGCAGGTCGATGGAGGCGCAGGCCACCGAAGCCGCCAGCGGGTTGCCCATGAACGTGGGCCCGTGGGCGAGCACCGGCACCTCGCCGCGGGAGATGCCGTCGGCCACCTCGCTCGTGCACAGCGTCGCCGCCATCGTCAGATAGCCGCCGGTCAGTGCCTTGCCCACGCACATCACGTCGGGGGACACCCCCGCGTGCTCGGCGGCGAACAGTCTTCCCGTACGGCCGAACCCCGTCGCGATCTCATCGAACACGAGCAGGACGCCGTGCGCGTCGCACGCCTCGCGCAGCACGCGCAGATAGCCGGGGGAGTGGAAGCGCATACCGCCCGCCCCCTGGACCACCGGCTCCACGATGACGGCCGCCAGTTCGTCGGCGTGCCGCTCGATCAGTTCGCGCACATGTGCCGCGTACGCCGGGTCGGGCTCGGAGTCGTAACCGGCGGGCGGTTCAGCGGCGAAGACCTGGCGGGGCAGGGCACCGGACCACAGCTCGTGCATCCCGCCCTCGGGGTCGCACACCGACATCGGCTGCCAGGTGTCCCCGTGGTAGCCGCCGCGCCAGGTCAGCAGCCGCTTCTTGGCCGGCCGCCCGGCCGACCGCCAGTACTGGAGGCACATCTTCACGGCGACCTCGACCGACACGGAGCCCGAGTCCGCGAGGAAGACGTGGCGCAGCGGCTCGGGCGTGATCTCCACCAGCCGGGCCGCCAGCCGGACGGCGGGCTCGTGCGTGAGCCCGCCGAACATCACATGGCTCATCCGGTCCAGCTGGCCGCGCGCCGCCTCGTTCAGCACGGGGTGGTTGTAGCCGTGCACGGCCGACCACCACGAGGACATCCCG
The DNA here is from genome assembly GCF_049844595.1 of Streptomyces sp. DT224. Taxonomy (NCBI): domain Bacteria; kingdom Bacillati; phylum Actinomycetota; class Actinomycetes; order Kitasatosporales; family Streptomycetaceae; genus Streptomyces; species Streptomyces sp. DT224. Next base: position 109,678 of record NZ_JBNCLI010000015.1, read on the forward strand.
TCGACCAACTCCTCGTGGCCGTGGACGGGTTCTGCCAGCCGCAGCCGGACCCCGGACGCGGACTCCACGACCAGCGGCTCCTGCCGGCCCGGCATGGGGCCGTACGGATGCCAGACGTGCGCCCGGTCCAGCTCCCGGAGCGCGGCGGGGGAGAGCGGCTCAGGCATTGGGAGCGAGGTCCGTGCCCGCGCCGCGGCGGCGGACCGCCACCAGATCCGTACGGGCACCCGGGGTTCCCGGTGCTTCGGCGGCGGGTACGGCTTCCGCCTCCGTGCCCTCCCCGCACGGCCGGCAGCCGCCGCCCGCGTGCGGAGCGCAGCCCTCGGCGTCGGAGGCACAGCCACCGCTCGCGTGCGCACCGCAGCCGGCCGCCGCGTCCGCGCGGTGCCGGGGGAGCGTCGTCGTGCCCGCCCCCTCCACCTCGAAACCGGCGTCCGCGATCATGTCCAGATCCGCCTGCCCGGCCTGGCCCTCACTCGTCAGGTAGTCGCCCAGGAAGATGGAGTTGACCAGGTTGAGGGCGAGCGGCTGCATCGAGCGCAGATGGACCTCGCGCCCGCCCGCGAGCCGCACCTCCACGTCCGGGCAGACGAACCGCACCATCGCCAGGATCCGCAGACAGCGCTGCGGCGTCAGGTTCCACTCCTTGGCGAGCGGCGTCCCCTCGAACGGGATCAGGAAGTTGACGGGCACCGAGTCCGGGTCCAGCTCGCGCAGCGAGAAGACCACGTCGACCAGGTCCTCGTCGCTCTCGCCCATTCCCGCGATCAGCCCCGAGCAGGCGGAGAGCCCGGCGGCCTGCGCCTGCTGCACCGTGTCGACGCGGTCGGCGTAGGTGTGGGTGGTCGTGATCTCCTCGTACGTCCCCTCGGACGTGTTGAGGTTGTGGTTGTACGCGTCGGCGCCCGCCGAACGCAGCCGGTCGGCCTGCCCCTCGGAGAGCAGACCGAGGCAGGCGCAGACCTCGACGCCCTCGTTTTGCTCCTTGATGGCCTCGATGGTCTGCGAGACCCGGTCGACGTCCCGGTCCGTCGGGCCCCGGCCGCTGGCCACCAGGCAGACGCGCTTGGCCCCGCCGGCCACCCCGGCCGCCGCCGCCTTCGAGGCCTCCTCCGGCTTCAGCCAGGTGTACTTGAGGATCTCGGCCTTGGAGCCGAGCCGCTGCGAACAGTACGAGCAGTCCTCGGGGCAGAGGCCGGACTTCAGGTTGACCAGGTAGTTCAGCTTCACCCGCCGCCCGAACCACTGACGGCGCACCTTGCCGGCCGCGGCCACCACGTCGAGCAGTTCGTCGTCGGGGGTCGCCAGTACGGCGAGCGCTTCTTCACGGGTCGGCAGCTCGCGCCGCAGCCCCTTGTCCACCAGCGTGTTCAGGAGGTCCATGGCGATGATCCTGACGCACCGCACCGCCCGGAGCCAAGGAGGAACCGGACAACAGAGCTGACACGGGGTGTGTGCATCGCCACACAGTGTCTTGGCGTGGGCCCGGTTAGGGTCTGTGAGCTGCCTACAAAAGGGACCGCTCATGCCCGCCACCCCGTTCGACTGGATCGAGGACGAGGCGCGCCGGCGCGCGGAGGCGGGGCTCGTCCGCCGGCTGCGGCCCCGCGAGGCCGAGGCGGAGCTGCTGGACCTCGCGAGCAACGACTACCTCGGCTTCACCCGGCACCCGGAGGTGACCTCCGCCGCGGCGGACGCGGCGCGCCGCTGGGGCGGCGGGGCGACCGGCTCCCGCCTGGTCACCGGCTCGACCGCGCTGCACGCCGAGCTCGAACGCGAACTCGCCGCGTTCTGCGGCTTCGAGGCCGGGCTCGTCCTCTCCTCCGGTTACGCCGCCAACCTGGCGGCCCTCACCGCGCTCACCGGACGCGGTGCCCTCATCGCGTCGGACGCGGGCAACCACGCCTCCATCGTGGACGGCTGCCGGCTCTCCCGGGCCGAGACCGCCGTCGTTCCGCACGCCGACCCGGAGGCCGTCCGCAAGACGCTGCGCGGGCACGCGGGCCGGAAGCTGGCCGTCACCGACTCGGTGTTCTCCGTGGACGGTGACGCCGCGCCGCTGCCCGCGCTGGCCGCCGTCTGCCGGGCGGAAGGCGCCGCGCTCCTGGTGGACGACGCGCACGGACTCGGGGTGCTCGGCGAGGGGGGACGGGGCGCGCTCGACGCGGCGGGACTCGCGGGCGACGCGGACGTCGTCGCCACGCTCACCCTGTCCAAGTCCCTGGGCAGCCAGGGCGGCGCGGTCCTCGGACCGGCCCGGGTCATCGACCATCTGGTCAACACCGCCCGGACGTTCATCTTCGACACCGGACTCGCCCCCGCCGCCGTCGGCGCCGCCCTGGGCGGACTGCGGCTGCTGCGCCGCGAACCGGACCGCGCGCTCAGGGCGCGTACGGTCGCCGGCGCGTTGTACGAGGGGCTGACGGCGGCCGGGCTGACGGCTGTGCGGCCCGACGCGGCGGTCGTCTCGGTCCGGGCGCCCTCGGCCGACGCCGCCGTGCGCTGGGCCGCCGACTGCCGGACGGCCGGGATGGCGGTGGGCTGCTTCCGGCCCCCGTCCGTCCCGGACGGCGTCTCGCGGCTCCGGCTGACCGCCCGCGCGGACCTGACGGACGAGCAGGTCGCACGGGCGGTGGAGACGGTGCGGCGGACCGCACCCCAGGGCTGAGGCAGGGCCGGCCTCAGCGTTTCAGACCGGAGACGAAGGACGCCCAGGCCGTGGTGGAGAACTCCAAGGGGGTCCTGGCCACGTCCTTCGAGTCGCGCACGGCCAGCAGCCGTCCGCTCCCGGACGGCGCGGTCTCCACGCAGTTGTTCATCCCCGTGCTGTAGCTGCTGCGTCGCCAACGCAACGCGTGCCGGGCGAGGTGATCGGACATGACGCTTCCTCCGGGCGGTGGGGGGTCACCGGTCGCCGCGGTCGATCGCGGCGATCAGATCCAGCGTGTGCTCCGGCGACAGCGCGTGCGTCTGAAGGGTTTCGAAGGCCGAGCTGTACGCCGCAAGGTCTTCTTTCCGTTCCAGATAGAGGCTACTCGTCAAATGGTCAAGGACGACCACGTCAAGGTCAGAAGCGGTCGGAAAAGAAAAGATAACGAAAGGGCTGGTGAGGCTCACATAGCCGCCGACCGAGAAGGGGAGTAACTGGAGTCGCACATGGGGAAGTTGCGCCACCCGGGCGAGATGGCGCAGCTGCTCACGCATCACTCTTCGGCCACCTACCTCCCGGCGCAGCACCGCCTCGTCCAGGACCGCGCTCAGCCGCAGCGGCGGCTCGCTCCGCAGTACCCCCTGCCGGGTCAGGCGCACCTCCACCAGTGAGTCCAGCTGTCCGGACGGCAGCCCGTCCAGGGAGGCCCGGGTCACCGCACGGGCGTAATCGGCCGTCTGCAACAGCCCGGGAACCACCGAGGTCTCCAGCGTGCGGGCGGTGCGCGCCTGGGACTCCAGGCTGATGAAGTCGCGGTACTGGGGCGGGATGAGACCCCGGTACGCGTGCCACCAGCCCGCTCCGCCCCCGCCCGCCGAACCGGCGAGCGCGCCCAGGACCTCGCGGAGCTTCGGGTCGCCCATTCCGTACGCGTCGAGGAGCCGGTTCACGTCATCCGGCCGCACTCCGCTGACACCTGTCTCGATCCTGCTCACCTTCGACTGGTGCCAGCCGACCAGCGCCGCCGCCTCCCTGCTCGTGAGACCTGACGCGTGACGCAGGCTCCGCAGCTCCTCTCCCAGCTTGCGGCGCCGTACCGCAGGGCCGTGCTGCATCCGATGGCTCCCTCCCGCTGCCCGACGAGCAGACAGTGTGGCGCCGGAGCGGGCCCGGGTGGGGAGAGTTCACCGGTTTGAGCGACAGATATATGCATATCTTGGTGGATCGCCGCCACGGAGGGCAGCATCGGTGGCAATCTGGCGCGAAGCACAACCGGACCGCTCGCCGGGCCGGTGACGGGTGGGAAAGGGACGGCTCGCCATGGCAGACCATCAGGAAGCACGTGTCACCCTGCCGAGCGAGCCGGTCTCGGTCTCCACGGCCCGGAGGTTCGTCGCCCGGGTCCTGACGGAATGGGGTCTGCCCGAGGACGCGGAGGCGGCCGACACCGTCCGCCTCATCCTCTCGGAGCTGGCCACCAACGCCGTGCTGCACACGTTCGGGCAGTCACCCACCTTCACCGTCGACCTCCGGCTGGAGCGCGACGAGGAGCTGCGCGTCGGCGTGACGGACAGCCACCCCCGCCGGCCCCGGCGGCTGCCCGCCGCCGTCCAGCAGGACAACGGCCGGGGCATGGTCATCATCCGCTCGCTGGCCAAGGAGTACGGCGGCCGGCTGACCGTCACCCCCACTGCCGACGGCGGCAAGACCGTCTGGGTGGCGCTCCCGTGGCAGGTCCCCGTCCAGCCGTGAGGCGCCCGGGTCAGGCAACCCGGCCGTAGTAGACGCTCCTGGTCCAGATCCTCTCCAGACGGACCACGGCCCCGGTCTTCGGCGAGTGCCAGATCTTCCCGCTGCCGGCGTAGATGCCCACGTGGTAGACGCTGCGCCCGGAATGGAAGAAGACCAGGTCACCTCGCTGGCGCTGGGACGCCGAGATGTGCCTGGTCCTGTTGTACTGCTGCTGGGCCGTCCGGGGGAGCTTCTTGCCCGCCTTCTTGAACGAGTAGAGCGTCAGCCCCGAACAGTCGAAGCTGCCGGGCCCGGTGGCGCCCCAGCGGTAGGGCGCCCCCTTCTTCGACGCGGCGATCTTCAGGGCCTTCGTCGCGTGGCCGGCCGCCTGCGCCTCGGGGGCGGCTCCCGGGACGCACAGCGTGCCGCCGACGGCGGCGAGAGTCATGACCGAGGCCGTGGTGGCCCGGGCGAGCAGAGACGGGACATGAACCTGCGCACTCATGCGCAACCCTTCGTCAGCCGCCTGTGAAGGATGACCTGTCGGGTTCGGGCTGGCGAAGTTGCCCGGCCGCGCGAGGCGGCTTCACCCCGAGGGACGACCGGAGATCCGGCGGTCCCGTAGTGCTCGGGTCCTCCACTCCTGCCGATCCACTCCTGTCGACCAGTCATCCGGGCGGCGGCAGGACTCGGCGTCCGCCCGGACCGCCCCGCCGCGGTGGCGGGGGCTTGTCGTCCCAGGGATCTTGACTCACCTCGCGCCGGTTTTCCGAGCCGGGACAGCCATCGGTGAAGACCGCCGCGGATGGCCCGTTCAGGTGGACCGGAACCCGTACGGCGGTTCCTCCGCCGCCGTCGGCCATGGCCGTACCAGCGGTGTCGCGGAGGAATCCGCCCCATGCGCATCACGGAAAGGCAAATCGGTCCGTCGCTCGTGAGAGGGAACGCCTACGCCGAACGAGCGAGGAAATCCCGCGCGCCCCTCGGGCGTGTCGGTGACCTCCGGTGCCTCAGCCCGGCGGCGCCGGAGGCAGGGTGATCCGGGCCGCCCGCCGCTCGCCGTCCAGAGCCCGCAGCGCGCGGGTCAGCGTGGTGCTGTGGATACGTGTCTCGCCGCGCCGGTGCATCAGCGCGAGGGCGTCCCGCAGCTCCGCCGCGTGCGAGGCGAGCGCCTGGGCCGCGCGCAGGGCCGCGTAGGTGTCGTCGCCGTGAGCCGGGTTGATCCGGCCCACCTGGTCGAGTACATCGAGATAGCGGTCGACGAACGCGGATTCAGCTCCGGTCAGGGCGGGCAGCGGAGAGAACTCCGGTGGCTGCATCGCCGGTTCACCACTCTGGGCGCGGCGGCGCAGGTACCCGGTTACGCACGATGTGGTCGACCAGCCCGTACGCCAGGGCGCCCTCCGCGTCGAGGACGAGGTCGCGTTCGGTGTCCTCGGTGACCTGCTCGACGGAGCGTCCCGTGTGCCGGGCCAGCATGCCGGTCATCGTCGCCCGCATCCGGGCCAGTTCCCGCGCCTCGATCTCCAGGTCGGACGGCTGCCCCTGGACCGGCTCGTCCAGGGCGGGCTGGCTCACGACCACCTTGGCGCCGGGGAGCATGTGCCTCCGGCCCGGGGCGCCCGCGGCGAGCAGCACGGCCGCTCCGGCCCCCGCCCGGCCCAGGCAGAAGGTCTCCACCTCGCAGCTGAGGAAGTTCATCGTGTCGTACAGGGCCGTCATCGCGCCGAACGAGCCGCCCGGCGAGTTGATGTACAGCGAGACGGGCCGGTCCGGCGCGTCGTGCTCCAGATACATCAGCTGGGCCACCAGGTCGTTGGCGGCCGTCTCGTCCAGGGCCGTGCCGAGGAAGACCACCCGCTCGGCGAGCAGCTTGGAGTACGGGTCCAGGGGCCGGGAGCCCTGGGAGGTGCGCTCGGTGAACTCGGGCAGGACGTAGCGGGCGACGGGACGGTACACGGCTGTGCCTCTCCTCCGGTCGCGCGGGCACAGCGGGGAGCCCGCGCACGCTTCCGTAAAAAATGTACAGGATGTACAGAAGGTTATGATGGGAGCATGGCCTACGAGATTCCGGTGACGCAAGCCCGGGCTGAACTCGCCGAACTGATCAACCGTGTCGTCTACGGCGGCGAGCGCGTGGTCGTCACGCGCCACGGCAAACCGCTCGTCGCCCTCGTATCGGCCGCTGACCTGGAGCGACTCGAAAAGGAGGAGGCGGCGGAGCAGGAGCACGTGATCAGCTCGGTCTCCTCGATCGGCTCCACCCCGTCCGCTCCCGGCGAACGGCAGCGCTTCGGCATCGCCGCCGAGCGCCGCGGCCACCACGGCCGGGACGACTGACCCCCGTACACGGCGAAGCGCCCCCGACCAGCCGGACGGGGGCGCATTCCTGAGCGTGGTCAGCCGGTCAGTGCGGGCTCCCGCACCGCCGCCGGCGCCGCGGTGTCCGCAGCCGTCCTGCGGCGCCCGCCGACGAGCACCGCGGCCAGCCCCAGCGCCGCCCACGCGCCGAGTGCCAGGGCGGGGGCGGCCGCCGCCGCGCCGTCGAAGAACGCCACCGAACGCAGCATCGACCCGCCCGCTCCGGGCGGCAGCAGCTGACCGATCAGGCCGACCGGCCGGGGGAGCAGTTCGGGTGCGCTGGTGACGCCGGAGAAGGGGTTGCCCAGGAGCACCATGAGCAGGGACCCCAAGCCGATCCCCGGCGTCCCGATCAGGGCCGCGAGCCCCGCGACCGGTGCCCCGATGGCGAGCACGGCCAGGGCGATGGTCCCGGCCTCGCTCCACCAGTCGCCGGTGAGGGCGCCGAGCCAGCTGTCCGTCACGGCGGTGGCCAGGAGCCCCACCGCGACGGCCACGCCGAGCAGTGCGGCCCCGGCCCGCGCCCCGCGCAGCCGCAGCATGGTGACGGCCGCACCGGCGGCGACCCCCGCGATGGCCAGCGGCATGATGCTCGCGCCGAGCACGGCGCCCCTCGGGTCGGCGGCGGGCGCGGCCACGACATCGGTGACCGGCACCTCGGAGCCGGCCGGGGCTGCGGCGGTCACCGCCTCGCGCAGCAGCTGGGCGACCACCGTGCCGCCCGCGCTCGCCGTCAGCAGCTCGGGGCCCTCGGCGGTGACCACGACCGCGCCGTAGACGGTCCGGTCCTCGATCGCGGCCCGGGCCGCGGCCTCGGAGTCGTACCGGTGCACGTCGAAGGCCCCGTCGCGCTCCTCGAGCCGCTGCTGGAGCCGGTCGGCGGCCGGTGCGGTACCGGCGATCCCGACCGGCAGGTCGCGCGGGGCGGTCCGGGCGGCGGGCCAGGCGAAGGCCCACAGGGCGAGGGTCACCACCAGCGGAACCAGCAGGACCACCACCACCAGGCGGCGGTTCGGGGTGAGGGGCATGGGACGGGCCTCGATTCAGGGGGATCCCTCAAAGAGAAGGATCGTTCGTTTTATAAGACATGGCCACTGTCACCCCGGCTGTCGGCGGTTGTCAAGAATGAATGTTCGTTTTAGGTTGGCCGCATGGCCCGTGTATCCCAGGCGCACCTCGACGCCCGCCGCAGACAGATCCTCGACGGCGCCGCGCGCTGCTTCGCCCGTGACGGCTTCCACGGCACCTCGATGCAGGACGTGCTGAAGGAGGCCGGTCTGTCGGCGGGGGCGGTCTACCGCTACTTCAGCGGCAAGGAGGACCTGATCGCGGCCATCGCCACCGAGGCCGTGAACGGGGTGCGCCGGGCCTTCGAGGGGGCGGCCCGGGACACCCCCGTCCCCGCCCCGGACGTCCTGATCGGCCGGGTGTCGCGGAGTCTGTTCGCGGACGGCCTCGAATCGGGCCGGGGGCTCGAACCCCGGGCGTACGCGGGGCTGATCGTCCAGGTGTGGTCCGAGACCCTGCGCAGCGAGCGGCTGGCGGCCACCCTCTCCGAGGCGTTCGAGGGACTGCGCCGCGTCTGGACCGAACTGGTCGGGCTGTACCGGGAGGCCGGGGTGCTCCGGGCGGACGTGCCTGACGAGCACGTCGCCCGGGCCCTGATCGCGACCGCCCAGGGGTTCATCGCCCAGCTCGCCATGTTCGGCGACACCGGCCCGGAGGCCCTGGAGAACGGCCTGCGCGGGCTGATGTCGATGGACCTGACGCAGGCGGGCTGACGCCGCCCGGGGTCATGCCTTCCGGCCGTGCTCCTCCCGCCAGGCGTCCTCGGCCGCGTGGTCGAACAGGCTACGTGCCGTAGGCCCGCGCCATCCGGCGCGCACAGCGGCCCGTCCTGTCTGCCCCGCCGCTCCCCGTACCCATGCGTTTCCCTTGCTCATGGCCCGTGGGCCGGGCCCGGCCCACGCCCCCTGCCCCGGCCAGCGGCGTTCACCGCTCGCGGATCCGCTGTCGGCGTCGCCGGTTCGGGAACCCGCCCGGCTGCTTGCCCTGGGCCGCCTCCTTCACCTTCACGGCGTACTCGTCCACGTACTCCTGGCCGGAGAGCCGCAGGATCGCGTACATGATCTCGTCGGTCACCGCGCGGACGGCCGCCTTCTCGTTCTCCAGGCCCGCGTAGCGCGAGAAGTCCAGCGGTTCACCGAAGCGGATGGTGACGGGCTTGATACGGGGGAGCCGGCGGCCGGGCGGCTGGATCTCGAAGGTGCCGACCATCGCGCACGGCACCACCGGCACCCCCGCCCGGAGGGCCATCACCGCGACCCCGACCTTGCCCTTGTAGAGCCGCCCGTCGTGCGAGCGCGTGCCCTCCGGGTAGACGCCCAGCAGCTCGCCCCGCTCCAGCACCCCGATGCCCTCGCGGATCGCGGCCTGCCCCGCCTCCTTGCCCGACCGGTCCACCGGGATCTGACCCGCGCTGCGGAAGAAGGCGGCCGTCAGCCGCCCCTTCACGCCCGGGCCCGTGAAGTACTCCGCCTTGGCCAGGAAGGTGATCCGCCGCCTGAGGATCGCGGGCATCAGGAAGTGGTCGGAGAACGACAGGTGGTTGCCCGCGACGATCGCGGCGCCATCGTCCGGGACGTGCTCCGCGCCCTCGATGACCGGCCGGAACAGCAGCCGCAGCACCGGCCCGAGAACGACGTATTTGAGGACGTAGTAGAACACGGTCGCTCCCCGGTCCGGTGGCGTCAGCGGGTCGATGATGGAGACATGGGGCCGCTGATGGAGACATGTACCCCGTACCCGCCGGGCGACGCCGTGGTCTCACATACCCGCGCCGAAGTCCTGGGTCCAGACGATGCCGCCGGGGCTGTCCTGTATGCCCACGCCCAACTCCTTGAACGAGCAGTTCAGGATGTTCGCCCGGTGGCCCGGGCTGTTCATCCAGGAGTTCATCACGTCCGCCGGCGTCCGCTGCCCCTTCGCTATGTTCTCCCCGTACGTGCTCCACCGGTAGCCGGCGGCCGTGATCCGCTCGCCGGGGCCCGAGCCGTCCTGCGAGGTGTGCGAGAAGTAGTCCCGCGCGGCCATGTCCTCGGAGTGCCGCTGCGCGGCGGTCGTCAGCTCGTCGTTGCCGGTCACCGGCGAGCAGCCCTCCTTCGCGCGCTCCGTATTGACCAGGGCCAGGACCTGTTCCGCGTCCGACGGCGGGCTCGGCGCGGACGGGGCCGGGGCAGGCCGCGTCGCGGCCGGGGACTTCGCCGCCGGGGGACGGCTGGTCGCGGGGGCCGTCTTCCTCGGCTTCGCCCGGTCCTTCCTCTCCGTGGCGCTCGGGCTCGGTCTCGCGGCGGGGTGCGAGGGCGCGGCGGACGGCGTCGCGGAAGCGGACGCCTCGGCGGAAGCGGTCGCGATGACGGAACCGCCGGTCTCGGGGGCGGTCGCGACGGAGACCTCGTCGCCGCCGTCGTCCCCCGTCGACAGATGGACGGCGGCGCCCCCGGCCCCCAGCACGCCCACCGCGACGACGGACGCCACCACGGCGTTCCGCCGCCGGCGGCGCGCCTGGTCCCGGCGCAGCGCCGCCCGGCCCGGCCGCGCGGACGCGCCGAGGGGCGCACCGGCCGCGACCTCGGCCGGCCGGTGGCTCCGGCCCGCCCCGGCCACCGCGATCGGCACCAGCGCGAGGCCCACGAGCAGGCCCTCGGCCGGCACCAGCCCCGAGCCGAACCCGGAGCAGACCGTGCAGCCGCGCGCGTGCCGTGCGATGCGCTTGCGCCACAGCGGCGAGGGGGCCCCGTCCCACCCGACGAGGATGTCGTCCAGCAGGACGCACCGGGGCCGGGCGGCCAGCGCGCCCACCACCACCCGGGCGGTGTCCAGCCGCGCCTTCATCCGCTGCACGCGTACGGCGGTGTGCTCGGGCGACAGGTTCATCGCGGCGGCCACCTCGGCCCGGGTCAGCTCGCCCGCCGCCTCCAGCCACCACAGCGAGAGCAGCGCCCGGTCTTCCTCGTCCACCCAGCGGGTCGCCTCGGCGACCTGCCGGCGCTGCCCGGACAGGCCGAGCCGCAGGATCGTCACGTCCACGAAGTCCGCCGCGGGATCGACCCGGTCGTGGCCGGTGGCCAGGGGCTCCACGGGGATCGCGGCGGACTGCCGGTCGCGCCAGTGCCCCCGTATCTCGTTCATCGCGATGGCCACCAGCCAGGAGCGGAAGCGGTCCGGGTTCCGCAGGCCGGGCAGGGCGCGCAGCATGCGCAGGACCGTCTCCTGCACGACGTCGTCCACGTCCGCGTGGCCGTTGAGCGCGCGTCCGACGATGTTGTAGAGCAGCGGAAGACAGGAGGCGACGAGCTGGTCCTTGGCGTCGCCGTCACCGGCCCGTGCCGCCTTGATCAACGCCCGTTCGCGGTCCTGGCCCATGCTGTGCTCACTCTTCCGGAGTCCTGTTCTGGCTTCACGCACACCTGGGAGATGCGGCCCGGCCGGAGACCATAACAAAAACCCGTCGCTCACTTGTGCGGGTGCGCCGAAAGGGGTCCGGCCCCGCCACGGAGGTGGCGGGGCCGGACGGGATTCACCGGATCATCCGGCGGGTTGTTCAGGGCGCGGTGCCCCAGGAGAGCGCACCGGCCGTGTACACGCCGACCTTCGAAGCGTCGGCGAACGAGGTGCCCGTGCCGTGGCTGTAGTCGTCCGCCTCGTTGAAGTTGGACCAGTCGCTCTTGTTCAGCCGCAGCTGCATCTCACCGGTGGAGGCGCCGGCCGCGAGGGTGCCGCTGCCGAAGGAGACCTCCAGGTAGTGACTGGCGCCGGCCGCGGAACCGCCCGACTTCACCGCCAGGCTCAGCTTCCCGCAGCCCAGGACCGCGTAGTCGCACGAGGTGCCGAAGGTGGAGGAGCCGGACTCGGGGGTGAACCAGTAGCGCAGCTTCACCGTGGACAGGTCCACCGCCGTGCTGCCGGTGTTGGTCAGCTGGAGACCGAACCGGATCTGGTTGTCGGTCGCGGAGGAGTCGTTGTTCTTGTACTGGACCTTCAGCGCGCCCGTTCCGGTGCCGCCCCCGGCGGAGGTGGTGACGGAGAGGGCCGAGGAGGCCGCCGAGACGTTGCCGGCCGCGTCCTTCGCCTTGACGGTGTAGCTGTAGGCGGTCGAGGCCGACAGACCCGTGTCGGTGTACGAGGTGGTGGTGGTCGAACCCACCTTGGTGGAGCCCCGGTACACGTCGTAGCCGGTCACGCCGGTGTCGTCGCTCGACGCCGACCAGGACAGCGAGACGCTGCTGCTGGTCTTCGCCGTGGACGTCAGACCCGTCGGCGCGGTCGGCGCCTGCGTGTCGTCGTCGTCGCCACCGCCATTGTCGCCGCCGCCGTCGATCGGCGGGTAGGCGTTACGCACCAGCTCCTGGAACTGCGCGGAGAACCAGTGACCCGCGACCGGGGCGTTCGGCAGGGCGCCGGACATGCTGTTGCCGTTGCGCCCGTTGCCCTCGTAGGTCGGGTCGCACATCCGGTCCCAGCCCTTGCCCTCGTCGTTCTCCACGGGCTCGCTGTTGCCGTCCGACTCCCCCGGGGGCTTCGCCCACACGTAGGCGTCGATCCCGGGCTCCGGGGCGGCGGTGGGCCGCTCACCGATGCCGGCACCGCTCTGGTTGCACCAGTTGCCGGCGTGGATCCGCCGGTCGACGCGGCCGCCGTTGATGTAGGCGTCCACGCTGGTCAGCGGGCCCGCCGAGGTGGGCCGGTCGGGACCGCCCCAGCCGTTGCGGGCGGTGTCGATCAGCATGCCGATGTTGGAGTTGAAGCCCTGACCGACCAGTTGGGTGCGCAGCGCCTGGGCGAACGTCAGCTCATCGGTGTAGTAGTTCCAGTCGATCCACTTGGACTGGCGCACCGTGGTGCCGTTCACCGAGTCGGTGATCTTGAAGTTCGGCTCCTTGAGGGCCGAGTAGTTCGCCGTGTTCACGATGAAGCCGGCGACGTCGTTGACCGTGGCGCCCTCGGAGGTGGCGGCCTTCTTGAACTCCAGGCCGGCCGGGGCCATGTTGCTGTCCCAGCCCAGCCAGCCGTGGTGCGCGGCGTCGATGTAGTTGTAGACGTTGGGAATGGCACCCAGGGTGTGCAGGGCGTAGCCGACACCCTTCTCGTAGTTGCCGTTCGCCTTCATCGTCGCGCAGTCCTCGGTGGAACCGGCGGTGCCGCCCGCGTTGGTGACGATGTTGGGCAGCGAGTCGGGCTCGATGATCGTGACGATGCGCAGGTTCGCGTACGCCGGGTCGGCGAGGATCTCGGCGATCGGGTCGATGTATTCGTCCTTGTACCGGTCGAGCTCCGTGGCGCCGAGCTCGCCTTGGGACGCCAGGGCCGCACAGTCACGACCCGGCAGGTCGTAGATGACGACCTGGAACAGGTCCGCACCCTGGGCGAGGGCGGTGTCCAGGTGGTCGCGCAGGCTCCGCTTCCCCTCCGTGCCCTCGATAGCCGCGATGCGGTCCATCCAGACGAAGGCGGGGGTGTCGGCGATGGCCGCACCGCCCGGCTCGGCCGCCGCCAGGGCGGACCAGTCCGGGTTCACGTACGCCTTGGCGCCCACGTAGGGGTTGTCGACCCGGGCCGCCGCCGCGTCGGCGGTGGTGGGGATCGCCACCGCCAGCGCCGCGCCCATGGCCAGGGCGGAGGCCGCGGCCAGCCTCCTGCGCAGACCTTGCTTGATGGTGCCTCTGGTACTCATTGCGGCTCCGTGCTCCTCTCGTACGCCTGCGGAGACTCCCCGCAGACGGGTTCATGGGGGGTGTGCCCGATGGCGGGCTGAGCGGGGTGAGTGTGTGGCCCGCCATCGGGAGTAGGGGGGTGACCGGTGGTTCGGCCGGTCACGGGGCGGTGTCCTTGACGTACACCCCGGCCTTCGAGGCGTCGGTGACGGTCGTGTGGGCGGCCGGGCCGTGGTCGCCGGTCTCGTGGGATGAGGCCGAGGACGCGCCGGTCAGCATCGACGCGGCGGCCAGGACCAGGGCGGCGGCCGTCCCGGCCAGCGCCGGCAGCGGGCGGCCTGTCACGGCTCGACACCCCAGGCGAGGGTGCCGGCGACATAGGCGCCGACCTTCGAGGAGTCCGCGTACGAGGTGTTGGTGGCCCGGCTGTAGTCGTTCGCCTCGTTGAAGTTCGACCAGTCGCTCTTGTTGAGCCGCAGCTGGATCTCACCGGTGGACGCCCCGGCGGCCAGCGTTCCGGCGCCGCCGGTGAATCCGACCTCCAGGTAGCGGTCGGCGCCGGTCTTCGGGCTGGAGACGGCGACCACCGTGTGCGTGATGGTGGAGGAGCCGAGCGCCGCGTAGTCGCAGTAGGTGCCGAAGGTGCTCGGTCCGCCGTCCGCGGTGAACCAGTACCGGACCTTCACCGTCGACAGGTCGACGGGCGCGCTGCCCGTGTTCACCACCTGGAGGCCCATCCGGATCTGGTTGTCCGTCGCGGAGGAGTCGGTGCTCTTGTACTGGACCTTCACCGCGCCGGTCCCGGACGAGCCGCCGGTCTTCGTCTTGGCGAGGACCGCGTCCGACAGCGCCGAGGTGTTGCCGCCCGCGTCCCGCGCCGCGACCGCGTAGGTGTACTCGGTGTTGGCGGCGAGCCCGGAGTCGGTGAACGTCCGCCCGGTCGCGTTGCCCGCCAGCACACCGTTGCGGTACACGTCGTAGCCGGTCACCGCGACGTTGTCGGTGGACGCCGACCAGGAGAGCGAGACGCTGTCCTTGGTGGTCGCCGTCACCGTCACACCGCCCGGCGCGGTCGGCGGCTCGGTGTCGACGCCCGGCTCGCCGCCGCCGCCCTCCACCAGCAGCTCTGCGTAGATCGCGAAGGCCAGGGCGAGCGCCGCCTGCGCCCAGAAGCGGTGGTACGTGAAGACGGGCGCGTCCCCGCCGTCCAGGTACGCCTGCACCTTCGGCCAGTCCGGGTCGTCCTTGTACCAGCTGCGGATGGAGAGGAAGGTCGAACCGGGCCGGATCGGGTCGCCGTTGGGCATGGTCCCCGACCAGCCGGACGGGATGTACACCTCGTCCTCGAACCGGTTGTAGTCCAGCCGGGTCTCCGGCACCGAGATGCCCTTGTCCGTCGTGTTCAGGGCCATCGCGTCCAGCAGCGCCTTGGCGAGCGCCGCCGCGTCCTGGTCGCCCGACTTGGCGGCGTAGTAGGTGAGCGTCTTGACGTACGCGGCACCCACACCGACGTCGTTGGCGTAGTTCACGACCGAGACGTGCAGGCCGGCGTTGTCCCCGGGCGACGCGGCGTTCCAGGTGTCCGGCTCGCCCGTCCAGTTCAGGGTGGAGGGGAAGCGGAAGCTGCCGTCGGAGCCGATGGTCGTCTCGCTCGACGCCCAGGCGACCCACTTCGAGAGCACCGCCTCGGCGGTCGCGTTGCCGGTCACGTAGTAGTACGCGGCGACGCGCTCCATGCCCCACGCCTGAAAGCCGAACCAGTTGTTGCTCGCCGGGTCGTGGTACACCGGCTGCCAGTCGTACGCCATCCCGTAGAAGGTGGGCGTGCCGGCCGGGGGTTCGCTGTAGCTGCCCTCCCAGCTGTTGGTGCAGCCGCCCGCGAGGGCACCCTCGCTCGACTGGAGCCAGGTCAGGAACTCCAGCTGCCGGGTCAGGCTCTTGGACCAGTCCGACCTGGCCGTCGCCGACTTCGGGGTGAGCGAGGGCACGTTGGACAGCGCCCACGCGGCGAGCGGGTTCTGGTAGCCCTGGTGCGAGGCGCTGTCACCGATGCGCCAGGCCCAGCCGCCTCCGCTGCCCGCGGACCCGCCCCAGGCGTAGTACCACGACAGCAGGTAGTGCTGGGAGTCCCTGCCGGAGGCGGCCGGGCAGGAGTTGGGATCGGTGCAGTCGCCGATGCGCTTGAAGTACTTGTCGAACATGGCGTAGCGGAGGTAGTCGCCCATCTTGGCGGCCTTCGCCACCGACGCGGCGACCTGGCTCTCCTTGCCCTGCTCCGAGGCCCAGCGGTACGCCCAGTAGGCAGCCTGCACCGCGCGGGCGTCGGCGTCCGGCGCGTTGGTGTACTTCCACTGCTTGGCGTAGCTGGAGTCCCCGACGAACAGGTCGAGGTACCCGTTGGGGCCGCCGTACTTGAAGAGATCGGTGGTCGGCTGCGGCACCGTCTCCCACACCGACTCCTGCGCACCGCGCTGGTAGGTGTTGATGAAGGAGGCGCCGGCGCCCGGCCCGGACTGGTCGCCGGTGCCCGGCTTGTTGCCGTAGCCGTAGATGTTGTCCAGGTCCATCAGCCAGTGCATGCCGTAGACGTCCATCGTCCCGTAGGACGAGGCGAGTTCGGCCGAGAGCGGGTCGCTGCCGACCGGCACCGAGCCGTTCATCGCCGAGGGGTATCCGCTGGGCAGCGGGTGCTCGGCCGCGAAGGTCGCGGGTGCCGAGGGCTTGTACGAGCCGCTGGTGGGCTGGTCCACGTGCTGCGGGATGATGGTCTTTTCGGTCACCGCCCAGGCCGCGTTGAACGGTGCCCAGTCGCCGGTCACCCTGCCGTACGCCGCCTCCAGCCACATCCAGAAGCTCACTGCCTCCGACGTCGTCTGGTGGCCGTGGTCCGGCGCCTCGACCATCAGGGTCTCGACGGAGTGGTACGGGAGGCCGTCGGGGCTGAAGTAGCCGTTCGCGGGGTCCTTGAGCTTGGCGTACTGGGTGAGGAACGCCTGCGTGTACGGGTCGTCGGCCGCGGCGGCCGACTTGGCCCCGGCACCGGCCTGTGCCGAGGCGGGCTTGGCGACCGCGGTGCCCTGGACCAGGCCCATGGCCAGCACGCTGCCGCCGAGGGCGCTGCTGAACGTTCTACGTGATATCGACACAAATCCTCCAGTGGCGGGTGTCGTCGAGGGGGAGGGGAGGAGGGAAAGCGGTGGGGACGGGGAGCGGCGGGTTCGTGCGAGGGTTGCGCGGGGGAGCGGGGGCCTGAGCGGGCCCCGGGATCAGGGCTCGATGCCCCAGACCAGCTCGCCGCCGACGTACACGGTGACCTTCGAGGCGTCCGCGTACGAGGCGCCGGTGCCGTGGCTGTAGTCGTCGGACTCGTCGAAGTTCGACCAGTCCGTCTTGCTCAGGCGCAGCTGCATCTCGCCGGTCGATGCGCCCGGGGCGAGGGTGCCGCTCGCGAAGCCGACCTCGAGGTAGCGGTCGGCGCCGGCCTTCGGGGTGCTCGCGGCCGCCACCCGGTGCGTGATGGTGGAGCAGCCGATCGGCGACCAGTCACACCAACTGCCGTACGTAGTAGCGCCGTTGTCGCCAGAGAACCAGTAGCGGACGGTCACGGCGGGGAGGTTGACCGCGGTGCTGCCGGTGTTCACGAGTTGGAGACCGGGCTTGATCTGGTTGTCACCGGCCGCGGTGTCGTTGGCGCGGTACTGGACCTTCAGCGTGCCCGGCGTGGAGCCGTCGTCACCCCCGTCGTCGCCGCCGTCCTCGTCGCCCAGGGCGGTGCGCACGGCGGCGTAGGCGGGCTTGGGGGCCAGGTTGTCGTCGTACAGGTTGGCGGCGCCCTCGCCCGGGAAGGTGCTCGGCACCCAGGAGTACTTGTCCGTGTAGTCCCAGACCGTGATGCCGACGCAGCGCTCGACGGCGAGGCAGGCGTCGACCACCTGCGCGTAGTAGGAGGACTGGGTGGCGAGCTTGGCGGAGTCCGCCGGAAGCTGCATGCGCACGTCAAGCTCGGTGACGGCGACGTCCAGGCCCAGATCGGCGAACCGCTGCATGTTCGCCTGCATCTGGTACGGGAAGCCGTACTGGGTCGCCAGGTGCGCCTGCATCCCGACCCCGTCGAGCGGCACGCCGTCGGCGAGCAGGCCGCTCACGAGGTCGTACATCGCGTCGCTCTTCGCGCCCTTGCCCTCGACGTTGTAGTCGTTGATGTACAGCTTGGCGTCCGGGTCCGCGGCGTGCGCCGCGCGCAGGGCCTTGGCGATGTAGTCCTTGCCCATGGCGTTGTAGAACGGGCTGGTACGGAAGGTCCCGTCCTCGTTGAACGGCTCGTTCACCACGTCCCAGGCTGCCACCTCGCCGCGGTAGTGGGTGGCCTCCGCGGTGATGTGGTCGGTCATGGCCGTCTCCACCTCGGCGGAGGGCAGCGCGCCCACCCAGCCGGGCAGCTGGTTGTGCCAGACCAGGGTGTGTCCGCGCACGGTCTGGCCGTGCTCCTGGGCGAAGTCGGTGACCACATCGCCCTTGGTGAAGTCGAACCGGCCGCGGGTGGGCTCGGTGGTGTCCCACTTCATGGAGTTGCCGGGGGTGATCTGCCCGAACTCGGAGCCCAGTTTCGCCGCGTAGGCCGCGTCGGGGAGCTCGGGGTTGTCGGTGGCGGAGCCGAAGTACTTGCCCTGGGCTGCGGCGAGGTCGTGCAGTGTGTCCTGCGACGCGGCCGACGCCGGCCCGCCGGCCAGACCGGTGGCGGCCAGGGCGAGGGCGCCGGCCACGAGGGCCGGGAGCCCCGTGGTGCGGCGGGGCCTACAGCGCTTCACCAAGCTCATGACAAACGCCTTCCTCTGCCGGGCAGCGCGGACTGTCACGGGGAGCGCGGCTGCGCCCCGTAACGCCCTTGCGGCTCAACGGCGTTGGGGGAGAAGGGGAGGGGGTGGAGTGTGCAAGTCTTGATTGTGGGAGCGCTCCCAAGGTGGCGTGGCGACAGGCACCTGTCAAGAGTTAAAGCGCAACTGGCTTACGGGCGTGTGAACGGCGCCACACGTCGAACGGACACCCGTCGCAGGGGAGTTGCCGTTCAGGTAACTGCAGGTAACCAGGTCCGGCGGCACCCCTGCCGCGTCCCTGGCGGTCGTTCGCAATCGCATGCGAGGGGGCGCGCGTGCGGCCGGAGCGCGCCGTGTGGTGAGCAGCCGTGCGGTCACCCGGGGTGAGATGTGCGTACGGAGCGGTGACGGGTTCCACGCTGCGTCCGTGGCGACGAAGCGCAGGGCAGAGGCGTGTCCGGCCGGACTCATCGGCGGTGCGGCCGGCCCGGCGGTAACGTTCGCTCCCGCGCCGAAACGCACCGGGAGTGACGGACGAGGCAGGAGCCGTCGTGGCCGCCCGGGGCGTTTGCGACGTTCGCATCGTGGTCCGCCGGGGCCGGATGTGTGCGTGACAGCCGCAGGGCCCGCGCGCGGGGCGGGCCGGTCGCGCGGGGCGGACGGAACCGGTTGCGGCCGGTTACCGTATGCGCCGGTTCACCTCTGCGTAACGCTGCCCGATCCTCGCCGGGCGGACGCGGAACAGTGCGTGGGAGCGCTCCAGTCCCCGGGCCGGGAGGTGTCCGGAGCCCGGAACGGCCCCGGCCGTGGGTACAGTCGTCGCCCATGACGGACGACTGGCGGCAGGACCGGATCGGCGCCGCGCTCCGGGGCGAGAATCCGACGGTGCTCCGGCGGCTGGAGGCGGGGTTCGCCGTGATCGGGGACGTCCAGTTCCTGCCGGGCTACTCGGTGCTGCTGGTGGACGACCCCGGCGTGCGGCGTCTGTCGGAGCTCCCCCGCGCGGGGCGGCCGGCCTTCCTGGCAGACATGGACGCCCTCGGCGAGGCCGTCGAACGGGCCTGCGAGCGGCTGGACCCCGCCTTCCGGCGGGTCAACCTGGAAATCCTCGGCAACACCGATCCGTTCCTGCACGCGCACGTGTGGCCCCGCTACGGCTGGGAGCCGCCGGAGGCGCTGAGCAGGCCGGTCTGGCTGTACCCGCGTGAGCGGTGGCACGACGAGAGCCACGCGCTCGGCCCCCGGCACGCCGCCGTGCGCGAGGCGATCGGCGAGGAGCTGGACCGCCTCACGTCTCCCGCGTAGCCGCCATCCCGATCGTGATCAGCCCCAGGATCACCCAGCCGAACCAGAGCCAGCCGTTGCTCCCCAGGGCCACCGTGTACGCGGTCACCGCCACCAGAGCGCCGGCGGTGAGCATTCCCATCGTCTTCGTGGATCCGGACATGCGCGCACCCTCCTCGTCGGCCGCGCGGCCGTAAAGGCCATCGTCACCCGAAAGGAGGGTCCGCCGCTACTGTCCGCGCGCCTGCAACGAAGCGAGGTACGCGTTGTACGCCTGGAGCTCCCGGTCCCCGTCGCGGTCCGCCGCCCGGTCCGAGCGCTTCGCCGTCCGCTGTTCCGAGCGGTACCACTGGAACACCAGGGCCACCAGGACCACCACCGAGGGGATCTCGCTGAACGCCCAGGCGATGCCGCCCGCCGCGCTCTGGTCGGACAGCGCGTCGATGCCCAGCGAGGCCGGCGGGTCCTGGTACACCTCCACCATCGGCGTGGAGGCCATCATGAGGGCGATCCCGAAGAACGCGTGGAACGGCATCCCGGCGAACAGTTCCAGCATCCGCATCACATAGCCGGGGCGGTGCGGCCCCGGGTCAACGCCCATGATGGGCCAGAAGAAGAACAGGCCGACCGCCAGGAAGTGCACCATCATCACGAGGTGCCCGGCCGTGGAGCCCATCAGGTAGTCGAAGAGCGGCGTGAAGTACAGGCCGTACAGGCTGGCGATGAACAGCGGGATCGTGAACGCGGGATGCGTGACGATCTTCATGTACCGGCTGTGCAGGAGCATCAGCAGCAGCTCGCGCGGCCCCTTGGTGCCACGCGGCGCGACCGGCAGCGCGCGCAGCGCGAGTGTCACCGGCGCACCCAGCAGGAGCAGGATGGGCGACAGCATGCTGATCACCATGTGCTGCACCATGTGCACGCTGAACATGACCATGCCGTAGTCGTTGAGCCGGGTGCACATCACCAGTGCGATCGTCAGCACGCCGATCACGAACAGGACCGTGCGCCCCACCGGCCACTCGTCGCCCCGCCGCCGCAGCCGCAGCACCCCGTACCCGTACAGCAGCACCGCCAGGACGCAGCCGATCAGGAAGAACGGGTCCGCGGAGAAGTGGAGCCCCCGTCCCAGCGTGAACGGCGGCAGGTCCATGTTCATGCCGTGCCCGCTGTGATCCATCAGTTCACTCCCGATGGGAACGCCGGGACGTCCCCGTTTCGTGCTGGTTGTCCCGACCAGAGTAGAACCGCCCCCGGCCGAGGATGCGGCCGGGGGCGGTCTCGTGCCGGGGTGTCGCTCAGAGCACGCACTCCGCCTCGGCGTACCGGGCGGCCGGGACCGTCTTCAGGGTCTCCACCGCGTGCGCGAGCGGCACCAGGGTGATGTCCGTGCCGCGCAGCGCGGTCATCATGCCGAACTCACCGCGGTGCGCCGCCTCGACCGCGTGC
Organism: Streptomyces sp. DT224; assembly: GCF_049844595.1. NCBI lineage: Bacteria > Bacillati > Actinomycetota > Actinomycetes > Kitasatosporales > Streptomycetaceae > Streptomyces > Streptomyces sp. DT224. The sequence goes on from NZ_JBNCLI010000015.1 coordinate 130,680, forward strand.
CAGCCGAACCGGGTCGCGAGGACGCGGTCGTACGCGGTCGGCGTGCCGCCGCGCTGGACGTGGCCCAGGATCACCGGGCGGGCCTCCTTGCCGAGGCGCTGCTCCAGCTCGACGGAGAGCTGGGTCGCCACGCCCGTGAAGCGCTCGTGGCCGTAGACGTCCGTGGCGCCCGAGGTGAACTCCATGGAGCCCTCGCGCGGCTTCGCGCCCTCCGCGACCACGACGATCGCGAACTTCTTGCCGGCCGAGAAGCGCCGGCCCACGACCTCGGTCAGTTCGTCGATGTCGAAGGGACGCTCCGGGACGACGATGGCGTGCGCGCCGGCCGCCATGCCGGAGTGCAGCGCGATCCAGCCGGTGTGGCGGCCCATGACCTCGACGATCATGACGCGCTGGTGCGACTCGGCGGTGGTCTTCAGCCGGTCCAGCGCCTCGGTGGCCACGCCGACCGCGGTGTCGAAGCCGAAGGTCACGTCGGTGGAGGCGATGTCGTTGTCGATGGTCTTCGGCACACCGACGATCGGCAGCCCCGCCTCGGAGAGCAGGTTCGCCGCCTTGAGGGTGCCCTCGCCGCCGATCGGGATGATCGCGTCCAGCCCGAGGTCACGCACATGGCCCCGGGCCGTCTCGATGCCCCCGCGCAGATGTGCCGGCTGGACCCGGGAGGAGCCGAGGATCGTGCCGCCTCGGGCGAGGATGCCGCCCACGCCGTCCAGGTCGAGCTTGCGGTAGTCGCACTCAAGGAGGCCCCGCCACCCGTCGTGGAAGCCGATGACCTCGTCGCCGTGGTCGACCACAGCGCGGTGGACGACGGACCGGATGACGGCATTGAGGCCGGGGCAGTCGCCGCCGGAGGTGAGCACACCAATTCGCATTGCCCGGGAAACCTTTGCAACGTGGGCCGACGACCGGACCACGTCGTCCGGTTGGATCCCCGCCACCCTACCGGCGCAGGGTGACGGGACCGAACCCGGCGTCCGCCTGCTGGACGCCGCTCATCCGAGCCCCGCGTCACTCATCGGACAACCAGTGAAGAGCCTGGTCAGGCGGGCTGTGTGGCAGCCGCGACGCGCTCCGCGCGCAGCGCCTCGTACCACCGGTCGTCGGTCGGCGGGAGCGCGTTCACATCGAGGGCCAGCTTGAGCAGCAGGTCCGCGATCAGGGGGTTCCGCGCCATCACCGGACCGTGCATGTACGTGCCGAACACGGTGTCGTTGTACGCGCCCTCGGTGCCGTCGCCCGTGCCGTTGCCCCGGCCGAACCGCACCCGGGCGAACGGCCGCGCCGTCGGCCCGAGGTGGGTGACGCCCTGGTGGTTCTCGAACCCGGTCAGCGGCGGAAGCCCCAGCTGCGGGTCGATGTCCGCGAGCACGTCGCCGACGCACCGCGCACCCTCGCCGCGCGTCGAGACCACGTCCAGCAGGCCGAGGCCCTGCTCGCGCTCACCGAGGTCGTTGATGAACTCGTGGCCGAGGATCTGGTAGCCGGCGCAGACCGAGAAGATGATCGCGCCGTTGGACGCGGCCCGGGCGAGCCCGCCGTCGCGGCGCAGCCGCTCCGCCGCGAGCCGCTGCGGCCGGTCCTCGCCGCCGCCGATCAGGTAGATGTCGCCCGACGTGGGCACCGGCTGGTCGCTGCGCACGTCGACGCGCGCCACGTCCAGGCCGCGCTGGCGGGCCCGGCGCTCCACCACCAGGGCGTTGCCCTGGTCGCCGTAGGTGCTCAGCAGGTCCGGGTACACCCACACCAGCCGCAGGCTGTTGTTGCTCATGCTTCGTCCTCTCCGGAGCGGCCCGGGGCCGGGGTCAGTTGCCGACACGGCGGCGCAGGTCCTGGAAGGCGGTGTAGTTGGCGATGACCTCGATGCGCCCGGGCGGAGCCTGCTGCACGGCCTCGTCCAGGTTCTCGCAGACCCGGAAGTCGAGCCCGGCCACTTCGAGGCGGACCGCGAGGTCCAGCTTGCGGTCACCGAGCACGAAGATCGGGTGGCCCGCGAGCTGGGTGTAGTCGACGTCCCACAGCCACGAGGTGTCCGTGCCGTCCGCGCCGCGCGCGTTCACCGAGAGGATCACCGGGGTCGGCGGCGGGTCGATCAGCGAGAACGTCTCCAGCCAGCCCGCCGGGTTCTTCGCCAGCAGGAGCCGCAGCTCACGGCCGAGGAAGCTCACCACGTCGTACCGGCCGGCGACGGCCTGCACCTGGTACATGCGCTCCAGTGCCACCTGCGGCGGCACACCGAAGACGGCGGCGACGGCCGCCGAGCTCGTGGCGTTGGCCTTGTTGGCGCGACCGGGGAGCTGGAGGTGGATCGGCCACGCCGAACCGTGCGGGTCGAGCACGTAGTCGCCGTGCAGCACCCAGCTCGGCGGCGGACGCCGGAAACCGCACTCGCCGCAGAACCAGTCGTCGCCGGGGCGCTGCATGACGCCGCCGCAGGACGGGCAGGACCAGGCGTCGTCCTTCCACGCCTGGCCGGCCGCGACCCACACCACGTTGGGGGAGGAGGAGGCCGCCCAGACGATCAGCGGGTCGTCGGCGTTGGCGACGATCACGGACTTGGAGCCGGACAGCCCCTCGCGCCACTTCTCGGCCAGCATCCGCGTCTCCGCGGCCCGGTCCAGCTGGTCGCGCGAGAGGTTGAGGAGCGCGATCACCTTGGGCGTCGTGTCGCGGGCCACCCCGGCGAGGTACTTCTCGTCGACCTCGATCACGCCGTACTGCGCGTCGGAGCCGCCGGCCAGCGCCGACGTGATGCCCGCGGGCATGTTGGCGCCGAGCGCGTTCGACACGACCGGGCCCGCTGCGCGCAGCGCCTCGGCGATCAGCCGGGTGGTGGTCGTCTTGCCGTTCGTCGCCGAGACGAGGATCACGTCCAGATGCTGCGCCAGCCGCCCGAGCAGGTCGGGGTCGAGCTTGAGCGCCACCCGGCCGCCGATCACCGATCCGCTGCCCCGCCCGGCCGCCCGCGACACCGCCGCAGCGGCCTTGCCCGCCGTCACGGCCAGCTTGGCCCGCGGCGACAACGGCTCCGTGTTGCCTGCCATCGTCCTAGATCCTCCTTGCATCGGTCCGCCGCCCAGCCTATCGATGTCCGGCACCATGACCGCACGGCGGCACCGTCCGGCACGTGGACTTCCCTTGGAATGGAGGACGCGTGAGCGGGCCGTCGCGTTCTCCGTGGGCCCGCGGGCGAGGGAATCCGGGTGCACGGGCGGCCGGGGGCGCGCTACCGTCGGCGTATGGACGTCAACGGCATCACCACCACCGCGACCGCGCGAGCGACCAGCTCGCCGGTTGCCGCCGTCTGACATTCCCTTCCCCCGGCGACCGGAAACGGTCCGTCGGTGGTGCCGCGGTGATTCCTCCCCGGCCGGGTGACCCAACGGTTCCGTTCTCCGGCGCCTCCCCGCCACCGCGAAGGAGCCGTCCCCATGGAAACCGAACAGATCGCCCGTACCTTCCTGGAGTACTTCGAGGAGCGAGGCCACCGCCGCATCAACGGCTCCACCCTGCTGCCGCCGCCCGGCGACCCCGTGCTCTTCACCACATCCGGGATGCATCCCCTCACCCCGTACCTGGAGGGCCGCCCGCACCCGCTGGGCAGCCGGCTGGCCGGCCGGCAGCGGTGCCTGCGCACCACCGACCTGGACGAGGTCGGCGACGCCACCCACCTCACCGTCTTCGAGATGCTCGGCAGCTGGTCGCTGGGCGACTACGAGGGCCCGCGGAGCCTGGAATGGGGCTACGGGCTGCTCACCGAGGGACTGGGCATCGACCCCCGCCGGCTGCACGCCACGGTGTACGCCGGGGACGAGCACACCGAGCGCGACACCGCCTCGCTGCGGGTGTGGCAGGAGCTGGGCGTCCCCGTGGAGCCGGCCGTCGAGGACAACTGGTGGTCCAACGGGCCGACCGGGCCGTGCGGACCCGACTCGGAGATCTTCCTGTGGAGCGGCGAGGGGCCGCCCGTGTCCACGCCCACCGGGGACGACCGCTGGGTGGAGGTGTGGAACCACGTCACGATGAGCCACCGCAGGCTCGACGACGGCTCACTGGTGCCGCTGCCGCGGCGCAACGTCGACACCGGGCTCGGCCTGGAGCGGCTGGCCTCGCTGCTCCAGGGCCGGCGCTCGGTCTTCGAGTGCGATGTCTTCGAGCCCTGGCGCCGGCTCGTACCGCCCCTGTGGCCGCTGGACGAGCCCTCGCTGCGGCTGGTCTGCGACCACCTGCGCTCCGCCGTCGTCGTCATCGGCGACGGCGTCCGCCCGGCCGCCACGGGCCGCGGTTATGTGCTGCGCCGCCTGCTGCGACGGGCCCTGACCGTGCTCCGGCGCGACGACCCCTCGCGCACGCTCGGCGATCTGCCGTCGGAGCCGGTCCGGCACACCCTGGACCGCTTCCGGCAGGACGTGGAACCCGGCGAGGTGCTGCGCGTGCTGGCCGACGAGGAGCGACGGTTCGTCCGGCTCCTGGAACGCGGACGGCAGGTGCTGGCCCGGCCCCGGTTCCGCGGGACGCTGACGGAGGAGGACCTCCACTACCTCCACGACACCCACGGGCTGCCCCGCGACCTGGTCACGGCCCTGCGCGAGGAGTGAGACGACGGCGGTGCCGGGGCTGCCCGCCCCGGCACCGCCGTCCGTCGCGTGTTACGGGGTGACCACGCTCCCGCCGAAGGACACGACCAGGCGGCCGTCGGAGGCGAACGACCAGTCCAGGGCCCCGTCGTACGCGGAGCACCGGGAGCCGTTCGAGCCCGTCCAGAACTGGTTGGAGCCGTCCGCGTCGCCGACGGTCTTGTCGTTGGAGCCGTCACCGCTGCGGCAGGAGGTGTTGCCCCGGAACACCGAAGTGCCCTTGTCGAAGGAGAAGTTGCGCTCCTCGTTGTCGATGCCGACGTTGTCGGACACGGTCATCGAGCCGGGGTTGCTGTTGTAGGTGAAGCCGTGGTGGCCGTTGTTGTAGGCGATGTTGCGCCGCACTATGTGGTTGACCTTGATCCCGTCGCCGCCGAGCTTGAAGCCGTTGCGGTCGCCGTCCTCGTTCACGGTGCCGTCGGAGAGGGTGCCGTTGTCGTAGCTGAGGGAGTCCTCGATGGTCACCGGGCCGATGGGGCCGGTCTCCGTCTTGGTGTAGAGGTCCCAGCCGTCGTCGATGTTGTTGTGCGAGACCGTGTAGCGGAAGACGTTGCCGGGGCCCGCGGTGAGCTTGGCGGCGAACCCGTCCGCGTCCTCGCCGTCGGAGTCCGCGTTGTCGTGGGACTCGGAGCTGAGGACGAGGTTGTTCGCCGGCCACTCGTCGTCGGGGGTGTCGGAGGAGATCCGGGAGATCTGGAGCCCCGAGTCGTGGTTGAAACGGGTTACGACGTGCTCGATGACGTTGTCGCTGCCGCCGACGAAGATGCCGTTGTCGCCGGCGTGCTCGACCGTGAGGCCGTCGATGTGCCAGTAGTCGCCGTTCACCGCGAGGCCGCGGTTGGCCGGGTCCTCGCTCATCTCCGAGAAGTTCAGCACGGGTTGCTCGCCCGGGTAGGCGGCCATGGTGGTGCGGGCGCCGGACGTGCCGTCGTTGCCCGGCGGGATGGTGACCGTCTGCCCGTAGCGGTACGTGCCGCCGCGCAGGTAGATCGTGCCGCCGGCGTTCACCCGGCTGATCGCCGAGGCGAGCGTGGTGGGGTCCGACTCGGTGCCGGCGGCGTCGGCGGTCCCGTCCGGCGCCACGTACAGCGCCGAGGCCGCCAGGGAAGCGTTTTCCTGACCAGGGGCGGCTTGTGCGGTGGTGCCCAGGACGGCGAGCGAGCCGGCGAGCAGGCCGGCACATGCGAGAACAGGCTTGAGCTGCATCTTCTACTCCAGGTGGGGGGAGTGGGCCGGACGGGTTGCCGTCCAGCGGGGTGCAAGCGCTTTCCATCGACCGTAGAGTGACGCCATGGGCACGTCAATGGTCATGCATGTATTCGCCAATCGGATATGTGAACAGCGAGCCGTCTCTACGCGAAGATGTACGGGCGCAGCACCATGAGGGAGTCCTCCGGCGTCGCCACCATGGCGAAGGGGAACCGGTCGAGTTCGAGGCAGAGCGCCGCGTCATCGGGGTGGGCCCCCTCGCGCACCCCCTGCGCCAGCTCGGCGGCGGCCCGCGAATCACCGGCCCTGCGCAGGTACGGCTCCGCGTCCGCCGCCTCTCCGGCCGCCCGCCGTGCGATGTACTGGGCGCACGCCAGGTCCTCGTCGGCGCGCCCGTCCTCCCCGGTGACCACGAACGTGACGTCGTCGCAGCCGCGTTCCCGCAGCAGCCGCGCCGTCGCCTCCGCCACCACGAAGCCGGCGCACAGCACCAGGGGCGCGTCCTTCACCGCGAGGGCGCCGACCGTCCCGGCCGTGGTCTTCTGCACCACGGTCCGGCCGCCCAGCTTTCGTGAGCGCAGCAGCCCCGGCGAGTTGACGGCGTCGAACCCGGGCGCGGGCGCCCCGTCCTTGAGCGTCACCCAGTCCGGGTGGCGGCCCTTGAGCTCCAGCGCCTCGTCCAGTGAGCCGGCGAGCACGATCTTCTCCGCACCCCGGGCGAAGGCCCAGGCGGCCACGGTGCAGGCGCGCATGACGTCGACGACGACCGCCACGGAGGGGGTCGCGGGCAGCTCGGCCGTACCGGAGAAGCGGGCATCCATCCGTCCATGATCACCCATGGCCGGCCGTGTCCGCCCGGGCGGTGGTGCGGCCGACGGCCCGGAAGGGCCCGGGCGAGCGCGAGCAGGGCGCTGACGCGGGGCCCCGGCAGGCCGTCCGGCGTTTTCGGGGCCACCCCGTGGAACGTACGATGAGCGCCATGCGCCACCGCCCGATCCCCGGCAGTTCCGGAATCGTCCGCACCATGAGCCTGCTCGGCGACCCGGTCCTGCACGCGGTGTGCGAGCCGGTCACGGAGTTCGGCCCCCCGCTCGCCCGGCTCGTCGAGGACATGTTCGCCACGATGTACGAGGCGCGGGGCGTCGGGCTCGCCGCCAACCAGATCGGTGTGCCGTCACGGGTGTTCGTCTTCGACTGCCCCGACGACGAGGAGGTGCGCCACCTCGGGCACGTGGTGAACCCGGTCCTGGTGGAGGCGGACGGGATCACGGTGCGCGGCGCCGAGGGCTGCCTCTCGCTCCCCGGCCTCGAGGCCGGCACCCCGCGCTTCGACCACGCGGTGGTCGAGGGCGCCACCGTGACGGGTGAGCCGGTGCGGATCGCCGGCACCGGATTCTTCGCCCGCTGCCTCCAGCACGAGTGCGACCACCTGGAGGGCCGGGTCTACACCGACCGGCTGACCGGGCTGCGCCGGGCCCGGGTGCTGCGGGCGGCCCGCCGGGCGTCCTGGGCGCGTACGGGCTGAGCCGGCCGGCGGCCCGTCAGAAGCCGGGCCCGTCCTCGCGGTCGCCCGCCTCGGCCAGCCTGCCCCAGAGGAGGTCGGCGAGGCTGCGGACCAACTGCTCGCGCGAGCAAGGGCGTTCGCCCAGCCACCAGTCACCGGCCGCATGCATCATGCCGACGATGCCGTGCCCCCAGATCCGGGCCATCGCCTCGCTGTCGGGGCCGAGGTCCACCCGCTCCGCGATCACCGTGGCCAGCTCCTCGCCCAGGCGGCGCAGCAGCGGTGCGGAGTGCCGGCCCACGTCGAAGCCCTGCTCGGGGGAGGGGGCCGAGTCGTCGGACGGGTGCATCAGGAAGCGGTAGACCTGCGGGCGGGCCTCGATCGCCGCGAGGTAGGTGTCGAGCGTCGACTCGACCCGGGCGCGCCGCTCGGCGGGGGCGTCGAGCGCGGCGCGCAGGGCGCTCAGCAGCGCGTCGGTGTGCCGCTTGGCGAGGGCCCGGTAGAGCCCGCCCTTGTCGCCGAAATGCCGGTAGAGGATCGGTTTCGTGATGCCCGCCTCCGCCGCGATGGCGTTCATCGAGGCCCCGGGCCCGTCCCTGAGCACCACGCGGTCGGCGGCTTCGAGCAGCTCTCGGCGGCGGCGCTCGGCCGTGGTCCGCTGGCGCTCGGCCTGTCGTGTGGTCTCCATGTCGTCTCTCCCACCCCTGACCGTGCCTGTCCGTCGTGCCTGCGCAACGTAACACCCCGGCCGACGGGGAGCGGATGGCGTCTCATGCGGTTGACACAGGCTACTTGCCAGTAACAGACTGTTGTTACCGCAAGTAACGAAGCGCTTCGACGGCAGTACGTGGAGGGGAACATGGCCGAGTTCACGCTTGAGCTCAACGATGACCAGAAGCAGGTCCGTGACTGGCTCCACGGCTTCGCCGCGGACGTGATCCGTCCGGCCGCCGCGGAGTGGGACGAGCGTGAGGAGACGCCCTGGCCCGTCATCCAGGAGGCGGCGAAGGTCGGGATCTACTCCCTCGACTTCTATGCCCAGCAGTTCTTCGATCCTACGGGGCTCGGCATCCCGATGGCCATGGAGGAGCTGTTCTGGGGCGACGCCGGCATCGCGCTGTCGATCGTCGGTACGGGCCTGGCGGCCGTCGGCGTCCTCGCCAACGGCACCGAGGAGCAGATCGGCACCTGGATCCCGCAGATGTACGGGGACGCCGACGACGTGAAGGTCGCGGCCTTCTGCTCCTCCGAGCCCGACGCCGGTTCCGACGTCGCCTCGATGCGCACCCGCGCGGTCTACGACCAGGCCAAGGACGAGTGGGTGCTCAACGGCACCAAGACCTGGGCGACCAACGGCGGCATCGCCAACGTCCACGTGGTCGTCGCGGTCGTCGACCCGGAGCTCGGCTCCAAGGGCCACGCCTCCTTCATCGTCCCGCCGGACACCCCCGGCCTCTCCCAGGGGCAGAAGTTCAAGAAGCACGGCATCCGCGCCTCGCACACCGCCGAGGTCGTGCTGGAGGACGTGCGCGTACCGGGGCACTGCCTGCTCGGCGGCAAGGAAAAGCTGGACCAGCGCCTCGCCCGCGCCCGCGAGCGTGCAGCCACCGGTGGCGAGCGCGTGAAGAACGCGGCGATGGCCACCTTCGAGGCGTCCCGCCCGGCCGTCGGCGCCATGGCGGTCGGCACCGCCCGGGCCGCGTACGAAGTGGCGCTCGACTACGCGAAGACGCGCACCCAGTTCGGCCGCCCGATCATCGACAACCAGGGCGTCGCCTTCCAGCTCGCCGACATGCGGACCCGGATCGACGCGGCCCGGCTGCTGGTCTGGCGCGCCTCCTGGATGGCCACCACCGGCAAGCCGTTCGAGTCGGCCGAGGGCTCCATGTCCAAGCTGTACGCGAGCGAGACGGCCAAGAAGGTCACCGCCCAGGCGATCCAGATCCTCGGCGGCAACGGCTTCACCCGTGAGTATCCGGTGGAGCGCATGCACCGGGACGCCGCGATCTACACGATCTTCGAGGGCACCAGCGAGATCCAGCGCCTGGTCATCGCCCGCACCCTGTCGGGCATGCCCATCCGCTGACCGCCTCGCGAGGCCCGTCCGGCCCCGGCCCCCGTCCCACCGGCACGTTCCGGGGGGACGGGGGCCGGGGCCGCGGGGCGCTCGCGATGGTGTGCACCTGCCATGTACCTGTAGATTCCCGGTGGAGATCGTGACCGGGTGATGGAGGGAGCAGGGCATGGGGAGAGCCGGTGCGGGACGGATCGCGGTGACCGCGGCGGCGGCTTTCGGGCTCGTGGTCACCGTGCAGACGACGGCGCACGCCGAGCCCCGGACGGTCGAGGCCGTCTTCGGCGGCTACGGGGAGTGGAACGCGGACCCGTACGGCGCCGCCCCCGGCGACTCGATCCGCGCCTGCGACACCGTCGCCGATGGCTGGAGCATCGAGGTGAAGCTGGACATCGGCCGGGACGGCACCTGGGACCGCACCGCCACCACCCGCGGCCACACCTCGCCGTACTGCACGCCGTGGAAGACCGGCAACATCAAGGAGGGCACCCCCGTCCTCGTCCAGGTGGCGAACGTGGGCGGCGATGCCACCTACCCCAAGGGCTCCGTACTGCTCAGCCGCGCCTGAAGCACGTGCTACGCCGGCAGCTGCGCCTCGATCGCCGCCACCAGCTCGGGCGCGTCCGGCTCCGTGCGGGGGCGGATGCGGGCGACCGGCTCGCCCGCCGGTGAGATCAGGAACTTCTCGAAGTTCCACTGGACGTCCCCGGCCTCGCCCTCCGCGTCCGCGAGCCGGGTCAGCTCCACGTACAGCGGATGCCGGTCCGCGCCGTTCACCTCGGTCTTCTCCAGCAGCGGGAAGCTCACCCCGTACGTCGTCGAGCAGAAGGTCTCGATCTCCTCGGCGGTTCCCGGCTCCTGGCCGCCGAACTGGTTGCACGGCACACCGAGCACGGTGAACCCGCGGTCCCCGTACTCCTTCTGAAGCCGTTCCAGACCCGCGTACTGCGGGGTCAGCCCGCACTTCGATGCCACGTTCACCAGCAGCACGGCCTGCCCGCGGTAGTCGCCCAGCGTCGCCGGCTCGCCGGACAGGGTGCGCAGCAGAATGTCGTACAGCGTCATGGATGTCTCCTCGTCGGTGTCTTCCCGGCCCATTCTCACCCCACGGCCGCGCCGGCGACGCGGCCGACCGCCTTGTAGTAGAAGGTCGTCGGCTTCAGGACCCCGTCGGGCCCTGCCGCGTAGTCGGGAACGGACCCGCACTCCGTCCACCCCGCCGCCCGGTACAGCCGCTCCGCAGGGCTGCCGCTCTCGGTGTCCAGGACCAGGAGCGAGACGCCGTCCTCGGCCGCCGCACGCTCCGCCGCGGCCAGCAGCTCACGGCCGAGCCCGCGCCCGCGCGCCGAGGGCCGGACCATCAGCTTGGTCACCTCCGCGCGGTGGCGGGCGTTGGGCAGCGGCGCCCGGACCAGGCCGATGGTGCCCGCGACGCGCTCCCCGTCCCGGGCGATCCACGCCTGGAGCCACCCCGCCTCCACGGCCGCGGCCCGGGCGCGCCACCACTCGGCGGCGGCGCCCCGGTCCAGGGGCGCCAGGAAGCCCACGGACGAGCCTCCCTCGACGGTCTCCACCAGCAGGGCGGCCAGTTCATCGGCGTAGGTGACCAGCTCGGGGCCGGACACCGGGACGATCTCGGTCATGGGGGAGGTCCTTCCGTGGGACGCCGGGCCGCATCCCCGCGCGGGCCGGCTGCGACGTGATCCTAAGCGGGTGCCCGGCGGGCAGCGGACGGGGCTGTCGGCCGTCCCCCTGCCCGCCGTACTGCCGGACACGCGCCCTCGTGACACTCTGGAAGCGGAACGTCCGGTTCAGCTCTGGCCCACGCCGGGCGACCATGCCAGAAAAGGAGGCCCGACATGGCCAATACGGGCAGCGCACCGGCGGCTTCACACGGCACCGGCGGATCACACCATCCCGCGCGCACGGGCTGGACCGCGTTCGCCGCGGTCCTGATGATCTTCGGTGGTGCCATGGCGATCTTCCAGGGCATCGCGGCCATCGCCAAGGACGACGTCTTCGTCGCCACGCGCAACTACGTTTTCGAATTCAACCTGACGGGCTGGGGGTGGATCCACCTCATCCTCGGAATCGTCATCGTCCTCGCCGGCTGCGCGCTGTTCACCGGCGCCTTCTGGGCGCGGGCGGTGGGCGTGGTCCTCGCCGGGCTCGGCGCACTGGCCAACTTCCTGTGGCTGCCGTACTACCCGCTGTGGTCCATCGTGCTCATCGCCATCGACATCTTCATCATCTGGGCGCTCTGCGCGGGCCCGGACCACCACCGCGCGAAGGCCTGACAGGGCCTCACCGCTCCCTCAGCAGAACAAGCGTGTCGCCCGGAGCCGGCTCCGGGCGACCGTTCTGTGTGGCGGGGACCAGCCGGCCCTCCGGCCGCACCACGAACAGCAGGTGCTCCCCGGGCGCCGGCGGACTGTCGGCCGGCCGGGTGACCACGCGTGCCCCGGCCTCGTACTTGCGGGCGATCTCGGGCCGGGTGAGACCGGGCCCGAACAGGGCCACACCGTCGGTGTACGGGGCCACCACACCGTGGTTCGCGGAGGGCGGGGCGAGCCGGCCGATCTCCCCCTCGACGCTCTCCCGGAGCGTGACCGACGCGAGCGCGTTGAAGTCGTCCTCGCCGGTGAGCAGCAGCACCGAGGTGATCCCCTCCAGCTCCGCACCGGCCCCGGTGGCCGAGGCGAACAGCTCACCGGGCGCCAGCTTCAGCCCCGCGGCCGTGATCCGCGCCCGTTCCTCGTCCGCGCCGGCCCACATCAGCACGTCGAGCCCCGCCGTACTCAGGGCGCACGCCAGGTCCACCGCCCAGGGCGCCCCGCCCACCAGCAGCGGCCGGGACCGGGCGGGCCGCAGCACCCCGAGCCGCCGCGCCGCCGGGAACGCCGTCAGGCCGTAGAGCGTCACCGTCGCCACGATCACCACGAAGGTTGCGGGCAGGATGCGCTCCGCACCGGCGATGCCGTGCCCGGCCAGTTCGGCGGAGAACGTCGAGGCGGTGGCCGCGGCGACGATGCCCCGGGGCGCCATCCAGCCGATGAACCACCGCTCCCGCGCGGGTACGTCGGTGCCGGCCGCCGCGAGGTGGGCGATGAGCGGCCGGGTCACCAGGACGAGGAGGGCGGTCAGCGCGAGCGAGGGCAGGACCACGTGCCGCAGCGAGGCCGGGGTGACCGTCGCCGAGATGGAGACGAAGAGCAGGCCGATGATCAGGGAGACCAGCGTCTCGAAGAACGGGCGGCGCACCGGCAGGTCGAGGCCGGGCAGATTGGCCATGGCCATCCCCATGACGACGGCCGAGATCAGCCCCGTGTCGTCCCGCAGCGCGTCGCAGGCCGCCGCCACCCCGACCACGGCGGCCAGCTGGAGCGACGTCTCCAGCTCCTCGCTGAGCCGCACCCGCCGCAGCACCAGCCACAGCACCGCCGCACCGGCAGCGCCGGCCCCCAGGCCCAGCGCCGCGCTCGCGAGGAAGTGCCCGAGCCCGCTGCCGAACCCCGGCCGGTCGCCCGCCACGACCCCGTGGAAGACGAGCGCCCCCAGAATGCCGCCGACCGGGTCGATCAGAGCGCCCTCCCAGACGAGGATGCGCCGCAGCCGCTCCGTGGGCCGCACGAAGGCGAGCAGCGGCCCCACGACCGTCGGACCCGACACGACGAGGATCGCCGCGAGCATGACCGCCGCCTGCCTCGACATGTCCAGCACCGGTACGGCGAAGAGCGCGGCGGACACCAGCGTGAGCAGCGCCCCCAGCCACAGCAGCCGGATCACCACCCGCCGGTTGTGCCCCCTGAGCCGCTTAAGGTCCAGCCCCAGCCCGGCGTCGTACAGGATCACGGCCACCGCCAGCGACACCAACGGCGGGAAGGCGGGGCCGAGCAGCCGTTCGGGGTCGATGTCGTCGGTGAGCGCCCCGGCGGTGAAACCGGCCGGCAGCAGCACGAGCAGCGCCGGCACCCGCAACCGCCTCGCCAGCAGCTGCGAACCGACCGCGAGGACCACGATCAGCCCGAGCCCCACGTACACCTGGTCCGCCGTCATCGACCCGCCTCCTCCGGCGCACCCGGGCGCCGGACGCGACCCGCACAGCAGCGCGCGCGACCACCTTCCGTGCCGCTGCCCGGCCGGGACGCGAGGGCTCGCCTCAAGAAGCGGACCCGGTGACCGGGATCGCCCGGACGGGCTATCCGCCGAGGCGGGACCCGCGCGCGGAGGGCCGCCCTCACGGCCGCGCGCGGAGGGCCGCCCTCACGGCCGCGCGCGGAGGGCCGCCCTCACGGCCGGACGCGCGCTACTCCCGCTTGTCGTCCCAGGGCATGCCCAGCCAGCTGTCGAAGGAGGTGACCAGCGCCGTCAGCGCCGCCGCCAGCCGCTGGTCGGTCCACTGCGCGTGCACGACGACCTCGCCGTCGGCGTGGAACTCGAACGGGGTCTCACTGGCCGCCCGCCAGCGGATGCGCCGGGGCCCGCGCGGTACGTCGCCGCCGCCATTCACCAGGCTGCCCACGCCGATCGCCAGCCACAGCGGGTACAGCAGCCACCAGACGTACCACCAGAAGATCCGGCCCTTGAAGCCGACGGCCTCGGGGCAGCCGGCCTGGGTGACCGTCCAGCGGGTGCGCAGGCCCTTGCCCGAGCACGCCTTCTCGCGCACGACGGTGCCCAGCACCTCCCCGTAGCCGCCCAGCACCTGATACGCCGAGACCCCGTCACCGGCCGACGCGGTGACGACCGTCGCCAGCCGGGCGCGGCGCTCCGGGTCGGCCCACAGGACGAAGGAACGGGCCCCGGTCCTGCGGGCCGCGAGGTAGGCGGGTATGCCGCCCGGCGGCAGTTCCCGCTCCAGATGCGCCAGCACCCGCGACTGTGCGCCCGGCATGTCCGTGACCTTGACGACATGGCTGAAGGGCGAGATGGGCGCGGGCGCCGGCGCGCCCTTGCGCGGCTTCCTCCCTGTGGCGACGGCACTCACTTTCAGGACGGTGGCCACGTGCGCGCTCCTCCGTTGCGATGATCCGGAAGTCGAACAGTAGCCCTACCGTCCTGAACGGGGTTACGCGGACGGGGCGTCGCCCAGCCGCCGGAACAGGCCCTCCTGCACCACCGACACCAGCAGATGGCCCGCCCGGTCGTAGATCCGGCCGCGCGCCAGACCCCGCCCGCCCGTCGCGACCGGCGACTCCTGGTCGTACAGGAACCACTCGTCCGCCCGGAACGGCCGGTGGAACCACATCGCGTGATCCAGCGAAGCCATGTCGAAGCCGCGCGGCCCCCACAGCGGCTCCACCGGGATGCGGACCGCGTCCAGCAGCGTCATGTCGCTCGCGTACGTCAACGCGCAGGTGTGCACCAGCGGATCGTCGCCCAGCGGCCCCACCGCACGCATCCACACCGCGCTGCGCGGGTCCGCGTCCTTGATCTCCTCGCGCGTCCAGCGCAGCCGGTCCACGTAACGGATGTCGAACGGCTGGCGCCGCGCCATCCGTTCCAGGGCCTCCGGCAGACCGCCCAGGTGCTCGCGCACCTCCTCGGCGACCGTCGGCAGCTCCTCCGGGTCCGGCACCACCCGGGCAGGCGGCAGCTGGTGCTCGAAGCCCGCCTCCTCCGGGCGGTGGAACGACGCCGTCAGATTGAAGATCGTCCGGCCCTGCTGGACGGCCGTCACCCGCCGGGTGGTGAACGACCTGCCGTCCCGGACGCGCTCCACGTCGTACACGATCGGCACACCCGGACGGCCCGGCCGCAGGAAGTAGGCGTGCAGCGAGTGCACCGGACGGTCCCCGTCCGTGGTGCGGCCGGCCGCCACCAGCGCCTGCCCCGCGACCTGGCCGCCGAAGACCCGTTGCAGGGACTCGTCCGGGCTGCGGCCCCGGAAGATGTTGACCTCGATCCGCTCCAGGTCGAGCAGGTCCACCAAAGGCTCGGCGGGGTTCGTCATGCCGTTCTTCTCCACTCTCACAACTGGCCCACGGACGTGACCCGCACGACCGCCCGGCCCTCCTCGTCCGACGCGGCGAGGTCGACCTCCGCGCTGATGCCCCAGTCGTGGTCGCCGTTCGGGTCGGCGAACGTCTGGCGGACCCGCCACACACCGTGCGCCGCGTCCTCGTCGATCTTCAGCAGCTTGGGGCCGCGCGCGTCCGGGCCGGTGCCCAGCTCCTCGTACTCGTCCCAGTACGCGTCCATCGCCTCGCCCCACGCGTCCTCGTCCCAGCCCGCGTCCGCGTCCAGCTCGCCCAGGTCGCGGACCCGGTCCAGCGCGGCCAGCTCCACCCGGCGGAACATCGCGTTGCGCACCAGCACCCGGAACGCGCGGGCGTTTGCCGTGACCGGCTTGACCTCGTCCGCCCGCTCCTGCGCCTGCTCGGCGGTCTCCACCTCGGGGTTGGCCAGCTGCTCCCACTCGTCCAGCAGACTGGAGTCGACCTGCCGGACCATCTCGCCCAGCCAGGCGATCAGATCCTCCAGGTCCTCGGACTTGAGGTCGTCCGGGATGGTGTGCTCCAGCGCCTTGTACGCGCTCGCCAGATACCGCAGCACGATGCCCTCGGTCCGCGCCAGCTCGTAGTTCGAGGTGAACTCCGTGAACGTCATGGCCCGTTCGTACATGTCACGGATCACCGACTTCGGTGACACCGGATGGTCGCCCACCCACGGGTGGCTGCGCCGGTAGACGTCGTACGCGTGCCACAGCAGCTCGCTCAGCGGCTTCGGGTACGTCACCTCCTGGAGCAGCTCCATCCGCTCCTCGTACTCGATGCCGTCGGCCTTCATCTGCCCGACCGCCTCACCGCGCGCCTTGTTCTGCTGCGCGGCCAGGATCTGGCGCGGATCGTCCAGCGTCGACTCCACCACGGAGACCATGTCCAGCGCGTACGACGGCGAGTCCGGGTCCAGCAGCTCGAACGCGGCCAGCGCGAACGTGGACAGCGGCTGGTTCAGCGCGAAGTCCTGCTGGAGGTCCACGGTGAGCCGCACGATGCGCCCCTCGGCGTCCGGCTGGTCCAGCTGCTCCACCACACCGCCGTCCAGCAGCGACCGGTAGATCGCGATGGCCCGGCGGATGTGACGCAACTGCGCCCGGCGCGGCTCGTGGTTGTCCTCCAGCAGATGCCGCATCGCCTCGAAGGCGTTGCCCGGGCGCGCGATCACGGAGAGCAGCATCGTGTGCGTGACCCGGAAACGCGAGGTCAGCGGCTCCGGATCGGACTGGATGAGTTTGTCGAACGTGGTCTCCGACCAGGCCACGAAGCCCTCGGGGGCCTTCTTGCGGACGACCTTCCGCTTCTTCTTCGGGTCGTCGCCCGCCTTCTTGACGGCCTTCTCGTTCTCGATGACGTGTTCGGGGGCCTGGGCGACGACGAAGCCCGCCGTGTCGAAGCCCGCCCGCCCGGCCCGGCCGGCGATCTGGTGGAACTCCCGCGCCCGCAGCGTCCGCACCCGGGTGCCGTCGTACTTGGTCAGCGCCGTGAAGAGCACCGTGCGGATCGGTACGTTGACGCCGACACCCAGCGTGTCCGTACCGCAGATCACCTTCAGCAGACCCGCCTGCGCCAGCTTCTCCACCAGCCTGCGGTACTTGGGGAGCATCCCCGCGTGGTGCACACCGATCCCGTGGCGCACGTACCGCGAGAGGTTCTGGCCGAACTTGGTGGTGAAGCGGAAGTTGCCGATGAGATCGGCGATCTTCTCCTTCTCCTCCTTGGTGCACATGTTGATGCTCATCAGCGACTGCGCCCGCTCCACCGCCGCCGCCTGCGTGAAGTGCACGATGTACACCGGCGACTGCCGGGTCTCCAGCAGTTCGGTCAGCGTCTCCGTGATCGGCGTCAGCCGGTATTCGTAGCTCAGCGGCACGGGACGGGTCGCCGAGCGGATCACGGAGGTCGGGCGGCCGGTGCGCCGTGTCAGGTCCTCCTCGAACATCCGGACGTCGCCGAGTGTCGCGGACATCAGGACGAACTGGGCCTGCGGCAGTTCGAGCAGCGGGATCTGCCACGCCCAGCCGCGGTCCGGCTCCGCGTAGAAGTGGAACTCGTCCATCACGACCTGGCCGATGTCCGCGTACTTGCCGTCACGCAGCGCGATCGACGCCAGCACCTCGGCGGTGCAGCAGATCACCGGGGCGTCGGAGTTGACCGAGGCGTCCCCGGTGAGCATGCCGACGTTCTCCGTACCGAACAGCTTGCACAGGTCGAAGAACTTCTCCGAGACCAGCGCCTTGATCGGCGCGGTGTAGAAGGTGACCTTGTCCTGGGCCAGTGCCGTGAAGTGCGCACCCGCCGCGACCAGGCTCTTCCCGGACCCCGTCGGCGTGGAAAGGATCACATTGGCCCCGGACACCACCTCGATCAGCGCCTCCTCCTGAGCGGGGTAGAGGGTGATCCCCTGCGTCTCGGTCCAGGACGAGAAAGCCTCGAAGAGAGCGTCGGGATCGTCGGTCGGGGGGAGCTGATCGATAAGGGTCACGCCCCCATCTTGCCTGTCTTCCGCCCCGATGAGGGAACCGGACGACGGCCCGAAGATCACGGACGATACGCTTCCCACTCAACTCGGCCACGCCGCAACGGCGGTGGCCGGATCTCGCGTCAGGGGCACCGCCCGGCGCACTCGGCGACACCTACGGGGGCTCGGCAGTCATGATGGGACCGGCACACTCTCTGTCAGGGGCGGCGGCCTGGCTGGGGATGGGCGCCGCGGCGGCGGCCACCGGCCACACCATGCCGTGGCCCGTCCTCGTCGTCGGGGCGCTGATCAGCGCGGGCGCCGCGCTCGCCCCCGACCTCGACCACAAGTCGGCGACCATCTCCCGCGCCTTCGGCCCCCTCTCGCGCGGGGTGTGCGAGATCGTCGACAAGCTCTCGCACGCCGTCTACAAGGCCACCAAGCTCCGGGGCGACTCCCACCGCAACGGCGGCCACCGCACCCTCACCCACACCTGGGCCTGGGCCGTCCTGATCGGGGCGGGCGCCTCCGCCGTCGCGTACACCGGCGGGCGCTGGGGGGTCCTCGCGATCCTCTTCGTCCACCTGGTCCTCGCCGTCGAGGGGCTGCTCTGGCGGGCCGCCCGCGTCTCCAGCGACGTCCTGGTGTGGCTGCTCGGGGCGACCAGCGCGTGGATCCTCGCCGGGGTCCTCGACAAGCCGGGCAACGGCGCCGACTGGCTGTTCACCGACCCCGGTCAGGAATACCTCTGGCTCGGGCTGCCGATCGTGCTGGGTGCCCTCGTCCACGACATCGGCGACGCGCTGACCGTCTCGGGTTGCCCGATCCTGTGGCCGATCCCGCTGGGCCGCAAGCGCTGGTACCCGATCGGCCCGCCCAAGGCCATGCGCTTCAAGGCCGGCAGCTGGGTGGAGATCAAGGTGCTGATGCCGGTCTTCATGATCCTCGGGGGCGTGGGCGCGGCGGCGGCGATGAACGTCATCTGAGCCGCCCGGGCACCGGATCCGGGGGCCGGCGCACCGGCCCCCGGGACCCGTCAGCCGTGCCAGGAGCGCCAGAGCGCCGCGTACGCCCCGTCCGCCGCCACCAGCTCGTCGTGGCTGCCCAGCTCGGTGATCCGGCCCTGCTCGACCACGGCGATCACGTCCGCGTCGTGCGCCGTGTGCAGCCGGTGCGCGATCGCCACCACCGTCCGGCCCTCCAGCACCCGGGCGAGCGACCGCTCCAGGTTGCGGGCCGCCCGGGGGTCGAGCAGCGACGTCGCCTCGTCCAGGACCAGTGTGTGCGGATCGGCCAGCACCAGCCGGGCGAGCGCGATCTGCTGGGCCTGCGCCGGGGTGATCACCAGGCCCCCCGAGCCGACCTCGGCGTCGAGCCCCTGCTCCAGCGCCCGCGCCCAGCCGTCCGCGTCGACCGCGGCGAGCGACGCCCACAGCTCCGCGTCCTCGGCGTCCGTACGCGCCAGCCGCAGGTTGTCCCGCAGCGAGCCGACGAACACGTGGTGCTCCTGGTTGACCAGCGCGACGTGCGACCGCACCCGCTCCGTCACCATCCGCGACAGGCGCGCGCCGCCCAGCGTGACCTCCCCGTCCCGGGGCGCGTAGATCCCCGCCAGCAGCCGGCCCAGCGTCGACTTGCCCGCACCCGACGGGCCGACCAGCGCCAGCCGCGTACCGGGCGCGACGTCCAGCGACAC
The DNA here is from genome assembly GCF_049844595.1 of Streptomyces sp. DT224. Lineage (NCBI taxonomy): Bacteria > Bacillati > Actinomycetota > Actinomycetes > Kitasatosporales > Streptomycetaceae > Streptomyces > Streptomyces sp. DT224. The sequence goes on from NZ_JBNCLI010000015.1 coordinate 150,260, forward strand.
CCGGTGCAGTACGTCGACCCCGTCCACGTACCCGAAGCGCACCGCGTCGGCCCGCACGTCCCGGCCGTCCGGGGACACCGACGCGTCGCCCGCGTCCGGCTCGATCTCCCGGACGCCCACCAGCCGCGCCAGCGACACCTGGGCCACCTGCAACTCGTCGTACCAGCGCAGGATCAGACCGATCGGGTCCACCATCATCTGGGCGAGCAGCGCACCCGTGGTGAGCTGGCCGACGGTCATCCACCCCTCGATGACGAACCAGCCGCCCAGCAGCAGGACGGCCCCGAGGATCGTCGCGTACGTGATGTTGATGACCGGGAACAGCACCGTCCGGAGGAACAGCGTGTACCGCTCCCACGCGGTCCACTGCCTGACCCGCAGGTCCGACAGCGCGACCCGGCGCGCCCCCAGCCGGTGCGCCTCCACGGTCCGGCCCGCGTCCACGGTCTCCGCCAGGGCCGCGGCGACCGCCGCGTAGCCGGCGGCCTCCGAGCGGTACGCCGAGGGCCCCCGGCGGAAGTACCAGCGGCAGCCGATGAGCAGCACCGGCAGCGCCACGACCACCGCCAGGGCCAGCGGGGGAGCGGTGACGGTGAGGGCGGCGACCAGCAGGCCCACCCACACCACGCCGATCGTCAGCTGCGGGACGGCCTCGCGCATGGCGTTGGCGAGCCGGTCGATGTCGGTGGTGATCCGGGACAGCAGATCACCCGTACCGGCGCGCTCCAGCACGCCCGGCGGCAGCCGCACCGACCGGACGAGGAAGTCCTCGCGGAGGTCGGCGAGCATCTCCTCGCCCAGCATGGCGCTGCGCAGCCGCATCATCCGGGTGGCCACGGTCTGCACCACGAGCGCGCACGCGAACACCGCGGCGGTGCGCTCCAGGTGCAGGTCGCGGACCCCGTCGGACAGGTCCTCCACGAGCCCGCCCAGCAGGTACGGGCCGACGATGGACGCGATCACCGCGAACGTGTTGAGCAGGGTCACCACGACGAACGGCTTGCGGTGGCGCCGCATCAGCTCCAGCACGTAGGCCCGCACGGTCGCGGGCCGGCCGACCGGCAGGGTGGTGGCCGTCTCGGGGGCGGCCGGGTCGTAGGCGGGCGGTACATGGGCCGGTGGGGCGACGCCGGTCATTGCCTGGCCTTTCATGCCCGTTCCTCGATTTCCTGGGGTGCTTCCTGGTGTCCGGCGGCTTCGTCGTCGGTCTCACGGGTGACGACGGTGCGGTAGCGCTCCTCGGTGCGCATCAGCTCGCGGTGCGTACCGACCGCCACCACCGTGCCGCCGTGCACCAGCGCCACGCGGTCGGCCAGGTCGAGGAGCAGGGGCGACGAGGAGAACACGACGGTCGTACGGTCCGCGCGCAGCGCCTTGACGCCCGCCGCGACACGGGCCTCGGTGTGCGAGTCGACCGCCGAGGTGGGCTCGTCCAGGACGAGCGTGTCCGGGTCGGTGAGCAGCGACCGCGCCAGGGCGAGCCGCTGGCGCTGGCCGCCGGACAGGGACCGGCCGCGTTCGGTGATCCGGGTGTCCAGCGGCTCGCGGTCCGGCTCGGGGGACGCCTGGGCCAGGGCGGCCAGCACGTCGTCGCACTGCGCGGCGGACAGGGCGGCGGAGGCCGTCACCTGCCCGGACGACGGCACGTCCAGCAGCTCGCGCAGGGTGCCCGAGAGCAGGACGGGGTCCTTGTCCTGGACGAGTACCGCGGTCCGTGCCGCGCCCGGTTCGAGTTCGTCCAGCGGCACGCCGCCGAGCAGGACGGAGGGCGGCTCGGGGGCGTCGGCGTCCGGTGCCTCGGGCCTGGCGTGCCCGCCGAGCCGTTCCGCCAGCCGCCCCGCCTCGTCGGGGTCGCCGCAGACGACCGCGGTGAACGCGCCCCGCGGGGCCAGCAGCCCGGTGACGGGGTCGTACAGGTCGCCGGACGGGACGGTGTCGACGGTGGCCGGGCGGGTGTTCCGGCTCAGCGACAGCACGCGTACGGCGCGCTGCGCGGAGGGGCGGGAGAAGGAGTACGCCATGGCGATCTCCTCGAAGTGCCGCAGCGGGAACAGGGTCAGGGTCGCCGCGCTGTACACCGTGACCAACTGGCCCACCTCGATCCTGCCGTCCCGGGCCAGCGAGGCCCCGTGCACGACCAGGGCGAGCAGCAGGAGGCCGGGCAGCAGGACCTGGACCGCCGAGATCAGCGACCACATCCGGGCGCTGTGGACCGCGGCCTCGCGGACCTCCTGCGAAGCCCGCCGGTAGCGGTCCAGGAACAGCTCCTCGCCGCCGATGCCGCGCAGGACGCGCAGCCCGGCCACGGTGTCCGAGGCGAGTTCGGTGGCCCGGCCGCCCTTCTCGCGCTGCACATCCGCCCGCCGGGTGGCACGCGGCAGCAACGGCAGGACGGACAGGGCGAGGAACGGCATGGCGACCGCCACGAGAACGCCCAGCGACGGGAGGTAGAGGAGGAGCCCGACGCTGATGACGACGAGGGCTGTGGCGGCGGCCAGGAAGCGCGAGAGCGCCTCGACGAACCACCCGATCTTCTCCACGTCACCCGTGGACACCGCCACCACCTCGCCCGCGGCGACCCTGCGGGTCAGGAGTGAGCCCAGCTCCGCGGTCTTGCGGGAGAGCAGCTGCTGGATCCGGGCGGCGGCGGTGATCCAGTTGGTGACCGCGGCCCGGTGGAGCATCGCGTCGCTCACCGCAGTCAGCACGCCCAGCAGCGCGGTCAGCCCACAGGCCAGCGCGAGCCTGCCGCCGGAGCGGTCCACGACCGCCTGCACCGCGAGTCCCACGGTCAGCGGGTATCCCGCGATCGAGCACTGGTGCAGCAGCCCCCAGAGCAAGGACTTGAGCTGCCCGCGGATCTGATTGCGGCCCAGCCACAACAGGAAGCGCGGGCCTGAACGGACGTCGGGATCGCCGGGGTCCGCGTACGGAAGATCGCGAATGTGCATGACATCCCAAAGGATCGGAAGCGGCCGGGCCCGCGAGGCGCCGCGAAGGCGCGTCGGGGCAGCACCGGGTCGCCCACGGGGTAAGCGGGCAAGGGAACCGGACCGAGCAAGCCTTGCCTGTCGCCGGGAGCGCGGCAAACGGTTTTACGCGGCGGCTGACACGGGTGCGGTCTCAGGTGCTGGTGGGGTGTGCCGGGGCCGCCCGCGCCCCGGACGGGTAAAGATTCGGCACGCATTCGCCGGGGCCGCCCGGCCCGGCCGATCGCGTGCATCGCCAGGTGCGAGCATGGACGGATGCGTATAGCCGGTGCGGTTCGGATGGTGGCCTCGGCGGCCGCCTGTGGTGTCCTGCTCACGACCCTGACGTCCTGCGGTGACGGACAGGACACGAAGAAGGGCGCCGCCGCCGAGCGACCGGCTGCCGGGAAGGGCAGTACGAAGGCCCCGATCAAGGATCTGAAGCGCATCCCGGATGTGGGCGACCGGCTCCAGTCGCAGATTCCGGCCGAATCCCGCCAGGTCGTCGCCGTCTACGGCGAAGGCAAGGACTCCGCGGACTCCACCGTCGTGCTCTACACCAAGTCCGGCTCCACCTGGGACAAGACCGCCTCCTGGAAGGGCCACAACGGCAAGAAGGGCTGGACGCCCGACCACCACGAGAACGACAACCGCAGCCCCGTCGGCGTCTACACCCTCAGCGACGCGGCCGGTGTCCTGCCCGACCCGGGCGCCCGCCTCCCGTACACGCAGACCGCATCGATCCAGGCCCCGCACTACTGGGCCAAGTCCCACTGGCACGACTTCGACTACGTCATCGCCATCGACTACAACCGGGTCAAGGGCACCCCGCCCAACGACCCGACGCGCCCGCAGGGCCAGACCAAGGGCGGCAGCATCTGGCTGCACATGGACCACGGCAGCGGTACCTCGGCGTGCGTGAGCGTGTCCAAGCAGGCCATGGAGAAGCTGCTGCGCACCCTCGACCCGAAGCAGCACCCGGTCGTCGTCATGGGCGACCGGGCCAGCCTCCGCGCCTGATCCCCGCCGCTCAGGCGGGGCCCGGACGGGTCGCCCACTCCAGCTCCATCAGAGCCGAGTGGTACGAGCGGCCCGTCGCGCGGTCCATGCCGATCTCGCACATCCGGTTCGCCGAGAGGTACGCGTCGTACTCCCGGGACCGCACCTCGGCGGCCTCCTTGGCGGTCGCGGACGCCGTCAGCTCCTTGTGCAGCATCCCGCGGTCGCCCGCGAAACCGCAGCACGCGGCGTCGTCCGGGATCACGGCCTCGTCCGCGCAGGCATCGGCGACCGCGCGCAGCCGGTCCACATCGTCCAGATGCTCCATGGAGCAGGTCGGGTGCAGCACGGCCGAACGGGACTTGCGTAGCACCGTCAGCTCCGGAAGCAGTTCGTCCGCCGCCCAGACCAGGGAGTCGACCACGGTCAGTTCGCGGTGCAGCGCACGGTTGTCCTCGGTGAGATACGGGACCACCTCATGGGCGATGCCCAGCGTGCACGAGGAGGCGTCGACCACCAGCGGCAGCTTCCCGCCCGCCGTCCAGCCCCAGGCCGCCTCCACGATCCGGTTGGCCATCACGGCGTTGCCGGAGTCGTACCCCTTGGAGTGCCAGATGGTGGCGCAGCAGGTGCCGTTGACGTCGTCCGGGATCCAGACGGGCTTTCCCGCCCGGGCCGACACGGCCACCACGGCCTGCGGCAGCGACGGGCCTCGATGGCTGTCCGGGCTGCCGAAGATGCGGTTGACGCAGGCCGGGTAGTAGACCGCGCTCGCCCCCGCCCTGGAGGTGCGCGGCAGCTTGCGGGACGCGGCGCCGGGGACCTCCGGAAGCCACTCGGGGACCAGGTCGGGGTGCACCGCCCGGCGGGCGAGCCGGGTGACCCCTTGCAGCAGCCGGTCGTCGATCCGGCTCGCCGCGGCGACCGCGAGCCGCGCCGCCGTCTCCGCCGTACGGAAGTGCTTGGCGGCGAGCGCGGCGATCCGCTCCTCGCGCGGGGAGTGCCGCTGATGGCGGAAGTTCTTCATCATGGCGCCCGTGTCGATGCCGACGGGGCAGGCCAGCTTGCAGGTCGAGTCCCCGGCGCAGGTGTCCACGGCGTCGTAGCCGTAAGCGTCGACCAGGCCCGTCTCGACGGGCGAACCGTCGGGCTGGCGCATCATCTCGCGGCGGAGCACGATCCGCTGGCGCGGCGAGGTCGTCAGGTCGTGGCTGGGACAGGTCGGTTCGCAGAAGCCGCACTCGATGCAGGGGTCGGCGATCGCCTCGACCTTCGGGATGGTCTTGAGCCCGCGCAGATGGGCCTTCGGGTCGCGGTCGAGGACGATCCGCGGCGCCAGCACCCCGTCGGGGTCGATGACCTGCTTCGTACGCCACATCAGTTCCGTGGCCTGCGGGCCCCACTCCAGTTCGAGGAAGGGGGCGATGTTGCGGCCCGTCGCGTGCTCCGCCTTGAGCGATCCGTCGAACCGCTCCACCGTCAGCCGGCAGAAGTCCGCCATGAAGGCGGCGTACCGGTCGACGTCGGACGGGCGTGCCGCGTCGAAGGCGAGCAGGAAGTGCAGGTTGCCGTGGGCCGCGTGACCGGCGACGGCGGCGTCGAAGCCGTGCTCGGCCTGGAGCGCGAGCAGCGCCTCGCAGGCGTCGGCCAGCCGGGACGGAGGGACCGCGAAGTCCTCGGTGATCAGCGTCGTACCCGAGGGGCGCGAACCGCCCACCGCGGTGACGAACGCCTTGCGGGCCTTCCAGTAGCCGGAGATGGTGCGGGCGTCCCGGGTGAACTCGTTGGTCACCGAGGTGACGGGCCGGACCAGCTCCAGCCGCCGCACCACATCGGCCGCCGCCCGCTCCTGCGCCTCCTGGCCCGCCTCGTCCGGTGCCCGGAACTCCACCAGCAGCGCGGCGGTCTCCTTCGGCAGCCCCGCCCAGTCCGCGGGGACCCCCTGCACACTCACGGAGGCCCGCAGGGTGTTGCCGTCCATCAGCTCGACGGCGATGGCCCCCGCCTCGTTGAACAGCGGGACGGCGGCCGCCGCGGCGGTCAGCGACGGGAAGAACAGCAGCGCCGTGGAGATCCGGCGGTCCAGCGGAAGGGTGTCGAAGACGACCTCGGAGATGAAGCCGAACGTCCCCTCGGAGCCGACCATGAGGCCGCGCAGGATCTCCACCGGGGTCGAGCCGTCGAGGAACGCGTCCAGCCGGTAGCCGTTGGTGTTCTTGATCTCGTACTTGGCGCGGATACGGGCCGTGAGCGCCGCGTCCGCCTCGATCTCCGCCTTCAGCGCCAGCAGCCCCTCGCACAGCCGCGGCTCGGCCCGGGCCAGGTCCTCGTCGGCGGCCGGATCGCCGGTGTCCACGACGGTGCCGCTCGGCAGTACGAAGGTGAGCGAGGAGACGGTCCGGTACGCATTGCGGGTGGTACCCGCGGTCATGCCCGAGGCGTTGTTGGCGACGACTCCGCCGATCGTGCACGCGATGGCGCTGGCCGGGTCGGGGCCCAGCAGCCTGCCGTACCGGGCGAGGGCGGCGTTGGCCCGTACGACCGTCGTCCCGGGGCGGATCCGGGCGCGGGCCCCGTCGTCCAGGACCTCGACGCCCGCCCAGTTCCGCCGGACGTCGACGAGGATGTCCTCACCCTGGGCCTGGCCGTTGAGGCTGGTGCCGGCGGCGCGGAAGACGACGTTGCGGCCGTTGCCGTGCGCGTACGACAGGATCGCCGAGATGTCGTCCAGGTCCTCGGGGACGACGACCACCTGGGGCACGAACCGGTACGGGCTGGCGTCCGAGGCGTACTTCACCAGGTCGGAGACCTTCCAGAGCACCTTCTCCGGGCCGAGCAGGGCGGTGAGGCCGGCGCGCAGCGTCTCCGGTGTGCCCTGCGCCCGCGTGTCGGGGACGCGGTCGTGGGAGGGTGGGCGCACCGCTGCGGGGCGCAGCGTGTCGGGGTCCGGCTCCAGCAGCGGCATGGTGGTTCTCCTCGGCGGGCTCGTCGGTCCGCGGCTCGGCGCCGCGTCCCGTGACCGGTCAGCAGCGGCGCTCCGGCATTCCGTCGACCAGGGCGGTCAGCAGGCCGCCGAGCACCTCGCGCTGGTCGGCGGTCAACGGAGCCAGGATCTCCTCCGCGGCCGCCCGGCGCGCGTCGCGCAGCGAGCGGAGCGTGGCGATGCCCTCGTCCGTGATCTCGATCCGGACCACCCTACGACTGTCCGGATCGGGGACGCGACGCACCCTGCCGCTCGCCTCCAGGGCGTCGACGAGCGTGGTGACGGCGCGGGGGACCACGTCGAGGCGCTGTGCGAGATCCGCCATCCGGGGCGGACCGTCGTAATGGGCGACGGTGCGCAGCAGCCGGAACTGCGCGGGCGTGATGCCGATCGGCTCCAGCTGGCGGCCCTGGATGCGCTGGAGCCTGCGCGTCAGCCGCAGCAGCTGTTCGGCGAGTACGCCGTCGGGGTCGGGGGAGTCCATGGGGAAACAGTATCAGGACCCTGTTCATTGTGAGTAGGGGTAACAATGAGCTATGCTCTCATTAGAGTCGACTGTCACGGTCGCGATCCCCGCGTCCGGGCGGCCCCGCCCGTTCCGTTGCCGCACGTCCGACGAAGGAGCCCATGAAGCCCGACGAACCCACGTGGACGCCCCCGCCCAAGGAGGCCGCCCAGCCGCCCGCCGAGCTGCGCCGCATCCTCCGCCTCTTCCGCCCGTACCGCGGCCGCCTCGCCGTGGTGGGTCTGCTCGTCGGCGCCTCGTCGCTGGTGTCGGTCGCCTCGCCGTTCCTGCTCCGCGAGATCCTGGACACCGCCCTTCCGCAGGGGCGGACCGGGCTGCTCACGCTGCTCGCCCTCGGCATGATCCTCACCGCCGTGATGAACAGCGTCTTCGGCGTGCTCCAGACCCTCATCTCCACCACCGTCGGCCAGCGCGTCATGCACGACCTGCGCACCGCCGTCTACACCCAGCTGCAGCGGATGCCGCTCGCCTTCTTCACCCGGACCCGCACGGGCGAGGTCCAGTCGCGGATCGCCAACGACATCGGGGGCATGCAGGCCACCGTCACCTCGACGGCGACCTCGCTCGTCTCCAACCTCACCGCGGTCATCGCCACCGTCGTCGCCATGCTCGCGCTCGACTGGCGGCTCACCGTCGTCTCGCTGCTCCTGCTGCCCGTCTTCGTCTGGATCAGCCGCCGGGTCGGCCGCGAACGCAAGAAGATCACCACCCAGCGGCAGAAGCAGATGGCCGCCATGGCCGCCACCGTCACCGAGTCGCTGTCCGTCAGCGGCATCCTGCTCGGCCGCACGATGGGCCGCTCCGACTCGCTCACCCAGGGCTTCGCCGAGGAGTCCGAGCGGCTGGTCGACCTCGAAGTGCGCGCCAGCATGGCCGGACGGTGGCGGATGTCCACGATCGGCATCGTCATGGCCGCCATGCCGGCCGTCATCTACTGGGCCGCGGGCATCGCCCTGCAGTCCGGCGGGTCCGCCGTCTCCATCGGGACCCTGGTCGCCTTCGTCTCCCTCCAGCAGGGCCTCTTCCGTCCCGCCGTGAGCCTGCTCTCCACCGGTGTGCAGATGCAGACGTCCCTCGCACTCTTCCAGCGGATCTTCGAATACCTCGACCTCACCGTGGACATCACGGAGCCGGAGAATCCGGTGCGCCTGGAGAAGATCCGCGGCGAGGTCCGCTTCGAGAACGTGGACTTCAGCTACGACGAGAAGAGCGGCCCGACTCTCAGTGGCGTCGATGTCACCGTTCCCGCCGGAGCCGGACTGGCCGTCGTCGGCCCCACGGGGTCCGGCAAGTCCACCCTCAGCTACCTGGTGCCCCGGCTGTACGACGTGACCGGCGGCCGGGTCACCCTCGACGGGGTCGACGTGCGCGACCTCGACTTCGACACCCTCGCGCGTGCGGTCGGCGTCGTCTCGCAGGAGACATACCTCTTCCACGCCTCGGTCGCCGAGAACCTGCGCTTCGCGAAGCCGGACGCCACCGCCGAGGAGATCGAGGCGGCGGCCCGCGCCGCGCAGATCCACGACCACATCGCCTCGCTCCCCGACGGCTACGACACCCTCGTGGGGGAACGCGGCTACCGGTTCTCCGGCGGCGAGAAGCAGCGCCTCGCCATCGCGCGGACGATCCTGCGCGACCCGCCGGTGCTGATCCTGGACGAGGCGACGAGCGCGCTCGACACCCGGACCGAACACGCCGTGCAGGAGGCCATCGACGCACTCTCCGCCGGACGCACCACGATCACCATCGCCCACCGGCTCTCCACCGTCCGCGACGCCGACCAGATCGTCGTCCTCGACGGCGGCCGCACGGCGGAGCGCGGCACCCACGAGGAACTGCTCCGGCTCGATGGACGGTACGCGGCCCTGGTCCGCCGCGACACGGAGATGGCCCCGGTGGCGGGCTGAAGGGGAGGCGTGCCGCCGGGCATGCCGTCCCCGAGGCCGGGACCGGCGCGGGTTAGCGTGCCCGCATGGCGCACGAGCCCCCGGACACCACGCCTTCGGTCACCCCGCCCCACCGCCGCCGCCCGCGCCTGACCCGGCGCGGCCGCCTGACGCTGTTCATCGGCTCCCTGCTCGTCCTCGTCGCTGCCGCAGCGGTGCTCGTCCCCCTGCTCACGCGAGAACCGAAGACCGAGGAGACGGCCCGCACCCTGGTGATCCCCGAGGGCCGCCGGGCGACCCAGGTCTACGCAGCCGTCGACCATGCCCTCGGCGTACCCGCCGGCACGACTGCGGGGGCGGCGCCGACGTCCGGCCTGCCGCTCCCGGCCGCCGCGAAGGGGAATCCCGAGGGCTACCTCTACCCGGCGACGTATCCGGTCACCTCCGCGACCACCCCGAAGAGCCTGCTGCGCTACATGACCGAGACGGCGGGCCGGCACTTCGGCGCCGACCACATCACGGCGGGCGCCCGCCGCAACGACGTGACTGTGTACCAGACGGTGACCATCGCCAGCATCGTCCAGGCCGAGGCGGACACCGAGACGGACATGGGCAAGGTCGCCCGCGTCATCCACAACCGCCTCGACCGGGGGATGCCGCTCCAGATGGACTCCACCCTCAACTACGCGTTGAACCGCAGCACGGTGGACACCACCACGGGCGACACCGAGCTCGCCAGCCCCTACAACAGCTACGCCCACAAGGGCCTGCCGCCCACCCCGATCGGCAACCCGGGCGAACAGGCGATGAGCGCGGCGATCAGCCCCACCCCGGGCCCCTGGCTGTACTTCGTGACGGTGGCCCCGGGCGACACCCGCTTCACGGACGACTACGCGGAGCAGCAGCGGAACGTGGCGGAGTTCAACCGGAACCGCGGAGGGGGATGAGGCGCGCCCCCTCAGGCGAAGGCAGGCACCTCCACATGCCCCGCAGGTGCCACCGGCACGCCGTCCCGCAGCAGCGCGACGATCTCGCGCACGGCGGCGCGTCCCGCGCGGTTGGCGCCGATCGTGCTGGCGGAGGGGCCGTAGCCGACGAGGTGGACGCGAGGGTCGCGTACGGCTCGGGTGCCCTCGATCCGGATGCCGCCGCCGCGCTCGCGCAGCCGCAGCGGGGCGAGATGATCGATGGCCGCGCGGAAGCCGGTGGCCCAGAGGATGACGTCGGCCTCAATGTGGCGGCCGTCGTCCCAGGCGACACCGGTGGGCGTGATCCTGTCGAACATCGGCAGCCGGTCGAGCACCCCGGACTCGCGGGCGCGCCGGACGGCGTCGTTGACGGGCAGCCCGGTCACGCTCACCACACTCTGCGGCGGCAGCCCGCGCCGCACCCGCTCCTCCACCAGGGCGACCGCGGCCCGCCCCTGGTCCGCCCCGAAGGGCCCTTCCCGGAAGACCGGCGGCCGGCGCGTGACCCAGTGGGTCTCCGCCGCCACCTCGGCGATCTCCATCAGGTGCTGCGTACCGGAGGCGCCGCCACCGACGACGACCACCCGCTGTCCGGCGAACTCGGCCTGGCCCGGATAGCCGGACGTGTGCAGCTGCCGCCCCCGGAACGTCTGCTGCCCCGGGTAGCGCGGCCAGAAGGGCCGGTCCCAGGTCCCGGTCGCGTTGACCAGCGCCCGCGTCGCGTACGTGCCCTCGGAGGTCTCGACCAGCAGCCGGCCGCCTTCGCCCTCGCGTACGGCGCCGACGTCGACCGGCCGGTGCACGCGCAGCCCGAAGGAGCGCTCGTACCGGTCGAAGTAGGCGCCGATGACCTCGGACGACGGCCGCTCCCCGTCCGCGCCGGTCAGCTCCATGCCGGGCAGCGCGTGCATGCCGTGCACCTTGCCGTACGTCAGCGAGGGCCACCGGAACTGCCAGGCGCCGCCCGGGGCCGGCGCGTGGTCGAGGACCACGAAGCCGCGGTCCGGCTCCAGACCGTTGTGCCGCAAGTGGTACGCGGCGGACAGCCCCGCCTGCCCGGCGCCGATCACCACGACGTCCACCGACCGCATCGCCATATCGTTCACGCTTCTACCAACTGTGGTGGACTCGCGGAACTTCCCGCCTGCCCGTCGCTCAGCGGATTCGGCCCCGGGCGCGGCAGGATGGGAACCATGTCTGCTGCCGCCTTCACCACCACGGTCCTGCACCTCACGACGGGCTCCACGGAGACCGTCACCGACCTGACGTCGGACTGCGAACAGTTCCTCGCCCGCGCGGCCTCCGGCCGCGACGGCCTGCTCAACATCTTCGTCCCGCACGCCACCGCCGGAATCGCGGTCCTGGAGACCGGCGCGGGCAGCGACGACGACCTCCTCTCCGCCCTCCACACCCTGCTCCCGGCCGATGACCGCTGGCAGCACCGCCACGGCCACCCCGGCCACGGCCGCGACCACGTGGTCCCGGCCCTGGTCCCGCCGCACGCGACCCTGCCGGTGATCGCGGGCCGGCTGGAACTGGGCACGTGGCAGTCGGTGTGCCTGGTCGACACGAACGTCGACAACACAGAGCGGCAGGTGCGGTTGAGCTTCCTGGGGTGACCAAGATCGTTCAGCTGGGTCGTGCCGCCGATTCTCCGTACCATGCGCGCTCGAACGGAGAGAAGAACTGCGCGGTACGGACCTCGATGCGATCAAATGACCCTACGACGGATGCGGCAAGTGCCTGCTCGGAGTGCGGCGGCTGTCGCGCGTGAAGCTGGCGACGTCTTCGCCTGAACGCCAGCGCGAGAACGTGCTCTCTGCCGCCTCCTCCGAAGGGGCTCACATCATCGGTTGGGCCGACGACTGGGAGGTCTCCGGCGCCACCGATCCCGTGACCCGCGCCCCAGCCTGGGCCCGTGACTCCGTGACGAGAAGGGCTCGTACGGCGGCTTGGTCGCTGCAGCGGTGGACCGGCTCGGCCGCAACGTCGTCGACTGAGCTTGATCCGCTTTGGCGGACATTCGAGATCAGGGGTTCAGCCCCGGGAGGATGTCCATCATGGAGAGCATGGGGAAGAAAAGCCTCGCCCCCCTCGCCGTTCGTTCACGCCGTAGTTCAAGGCCGAGATCGTCGGGCTGTGCCGACGGGGTGACCGCTCGGGTCGGCCAGGTCGCCAAGGACTTCGAACTGACCGAGACCGCGGTGCGGGACTGGGTGAAGCAGGCCGAGGTCGACGCAGGCGAGCGCAACGGGCTGACCAGCGGGGAGCGCGAGGAACTGGCTGCGTTGCGGCGGGAGAACCGCCGACTGCGTGAGGATGTCGACGTCCTCAAGCGGGCCACAGCTTTCTTCGCGAAGGAGACCCGGTGACGGTGCACCCGTTCATCGAGGCGGAGAAGCGTGCAGGTCACAGCGCCAAACGGGCGTGTGAGCTGATGAAGGTCTCCAGGACCGCCTTCTATGCCCGTCGCTCCGGCCTGCCCGGCTCCCGGGCGGTGCGGGATGCTGAGCTGACCGAGCAGATCGCTGAGGTCCATGCGCGATCGCGTGGCACCTATGGGGCCCCGCGTGTGCATGCCGTGCTCACGCGCGAGGGCGCCGGGTGCAGCCGGCGTCGTGTCGCACGGCTGATGCAGGCCGCTGGTCTGCAGGGCCGGCACCGCCGCCGACGGCAGGTGACCACGGTCCCCGATCCCAGGGCTGCTAGGGGCGAGGGTGAGGGTGGCCTCGATGACACGGACGGCTACGGCGCCTATGCGGGACAGGGACGTGCCGTGGGGCAGACGACGCAGGATCGGCAGTTTGAGTGCGGTGCTGCGGCGCCCGTGGACGCGACCGTGTCCACGAACTTGGTGGCGGAGAAGTTCCGGTCACCCAGCAGCAGCATCGGGTAACCGGCGGGCCCGTTCTGTCCTGCCTTCGCCTTGGGGAACACCGACAGGTTCGCGGGCGTGTCCGCCAGCGCGATCTGGGTGCCGTCGATCGCGACCACCAGCCTGCCCGCAAACCGTGGCGCCTGTGTCGCGGTCACCACTGCCGGGCCTTTGACCAGGTCAAAGACTGCTTTGAGTGGTTTGGGGCCGACCCGTCGCATCGCGGCTGTGATCGATGAAGGCACCGGCTTCGGCAGCGGCACGGCCAGCGAGGCGGTCAGCCGGGACCAGATCCCGGTTCAGCCCTGTCCGGTGAACAGTGCGCCGGCGAGCAGGAGGTAGACCACCACCCGCGACGGCAGCCGCCGCACCCGCTGCTGCAGACCGCCTGCGGATGCGAGTGCCTCATCGACGAGATCGAACGGAACAACCTGGGGCAACTCACCCAGGTGCCCCACGGCGAACACGCCGGGGGGCATGCGTAATGACAGAATCAGACACTGCAGCCCTTGTGGAGGAACACGAGTCTTGGCGGACCCGAGAACCACTACCAGGGCTGCACCCGTATCACCAGCCGCAACGCCGACAGTTGCACCGCCGATCGAACCCCTAACCGAACGGCATTGCCCTACTGATCGTTTCAGAATGAAGTCCGGAGTCGTCTCAAGCAGATGATGCTGCAGGCGAGTTGAAGTAGTCCGATGTGGAGGTCGGCTCGTATCTCGTAGCGGATGCGGAGTCTTTTGAACTGGTGGAACCAGGCGAAGGTGCGCTCTACGACCCACCGGGTCTTGCCCAGGTCGGAACCGTGCGGGGTACCGCGGCGGGCGATCTTGGATGTGATCCCGCGAGCCCGAATGAGACGGCGGTATGTGTCGTAGTCGTAGCCGCGGTCGGCGAACAGTCGCCGGGGCCGGTGGCGTGGCCGGCCGCGCAGGCCACGGATGCGGGGTATGGCGTCCAGCAGCGGCATGAGCTGGGTGACGTCGTGGCGGTTTCCGCTGGTCAGAGAGACGGCGAGCGGGGTTCCGTGCCGGTCGACGATCAGGTGGTGCTTGCTGCCGGGGCCCGATCGACTGGCGAAGGTCCGGTGTGAGCCCCCCTTTGAGGGCCCTGATGTGCGAGCCGTCGATCGCGGCGTCGTTCATCTCCAGCAGGCCCTCTTTGCGCAGTTCTGCCAGCAGGACCTCGTGCAGTCGGGGCCATACTCCGGCCTCGGTCCAGTCCCGCAGACGCCGCCAGGCCGTCACCCCGCTGCGGCCCACCCGCGCCGCGGGGACATCCCGCCAGCTCACGCGCTTGCACAGCACGTAAACGATGCCCCGCAGAGCAGTGCGGTCATTCACCGGCAACCGCCCGGGATGCCGATGCCTCCGAGGCGGTCGCTCCGGGAGCAGCGGGGCTATGCGTTCCCACAGATCATCTGGCCCAAGGTCAGCAGCCCCCACCAGATCCTGCCGACCCGGCACCCAACTGCCAATCCAGCACGCCGATCTCATTCTGAAACGATCAGTTAGTCAGTTTTACGGCTACGCACACCGCCGCACATCCCGCAACTGCCACTGCGGCGCCTGGACCGGTTCGTCGGCCGAGAGCTCACCCAATCGACACGGCCTCCACGCCCCCACAACGGAACCGCCGACCGGCCACCGCTTGTGGCGTGGGCGGTTCAGAGTGCGTTGTCGATGAAGGCGAACATTTCGTCGTCGGTTGCGTCGTCGAGCTGGTTGGTGACTTTGCTTTCTTGATTGCCGAGGTGGTTGAGGCTGGTGAGGACGTCTTTGAGTCGGGTGGACAGGCGTGCGCGCAGGGTGTCTTCCTGGGCGAGGTTGGACAGGGAGGTCTCGATCCGGTCGAGTTCGGCGAACAGTCGTAGTACGCCGATGTTTTCGTCGTCTGTGTCGTTGTTGAACTGGCTGACGAGGTGGTCGGTCAGTTCGGCGGGGGTCGGGTAGTCGAAGATGAGTGTGGCCGGCAGGCGCTGGCCGGTGGTTTCGTTGAGGAGGTTGCGGAACTCGACCGCGGTGAGTGAGTCGAAGCCCAGTTCTTGGAAGGGGCGGCTCGGGTCGATGGCGGTGGCGTCGTGGTAGCCGAGCACGGCTGCGGCTTGGGTGTGTACCAGGTCGGACAGTGTCCGTTCCCGCTCGGCGGGGGCGAGGGTGGCGAGCCGGTCTGCGAGGTTTGCGGTGCCGGCGCGTTGTGTGGGGATGCGGGTGGTGCGGGTTTTGGCGAACTTGGCTGTGACGAGGGTTGGTTCGGTGGTCGTCAGTGCTGCGTCGAGGAGGGCGAGGCCGTCGGTGTTGGTGAGGGGCTTGATGCCGGTTTGTTCCATGTGGTGGAGGTCGGTGGGGGTGAGGGTGGCGGCCATGCCGGTTTCGGCCCAGGGGCCCCAGGCGAGGGAGGTGGCGGGGCGGCCCTGTGTGACGCGGTGGTGGGCGAGGGCGTCCAGGACGGCGTTGGCGGCGGCGTAGTTGGTTTGTCCGGTGTTGCCGAGGGTGCCGGCGAGGGAGGAGTAGAGGACGAACGCGGTCAGGTTCAGGTGGCTGGTGAGTTCGTGGAGGTGCCAGGCGGCGTCGGCCTTGGGCCGCAGGACGGTGTCCAGGCGTTGGGGGGTCTGGGTGGGGAGCAGGCCGTCGTCCAGGACGCCGGCGGTGTGGATGACCGCGGTCGGGGGGGTGGTGTCGAGGAGGCCGGCGAG
>NZ_JBNCLI010000016.1:0-134424 GCF_049844595.1 Streptomyces sp. DT224
CGAGGGGTACGCCTGCCGAGGGGTACGCCTGCCGAGGGGTACGCCTGCCGAGGGGTACGCCTGCCGAGGGGTACGCCCGGCGAGGGGTACGCCCGGCGAGGGGTACGCCCGGCGAGGGGTACGCCTGCCGCTTCGACACCCCCGTCTGCATCAGCCGCGCTGTTCCCCCGGGGAACAGCGCTCCGCGGGTCGGTGTCGCTTCGGCGTGCGCAGGCAAGTGCGAGGCCCTGACCTGCGAAAACAGGCGTACCCTGACTGTCCAGCGTGATGTACCCCGAATCGGTGAAGCGCACCCCGTACCCCGTACCTGCGACCGCACCCCGTACCCCGTACCCCGTACCACCCCGTACCCCGTCTAGCGCGAAGGCGGCGTACCCCGAGCCCCTGTCCGTCAGGAAGGTAGCCGTACCCCGTACCCTCCGCCTGGGAGGTACGGGGTACGGCATGACGAAGGGCGTACCCCTTGGGGTACGCCCTTCGTCAGGAAACACGATGGCTACCTGCCAGTGGCCCGGGCGGCATCACGCTGTTTGCGGCGTTCCTCGGCAGCGGCACGGTCGGCGGCTTCCTCCTCGCGGACCAGCTCCAGGAAGCGCACCGGGTATTCGTCGGCCAGCCTGCGGCGGGCCCTTGCACGTGGCCGAGGCTCGGGGACATGGTGGCCGCGACGGGCCACAATCCCCGCGAACACCGTCTCCAGCAGTACAGCCTCGTTCTCCGCCCGGGCCCGAAAGCGGCGGACGTACTCGCGGGCACCGTTGGCTCCGAGAGAGGCCGGGGGTGACCCGACGTACTTCTCCGGCTCTCGGACGATGCGGTCCACGAGCCGGCGAGCCTTCCGTACGACCTCCGGCGAGCGCAGTGCGTAAGCGAGCACCTGGTCGACGTCGTCGGGCGAGTTGATGAAGGCGGCCAGTGTCTCGGCAAGCTCGGCGTTCGGCATCGCGTTGAGACGGCTGATTTCCTTCTCAACCTCTGCCCGGTCGGGTTCAACCCAGCTGCTCTTTCGCCCCCGCTTGTCGGGCCCGTCCTGGTCCGGTGCCGCCATGCTGGCTGGCCCTCCTGAAGTCGGTCGGTCGGCTGCGCCGAGGTTGGGTATGGGCAAGGTGGCCGCCCTGCGACCGATCTCCCCGCGAGCCGGATCGTCCCGGATAGCGGCCGGTACCCGACCCTGGGTTCCCGGAGGAACGCAGTTTGCTCGGAGCCCTGAGCGGCACGCTCCCTTCTCAATCCCGCCGAGGCGGGAGAGGAATGGAACCGCTGGGCTTACCTGCGACGGTGAGATCGGCGGCACGGCGGCCACCTACAGCGCATGATACCTGCGCGGCTCCGCCGGGCCGCCATCGTGCGGCCCTATTCGGCCGCAGGGGACGCCTTCGGGCTGGTAATCGACTCGATGGCCGGGGCGATGCCGCTGGGCTTCCAGATCAGATCGTGCGCGCTCTGAGAGACGGCGAGGACAGCTCCGATGGTGCCGAGCGTGGGAAGGCCGTGCTGGAGCTGGCCCAAGCCGTTGGTGGACGCCACGGTGGCGACGCCGGCGAGCAGTGCCATGAGGGCGGCGACGATCTTCTTGTTCCGTACGGACCACTCGGGGCGCTGGACAACGGCGGTGATCAGCGGCATGAGGCCGCCGACGGCGGAGCCGGTTCCGACGAGCTGAAGGGTGGAGGACATGAGGGTTCCCGTCTGTTAGAGGAGTTCGACGGGGGAAGAGTGGCGGCCGGCCGGGGCTTGCGTCGCGGCGTGCGGGCGCGGCCGGTCAGTCCCGGTCCTGGGCATCCACGTCAGCCTTGATCTCCTCCGGCGGCACGGGGGCCGGCCGCCCGAGCGTCCTTGCCACCAGGTCCCGCAGGTCACTGATGTACTCCAGCGCCGCAGCCTTCCAGCGCCGCCACTGCCGCTGTTCCTCTTCCAGCCGCTCGACCTTGCGCTCCAGGTCGACTTGCCTCTCTTCCAAAGTCGTGACCCGGGCCATCGTGGACTCGTTGACCGACCTCTGCTGTTCGAGCAGGGTGGTGAACCCTTCGGTCACTGTCTTCATGGACGAGACGAACGTCTGCCCTTCGGCGACTGCGGCATCGGTGCTGTTCTTCTTGGCGTTGGTCCTGTAGACCAGCCAGGCCCCGCCAAGGACACCGGTCATGCCGAACAGCGGAGTAAGGACAGGCGCCAGGGAGGTAAGCCACTCCATGGCCGCCTCCTCGCTTGTGATCGATCGTCAGATGGGTGCGCGGGAGCCGGGGCTATCAAGCCCGCGGCTCCCCGCGACACGAACGCTGCACTACTCGGGAGGCTTGCGTCTCAGGCGGCGGGGACGATGTCGTTGACCAGTTGCTCGCAGCCGGCGCACATCGCGGACCAGACCGGCGCTTCGGCGTTCGGGTACATCGCGGCCACGTACTGGATGCCCTCGGAGGGGCACCCGGCCGTGTGGCATGTGATGACCATGCGCGTGGACGTGGGTGCTTCGCTTTCTGCGGTCATTGCGCTCAGTCCTTCGCGATGACGATGTAGTCGATGTTGGTGGCGGCGTTGTCGGTGCGGGTGACCCAGACGGTCATGGAGGTGTCGGTCTGGTCGGTGATGGAGACGCCCTTGACGTCGGTCCCGACGACGGTGGTGACGGGCGTGGCGACGCCGCGGAAGGTCTTGGAGCCCTCCGGGAAGCGAAGACCGGTGACGGTCATGCTCGTGGGGATGTTCGGGGTCGGCGTGATCCGTACGCGGCCGACTTCCATGTTTCGGGCGGACAGGTAGCCCTCGATCAGGAACTGGGTCTGCGGGACGTATCCGATAGGGGACAAGGCGGAGCCCTGGAAGACGACTCGGTCGGCCTTGACGATCGCTGTCCCCACGTTGCCGTCCGCAGCCAGGGAGAGGGAAGGGCGGTTGCCCCATGCACCCGCGTAGCGGGTTGGGCCCTTGAGTACGAGGGCCTGCATGCCGTCGCGGTCGGTGCCCGCCGAGATGTCGGCGGCGAGGTCGCCGGCGGTGTTGAAGAAGCGGACGACTCCGGTGCTGGTGTCGTTGGTGACCAGGACCCGGTTTCCTGCGGCGGCTGTTTGGACGACGGCGCCTGTGATGGTTTTGCCGTTGAGGGCGTCTGCGTCGATCTTCTCGGCGGTGATGGCACCGGCCTTGATGTGCGTGGCCTCGACCGCCCCGGCCGCGATCTTCGTTGCCGTCACAGAGTTCACGGCGAGCTTGTCCGCGGTCACCGCCAGGGCGTCGAGCTTCGCCGTGGTGATCGCCAGCGCGGCGATCTTCTCCGCCGTGACGGCGAGCGCGAGGAGCTTGTCCGTGGTGATGGAGCCGGCCAGGATCTTCGGCGCGGTGACCGCTCCATCGGCGATCTGCACCCCCGGGACGACGGGGCGCACCGCCGCGTTGTCGAACCAGACCGTGCCCGCGGTGGCGCTTCGGGACTCGACGCGGATGCGGGCGCGGACGGCGGTGGCCGGGGCGGTGATGGTGTTCGTCAGCCGGGTCCAGGCCGCGCGGGCAGGCGAGGTGGTGGGGGCTTTGCTGTAGGAGAGGGACGTTCCGTCTCCGAGTTCCCAGCGGACTTGGATGCTGATCTCGGCGCCGTTCCAGTCGGCGGAGGCGTAGTAGTCGGTCGCCAGGTAGAGCTGGTCGCCGGCGGTTACGGGGATCAGGGTGAGGTCCACGGACCGGGACGTGGCCGTGGCTGAGACTGCGCTGATCCGCAGGGAGGTGGCCGAGCCGTTGCCGAACGCCTTGTCCTGCGTGGCCCACGGCTGGTATGGGGCGATGATCGCCGCGGTGTACGCGCCCTCGAAGGACGGGTCGGAGAGGATGTTTCCGGCCCCGACGATCGTCAGCTTGTCGACCGTGATCGCTCCGGCCGCAACTGCGGTCGCGGTGACGGATGCGGCGGCGAGCTCGTTGACGCCGATGGCCTCGGCCATGATCTCGCGTGAGCTGATGGAGTCCGCCGCGATCTTCCCGGCCGTCACCGAGTCTGCGGCCAGGTGGGCTGTTGCCACGGACCCGATCACGAGGTTCGTGCCGTCGACCACGCCCGTCTTCAGGGCCTCGACGGTGACGGCGTCGATCTGCATGACGCCGGACCCGGATGTGCCTCCGGCGCCGTAGTTGAGCCAGAGCATCGGGGAGATGAAGCGGACTGCGCTGTGGAGGTATCCGGGTGCACGCGGGTCGGGGTACGCGCCGCCGGTCCCGGATGCGCCGGGGGCGGCGAGGCCCTTGATGTAGCCGGTGTAGGTGATCCAGCCCCCGCCTGCCGGCTGCGGGGCGGCTGACGCGGCGCAGTAGTGCTGCGAGCTGTGGGTGTCGGCGCCCGTGCGGTTGACGAGCGTCGTACCGTCCGCCGCGATGCCCAGGACACCGAGGTACAGGCTGTCGGTGCCGGTGGTCGTCGCCACGGTGGTGCGGGCGCGGACCGACACCCGGTAGAGGACGTCGGGGTCGTAGGCGATCTGCACGGCGCCGCGCAGCACCGCGTGCCCGGTGGCCTGTCCGACGCTTCGGCCGGTGCGGGCGTCGGGGACGTCGGGGACGATGTCCCACTGGGCGGTGGGGGCCTTCGTGATGACCCGCCAGGCGGAGGGGTCGGCCATTGTGTCGACGTAGCGCTGGGCGGCGAGGTCGGAGACGGCCCCGCCGAGCGCGTTCAGGGTGACTGCCCCGTCGCCGATCTTGCCGAGGGTGACGGCCCCCTTGGCGAGCTTGTCGGCGAGGACCGCCCCGTCGGCGAGGGCGGTGGTCCCGACCGCGCCGAGCGCGATCTTCGCCTCTGTGACCGCGGCCTCGGCGAGCTTCGTCGCGTCGATGATCTCGTTGACCAGGTCGTCGCCCACGGCCTTGCGCGGCGTGCCCTCCACGGCCGTGCTCGCCTCGCCGGTCACCGCCGCGGTGTTGGCGGCGACCAGGCGCACCCACACGGTGGTGTAGCCCTCGACGGAGATGGTGGCGGAGCCGCCGAGCGGGGCGGTGATGGTCGCTGCGAGCGTCGTCAGGGTGGGGGTGTAGTCGGGGTCGGGCCCGACGTGGACCTGGACGAGCGCGAAGTCGGCCGGGGCGGCTTCCGCGTCGGCCCAGGTCCCGTCCCACGCGACGACCAGGCCCGCGAGGGTGTTCTCGACGGCCGGCGGCGTGGGCGTGGGCGGGGGCTGGGAGTTGCGGGGGGCGAGCGCGACGGTGCCGTCGTCCTGGACGCCGATCTGCGCGCGCAGGGTGCCGTCACCGTCGTAGACGTCGATGGCGCCGCCCTCGATCGACGCGTTCGTGAGCGGGTTGGCGCGCTCCAGCGCGGTGATCCGGTCCTCAAGGGCCTTGAAGTACGCGCCGAACTGCTTGGCCTTCTCGCGCTCGTCCAGCCCGAATGACGACAGCACCCTCCCCGCCCTCCTTCCTCCTCCGGTGTTGTGGAGTGGGGAGAATGGAGGGGCGGGCGGGTTAGCGTCGCGGGCTCAGCCGTAGTGGTCGGAGCGGGCCAGGGTGAGAATGGCGGCGCCGGCGGCCGGGTCGATCTCCTCGGCCATGATCCGGTGCCACAGGGCGAGCTCGCCGAGCCACGGGATCTCGACCTGGACGAGGATGCGGTCGCCCAGACACCAGCTGCCCAACGGGGCGTTCGGGTGCTGCTTGATCGCGATCGACGGGATGGTGATCTGCTCGGAGTGCCGGGAGAGCTCCGTCTGCCCGTACTCCGTGAGCAGCTTCAGGTTCGCCGTGCTCTTGAAGGTGGCGACACGGGCGCGGCGCAGCCGCTTGTCGTCACGGACGAGGCGGACCTTCGCGGTTTTCCGCCCGACGCCCTTGCCGAGCGCGTAAACGGTGTTCGCGAACTCGTCGCCCTGGCCGGAGGGGGTCGCGATCTCCACGATGTTCTCGCCCTGCGCGAAGCGGAGGTCGGTGCGCTGCCGTCCCAGGCGCTTGTGCCCGAGGTCGATGTGATGGAGCACCTTCTCTTTGGAGCCGTCCCAGCGGTGGGACTCCATGTAGTCCGCCTTGGCCAGGCGCATCACCTCATCGATCGTGTCCCCGCAGTCCGGGAAATCCCACCAGTTCAGGGTCCAGGGGTCCTCGCCGTTGCTCGCGCCGAGCAGGTGGCCGGAGTCGTGGCCGTCGATCGTCACGCCGAGATTCCCGCCGTGGTAGCTCTGAAGGTGCGCCCAGATGTGCCGGACGACGTCGAAGGACTCCCACCGCGGGCTGACCTTGTCCTTCGGCCGCTTGGGCATCTTCCGCTTCGGGCGGGTGTGGTCGATGTACCCGTCGTGATTCTTGTCCTTGCCGTCGTACGCCCACTTCTCCTTGATCTTGACGGCGGCCTGGATGCCGGACCCGAAGTACGGCATGCCGTGCGGGTAGGCGGTGTAACCCGAGCAGCCGATGTTCATCTTCTGCCCCTCAAAGCCGAGGCTGGTGACCAGCCCGCCCCAGCGGATATGCCCGTCGTACTCGGCGTACAGGGTGGTCGCCCACTCCCCGATGATCGGCAGCCCGTCCGGCTTCGAGAGCAGGCGCAGGTACTCCGGCTCGATGGTGCCCCGCATCTCCCCGGGCCCGCTCAGCTCTCGCTTCGGCAGGGTCGTCGCCACGAAGGGGACGTCCCAGTCGAGGAAGTCGCCGGTCGTGGAGCGCTGGGCGATGTACCTCCAACCCATCAGGCGACCACCGGTGCCTGCGAGTACGTGATCTCGGCACACAGGACGGTCCCGGCATCGGCCCGCAGGAGACCCGTCACACCGGCGGTCCCGATGCCCTCCACGCCGATGCGCACGACCTGGCCGCGCTCCTCCGGGGGCAGGACGAACTCGTGGCCGGTCTGCACGGCGATCCGGCCGGCCTGCGCGGCCTCGAACGGGTGCTGCGCCCCTGCCTGGTCCCCGCATGTCACCCGCAGCATCCCCCGGGCCGTGGTGGCGTCCGGGTGGAGGAGGCCGGTGACGAAGACGTGGACGGAGACGTGGGTGGCCCACGCCGGGGCGACCGTCGCCCACGATGCGCCGAGCGGGAATTCCTCCCAGACGTCGGTGATCGGGCCGAGCTCGTCCGGGGTCTCCCACGCCCGGTAGAGGTAGTGGCGGCTGCTCTGGGAGCGCGGGCGGGCCATCTGCCGCAGGTCGGTGACCATCGCCGCGGTGACGGACCCGGTCGACGCCTCCAGGTCGACTCGGGCCAGCGTGACCGCGGTCGACGTCGGGTCGACGTCGTGGATGCTTGTGGTGCCCGGCGGCACGTCCGAGATGACCCGGGTGTAGACGTACGGGCCGATGGCGGGGTCCTCGGGCTCCGGCCACAGCTCCCCGCCGAACGGGTCCTCGACCCGGGCGATGATCAGGTCGCTGCGCGGCCCGTCAGCCCCGGTCGGCTCGATGCTGACCTGCTCCGTGGTCGGCATCCGGGCGGCGTAGGACTGCGCCAGGCCGATGCCCTGCCGTCGGGCGATCATCGCGCCGGGCCCGACCTGGACCGCCGCGGCGGGCGCGTCGAGCGCCGTGACCAGTAGGTCGGCAGGGCCGACGATGCCCTCGCCGCCGGCGGCCGCCACCTCCGCGATCAGCCGCAGCGTCTCCTCCGATGTGACCGTGTTCTCGATGAACCACGGCACCCCGTCCCACGCCATCGCTGTCTCCCTCGGATCAAATCGGGTGTGATCCGCGGAGACTGGACCGGGCGGACGGCTAACGTCGCCCCCTGCCCCCGGTCACCACCAGGCGTGGGCGTCACGCCACTTGATCTCGATGCGGGGGCCGGTGCCCTCCGGGTAGGTGGTGCCGGTGCGGCTGTAGGCCAGTTCCGTGTCCCACCGGCCGGGCGGGATCGCCATCTTGGCCAGGCGCGGCGAGGCCCGGGTCAGTGCCGTCCCCACCGCCGACCGCGCCCCGGACGCCGCCGTTTTCGTGACGTTGCGGTACCAGGGGCTGGCGTCGATCGTGACGTGCTCCCCGGCCTTGAGTACCAGCGACAGCTGCACCGCCCACAGGCCGTGCACGGTCAGCTTCGGGTTCTTGCACGGGCCGTGCATCACGATGACGGGATGGGTCGGCAGCCGGCCGCCCACCGCGATCTGCACCTTCTTCCTGGTGTGGGAGGCCACCCACTCCTCGAAAGCGCCGGGGCGGCCCGGGCGCCACATCGTCCTGGGCACCGAGTAGTCCCACAGCTCTGCTGTCTGCCGTGTCTCGTCGTAGAAGCGGTCATCCACGGTCACGAAATCGGCCACGACGGGGATGAACCCCTGGCGGGCGAAGCGGGAGTGCGCGACCGCGAACTTCCGCGGCCGGCCGAACAGGCGCCGCGTGCGCCCACCGGTCCGGTGCGAGAGCCACGCCGGCTCACCGGGCCGGTCCCGCAGCGAGTCCGCCCGCCACACCTGGCGCAGCATGTTCACCCCGTCCTGCGCCCACGTCTCGCGGGTGCCCTCTGTACGCAGCATGCCGAGGACGGGGAGCTCGTTGTTCTCCTCGGGCCACCCGCCGATGTACTCGCCGGAGGTCAACCACCGGTCGCCGCGCGGCCACTTCCGGTCCACGGGGTAGTCCACCGCGTCCACGCCGAGCTCGAACGACACCGTCGCCGAGCGCTGGTAGTCGCGGCCCAGCCGGACCCCGTCCTCACCCGGCAGCGGTGCGTCCCCCACATCCGGGTCGCTGAACGCGATCTCCGGCTCCGACATGGCGGGAATCCCGGACCGGTCGCGCCCGAAGGTCAGCGCCGCGCCGGGCAGGCCGTCGTAGCTCGGGTACCCCAGGTACCAGTCGCCGTCTTGCATCGTTACTTCCCTCCCAGCTTCAGGCGCCGCAGCTCGAACATCGCGTCTTGCAGCGCCTCTCTGGTGTCGCGTACGGCCGCGATGTTCAGATTCAGGTCGCCGCCGACAAGTGCGCTGTTCCCCGGGGGAACAGCCGGCGTGGCTCGTGTTGTCCTCGTGGTGGCGCTGCGGTTGAGCGCCACGGCGTCCTGGCGCTGACTGGTGAGACCGCCGCTGGCGTACCAGGCGACCGCTCCGCCGAAGCGGCGCACGATCTCCTCGACAATTGCCTTAGAACGGGCCCTCTTGGATACCCCTAGGGGTATGTATCCCTCGCCCCCAGTCTCCCGCTCCGCCCACACCCTGTAGCTGCCGGCCGGAGCGATCTGCGCGACGTGGTTCTCGCTGCGGAGACCACCCCGGGCGAACGCCTGGATCTTGCCGATGGCCTTCGTGATGCCGCCGTTGGCGAAGTAGTCGACAACGGCGCCGTTGGCCCGTGCCTGGATGAGGTCGGGGACGCCGTTGCCGTCGAGGTCAGAGCTTGTGGCCTTGAGGTACACGCCGACGCCGACCGACCGGCCGCGGATGTTGTCGATCGCGCCTTGAATGGCGCGCGCGTTCTTCGTCGCGTTCGATGTCGGCACGGTGATCTCGACCCGCTTTCCCGGCAGGTCACGGATCTTGAAACCGAGATCCTTGAGCGCTTCCTGCGCCGTTTTCGTCGGGGTGTCGATCTTGAGCTTGCGCCCCTTGAGCGATGCGACCTTGGTGCGGAGGTTGTCCAGCTCCATGTTGGCCTTGAGGACGATCGCGGACACCGTGATCGTCTTGGAGTCGGGGGCATCCGCGATGTCCGCGACGAGGGCCTTGATGTTCTCGCTGGCCTCCGTAGTCGGCGCGGTGATCTTCACGTTCTTCGAGTGGGGGATCTTCGCGAGCTTGTATCCGAAGCCCTCCAGCGCCTTCTGGGCCTCGCGGGACGGCGCCGCGATCTCGACGCTGGTGCCCTTCTTGAGGTTGGCCAGGCGAACCGACAGCCCGATCAGCTCGGCGTTGACCTCTGTCACGCCTCGGGCCTTGAGGAGCATGGTCACGGCCTCGGGCATCAGCCCCATCTGAGAGGCCAGCCCTTCAGCCTCCTTCGTCGTCAGGCCGAGATCGACGCCGTAGCGCACGGCGGCGTCACGGGCTTTTGCCATCTCCGCCTGGCCGTTCTTCAGCCCTTCCGTGAGCGGCTTCCCGTTCGCCTCCGCCATGTCGAGCGCGGCCACCGCGGCATCGAGGGCGGAATCCCGCAAGTCCTTGAGTGAGCTGTTGTACGCCTGGCCCGTCTTCGTCGTCGTCTTGATGGTGCCGTCCGCCTGAATCAAGGTCTTGGCGGCGTGCGACAGCTTCTTCTTGTTCTCGTCAATCGCGTCGTTCACGGAGAGGATGGCCTCGTTCACCCGTGTCTGCGCGTCGTGGAAACTGGTCGTGTTGCCGGTAAGGGCGTCCAGGGCCTGCTTGAGGGAGTTGACCCGGTCGTCAGCGGTCCCCGTCGACTTCGACAGACCTTCGACCGCTGCCTGGAGGCGGCTGTAGGAGTCCGTGCCTGCCTTGCCCGCGCCCTTCTGCGCCTCGGCCAACTCCTTGTTCTTTTTCTGGCTCCCCTCAAGCTCCCCGTTCACCTCGGTGAGAGCCTTCTGGGCCCGGTCGGCGGCCAGGCCCGTGTCATTGAGGACGATGGCGCCACTGGAGCGGTTGATCATCCAGTTCGCATCGATCGTGTCTTGCAGCGTCGAGTTGAGGCCCTTGAGCGAACCGCCCTGGTTCAGGTAGGCGTCGGTGACCTGCCCCAAGCTGATGTGCGCCTTCCCCAGGACGTCCATGAGCTTGCCCTTGCCGTCCGACAGCTCCATGTCCTGGAGCATCTGGGCTGCCTGCGCCCTCACGTTGGCGTCGATGACTCCGTTCGAATCGCGCAGGGCCTGCGACAGCGAGTCGATGCGCTCCTTGTGGGCCTGGGCCGCCCGGGCACTCTTCTCCTGCTGTGTGGCCAGGTACCCGAGGCCGATCACGGCGCCGGTGATGACGGCTCCCCACGGGCCGCCGAGTGCCCCGAGGAGACCGCCTGCGGATCTGCGCATGACTCCCATGGATGCGCTGGCTCCGGCCAGGGCACGGGGTATCCGGCCCGCGTCGGCTGCCGCGCCGCGGTAGGCGACGCCCATGCGCTGCCACATGCTGATCTGCGGACCCATGCCTCGGTTGGCGACGCTGGATGCTGCCCCCACGTTGCGGATGCTGCTGAGCAAGCCGCCGAGCATGGTGGTCACACCGCGCACGACTCGCAGGGCCAGGAGGGTGCCGAGCATGATGCCCAGGGCTTTCCCGAGGCCGGGCGTGACGACCATCAGCCGGTTGAAGAGGTCCAGCAGCCCGTTGAAGGACGCCAGGAGAAACCCGAGGCCAGTGCCGGCCGCCGACAGGTGAGCAATGGCGGTGGCAATGTTCGAGATCAGGGCAACGACGGTCGGGCCCATGTTCCGGCCGAGGGTGTCCAGGAAACGGCCGATCCCGGGCATGAGCTCGACCCGGATCTGACGTACCAAGTCGGTGATCCCGCTGTCCCGGGACATCCTTCCGAGCCCGCGCATGAGGTCACCGACGAGCCGGTTCAGCTCGTGGAAGGTGGAAGCGGAGTCGTTGAAGTACCGCTTCATGCTGAACGTGCCCTTGTCGCTGTTCGCCCACCGGGCGAACCGCGTCATCGTCCCCTCGAAGCTGTCGAGCAACAGGTTGCCCGTGTCCATCGCGGCACGCCCAACGCCGGCCAGCCCCTTGCCGAGCGAGCCTGTGGCCCGGCCGAGCTGCGCGGCCTTGTCGCCGGCGTGGTCCAAGAACTTGGCCAGCGAGCCCGTTTCCCGCCCCGCCTGGGACGAGGCGCGCAGCCAGCGGGTGAACCGCTCCGTCGCAGCACCGACACGCTCTACGAACGGACCCGACGCCACCAAGAAGTGCCCGGTCGCTCCGGCCAGGTTCGCGGTGCTGTTGCTGAGCTGGCCGATGACCGTGCTGGCCGTCCCCGCGACCTGCTTGAAGCCCTTCGCGAAGACGCCGCTGCGCATCGCCCGGGCGCCCCGGGCCACGAGGTTCCCGAGCTGGCCGGCCGCGTCGTTCATCGCGGAGGAGAACTTCGGCAGGAACGTTTCTGCCGTCGGCTTGATCTGCCCCTTGATCTTGGAGAAGAAGGACTCCTGGGCCCCGCTGCGGACCTTCTTCCACGCCCCTTGAAGGCCCAGGAGCTCCTTCGCTGACGCACGGGCAGACGGCGTCAGCTCCTTCAGGGCGGCGTTGAGCTCACGCTGCTCGCTCTTCGTGAGCTTCGTACCGGCAGCGGCCTTTTTCTGCGCTTCGGCCATCGCCGAGAGCGCCGTACCGAAGCCCTTGAACGCCAGAACACCGGCGATTGCGGCCGTACCCGCAGCCACGATCAAGCCCGGGATGGCCTCCAGCACCCCGACCGCAGGGGCAGCGGCGGAAACGAGGGCAGTCAGCCCGAAGGCGTACTGCGTCAGCGCCCCGAGGATGGGTTGGATCGCGGGGATCAGGGCGGCGAGCAGCAGGCCGCGCATCCTGCGCCTGTTCGGCATGCCCAGCCGAACAGGGACATTCAGCGGGGTGCGGTCGGCTTCCCCCTGCCCAATGCGCAGCAGGCGACGGACGGCTGTACGGAACCGGCCCGGTCCCTCGGTGGTGTCCGGGCTGACCCGGATGCGGAGCGCCGCCCGGCCCGCCCGCCGAACGATGGTGCTGACTCCGCGCGTCAGGGTCCTGGCCGCATCCGTCGCCGGCCGAACAGCGACTCGGACCGCGGCCCGCGTATCACGGGTCGCGTCTCCGATGATCCGACGCATGTCCCGGGTCAGGCCCCGTACGGCGGTGCGTACCGGTTCGGTGGCCACCCGTACGCGGGCGATCAGCGGGGCGGTGATGCTGCCCGCGCTGCGGACGCTGCGCGCGACTCCGGCCAGGGCGCTGCGGGTGGAACTCACTGCCAGACGGACGCCGATGACGACGCGGTCGCGCTGGGTTCGGGCCAGGGATTGCAGGCCGCGGCCGAAGTCCCGGACGGCGGACACGGACATGTCCACACCGGCCCGGACCTGGACCCGTACCCGCCGCAGCGGTCCCCCGAGGAGCGTTTCGATCCAGCCCTCACCGCCAGTGCGGCCGCCGAGGGCGAGGGCCAGGGCGTCGGACATCTCCTCGCCGAGACGACGGAGGTTGCGACCGATGTCCTTCCAGTCCGGCCGCCACAGTGCAGCGATGCGGACTCGGGCCGCGACGTCGCGGCTGTGGACCCCGACGAAGTGCCGCAGCTCCTGTGCGAAGGACCGGACTGCGTCCGTGCCGCTGGCGACCCGCACCCGCACCGTCGTGGCGAGCGAGCGGACGCGGGTGCCCTGGCGGCCGAGTGTTGTCCAGAAGGCCCGGTTGAACGCCGAGCCCGTCTCACGGCCGGCTGTCGCGGTGATCCGTCCGAGCTCCCGCACGAGCCGGCTGAGCGCGCCCCTTGTCGGGGTCATCGCGTCGCCCCACACGGTGCGCATCTGCCGGCGAGCGACGCGAACGATGCGGCCGACCTGGCTGCGCAGCGTGCCTTCCGCAGTTCGCGGAATCCGTACGGGTACCTGGACGGTGGTGTCCGGGTCGCGTGCGGCGCGGGTCACCAGTCTCCGCAATGACCCGCGTATGCGGCGCAGAAGCCCGCCCTGGCGGCCGCGGTCGTCCGGGTCACCGACACGAACCGGAAGGTTCACGGCGACATCGTCGGCCGCGGCCTGGGTGAGGCTGCTGATCTCTTCCCGCAGCCGGGTCTTCTCCTCGGCGACCTTGATCCGGACCTTCGCCTCAACGCCCTTGGACGCCTTCTTGACGGCCTTCTCCAGGCGCTTACGCAGACCCTTGTCGTCCACCTTGACCTTGACCTTGACGGCCAGGCCCTCGGCCGCTGCCTCGACCTTGGTGCGCAGGGCCGCGGCGAAGCCGTCGAGGGCGGCGACGACAGTGACCTCAAGGCGGCCGGCCTGCAACCCTTCAGGCATGGGGGCGCACCATTCCTCTCCGGGCAGCAGCCGCGAGCATCTTGCGGTGCCCGTTCATGGGGGCGGGCTGCTGGGCCGGTGTGCTGTTCCCCTGGGGAACACCCGAGTCGGACGGCGTCGGGTAGGGCCGCTCGATCGTGCGGTGTTCCTTGCGGCGCTCGTCGGCGGCCAGCAGCGAGACTTCCTCGATGAGCTGCGCGAGTAGTTCGGTGTGTACCGTCCAGCCGCCGATGGGGCCGGAGGCGACGCGGGACTCTTCGGGTAGCCCGTCGATGTACGAGATCAGCCGTCGGAGTCCGATGAAGCCGGGCTGTCCTGGTCGGAGCCAGACGCCCCGGGCATCGAGTCCGTGGTGGAAGCGGGAGAGGTCGGACTCGACGTCGCGGAAGCGTTCGCGGAGGAGGTGCCCGACCCGAAGAGCTTTCCCAGGTCCACCCCGTACACCTTGGCGAGGGCCTTGGTGAGGCGTACGTAGTCGCCGATGGAAGGTCGGATGGCGGTGAAGCTCTCGTACGCCTCGGCTCCGAGCAGGCTCTTGTAGATGTCCTTCACCGCAGCGTAGAAGCGGGAGGGGAGCTGCGGCCGGCGGAAGATCAGGGTCACGACCTCGTCCGTCGTGGTGTCGCCCTCCGCGTTGAAGATGTCCCGCATGACGCCCATCAGATCCAGCTCGTCGGAGAACAGCGGATCGAGGCAGTCGGCCGGAACCTCCGCCGGGAAGAGGAACTGCTCACCACGCAGCTTCACGGGGATGCCGTGCGGGTACTGCACCTCGCGGCGCTCGGCGTCGAGGTCAATCGCGTAACTCATGGGGGTAGTCCTCCCGGGGTGGGTGTCGAAGCCCGGGGAACGTAGGAGGCCCGCGCGGTTAGCGTCTCGGGGTGCGCGGCACCGAAGTACAAGGCCGCGTCGGTGTCCCGTCTCAACGAACCCAGTCGACGACAGGCCCCCGACCTGGGGCGACTAACTTCGCTGAGACGGCCCTGTAGAGACCGGGCGAGCGCGTGCCGGCCTCCGGCCTGCGACGACTGGGTTCGTTGAGACGGATCGGCTCCGACTCAGTTCCCTGAGACGGGACAGTCGGTGCCGCTTTGACGGGCGGGCTTCATGAAGCGTCCAGCCGCAGCGTTCCCCAGGGGAACAGCCGCCCGCGTGTTTCCGGTTCCGGCGGCGGACGAAGGGGGCCAGACGGATAGCCTCTATTCCGAAACGATCGCCTACACATCGGAGAGACATCTATGGCCCTGAACCTTAAGGGCGCCCCCAACAAGCGTGGGTCAGGCGTTTCGGACCAGAAGAAGGACCCCCAGAAGTTCTACAGTCAGCCAGCACAGGACGGTGACGTCCTCGACGTTCCGCTGGAAGACATCGCTCCCAACCCGTTCAACGACATCCGCAGCATGGGTGACTTGGCCCAGCTGGCCGAGAGCATCAAGGATGACGGTCTCCTCCAGAGCATCGTTGTGATGGAGACCAGCAAGTTCGTGGAGCACTGGCCGGACTTCGTCAGCGGCGAGCGCGCCATCACGAAGAAGTACGTCATCGCGTTCGGCGAGCGCCGCTGGCGGGCGTCCGAGCTCGCGGGCAAGAAGACGATCTCGACGGTCTTGAAGAACGCCGTGATCCCGAAGATCCGACGCGTGCTCCTGGTGGAGAACCTGCAACGGCAGGCGTACTCACCCATGGAGGAGGCCCGCAACTTCCATCGGCTCAGCGTCGAAGAAGGCATGACGTATCGAGAGATCGCCTCCGCGGTGAAGATCGGCCCCACTCACGTCTCTCGGCGCCTTCAGCTCATGTCCCTTCCCGAGCCGGTGCAGGCCGCTGTCGAAAGCGGGGACCTCGGAGTCACGGACGCACGCCGTCTCGCGGAGAACCTGCCGGACTCTCCCGAGGAGCAGCAAGCGGCTCTGCGGTATGCGGCCGAGCAGGGTACGACGATCAAGAGGGCCATTCAGGCGCTCAACGCAGGCGAGGTGCCCGTAGGCGACGCGGATGACGCGTCGAAGGAACAAGACGCGGGCAACGCGAAGCCCTCGAACCTACCCGTACAACGCACGGAGGATGGCCCGGCTCCCGACGGTCAGAACGAACAGAGCCCGTCCGGAGAAGAGACGGAGGAGGAAGCTCCGCAGCCACAGACCGTCGTGCGGAAGAAGCCCGAGCCTGCTGCCGCGAAGCGACGCCCGACCCCTGCCATCGACCGTTCAGCACGCGAGCGCAACAGCGCCGCTGCCGATCGCGAGCAGGCGTGCCTCCACCTGGTGGACAAGGGCTTCACGCCGGACGAGAAGCAGCTGAACGCTCTCTACGCCAGGACGCTGCTGTCTCCCATCCAGCAGGGCCCAGCCAAGGCGCGGGCGCATGCGTGGCTGCGGCAAGCGGGCAAGGACGTCATCGGCGTCAGCGACTCGGACAGCTACTTCCAGGCCGTCCTGTCTTCGGGAAACGATGAGCTCGTGCGGTTGGCCACAGTCGTCACGGCACTCGCCGCCAGCGAGATCCGGGCGAAGGACAACCGCCGGCAGTGGGACCGCACAGACGCTGCTCACGTTCAGTTCCTGATCCAGGCAGCCGGCTATGTGGTGGCCACCCAGTGGGAGCGTGACCAGCTCAAGAGGTTCCACGTCGACTTCGACGCCACCACGCCCACCGACGAGCCCGCCCCCTAACCGAAGGAAAACCTCGTGTCACTGAAGACGCTCCCGGGCCGTAACACACGCCCTAACGGCCGTAACTGGCCGTTGATCATTGCTGCGCTGATCATCTCGGGTGGTAGTGCGAAGACCACCACGGTCACCATCCTGGCCACCATCCTGGCGCTACGCGGCTGGAAAGTTCGGGTCTTCGACTTCGATCAGCAGCGGAATGCAAGCCACATCTTCTGTGCCAAACACCTGGACGACAAGCAGTTCCCCACAGTGTGGGACCTGATGCTGGACCAGGCCAGCCTGGAAGAGGCCAGCGTGCCCGGCCGAATCCGTACCGGCGAGGGATGGGAGGATCACTTCCTCGCGGCCGAAGGTGAAGAAGTGGATTCCGCCTTCACCGAGATCCCCAACCTCAAGATCGTGAGGGGGTCACGTCACGTCAAGGGCTTCGACACCGAGGCCGCCGTCGGCACCGGCATGCTGATGAGCTGGTTCCAGAACCTGTGCCGCACCTACGACGGCGACGACGACGTATGGCTGCTCGACCTGCCCGCGAGCCTGAGCAAGCTCACCGTCTCCGCGCTACTGCCGCTAACCGAAGACGATGAGGTGATCCCTCCCGTCCTCGTCACGAACAAGGAGGAGGAAGACCTCTCCTACACCTTCGAGGAGCTGAAGGAGATGGTGGAGCAGATGACGACTCGAACTCAGCGGCCGGCCCCGACCATCAAGCGCATCCTTATGTGCGCCACGCCCACAAGCCAGCACTCGGGCGTCGAGTTCGATGACACAGTCGCGGCAATCGAGAAGCAGTATGGCGGGTCCTACGAGTTGCACAAAGTCCGGTGGAGCAAGATCGTTCCCCGGCAGCACCGGTTGCAGCAGACCGTTCCGGCCTTCGCGGGATCTTCGTACCCGATGGAGGACTACAGCAAGCTGGCCACCGCTCTCGGGTTCAATGACCTGATCGACTGACCTGCTTCCCGGCATGAAAAGGCCCGTATCGATCGTGGAAGTCGGCATCTCCCACGCCCGGTACGGGCCTTGTCGTTGTACCCGGCCAGGTTACGCGGCCTCTGCGAAGGCCGGGTCGTTGGTGATCAGGTACCAGGCGTCCGAGTCGTCGCCGCCCTGGACGGCCAGGCGCAGCGGCAGCACTGCCTCCTTCGCCTTCTGGAGATCGGTCTGCACTCCTTCCATCTGCATGGCGCGCGGGATGATGTACCGGTAGACCTTCGCGCCGTCGGTGACCTCGATCATGGCGGCGACTTCGGTCCGGCCGCCGATGCGCGGCGGAGCGAACTTGTAGTGCTTCACGCCCGTCGCGCCTTCGGGGACGATCTCCGAGATGGTGCCGCCGCCGAACACCGCCTTGAAGTTCTTGGCGTTCCACTGCTGGAGGTCGACCTCGATCGTCGCCGAGTCCGAGGTCTGGAAGGTGCGCGAAGGGAAGTCGGTCTGGGCGCTCTTGACCGTCTCGAACTGCGGCTCCTCGTTAAATTTCAGCGAGTCCTCGGTGGTCAAGCCGACCGAGTACCAGCCTTCCGGCATGGTCGCCGTGGCGTCGGTGGGGGCAGTGGTGCCGACGACGGCGAGCCATACTCGGGTGCGGGCGGGGACAACGATCTGCGTCGCATTGGTGATTTCGCCAGCCATGGCTATGGGTCTCCTCGTGACCGGGGGAAAGGGCCGGGCCACGATGGGGAAGGCGGCTGGCTACCGTCCCGGGCTCGGAAGCACGGCGGGCTCGTCCGCGGCCTAGCGTTCGAGGTAGCGCCGGGTAGGGAAGGGAGCCGGGCACGGCGGAACGTATGCGGCGGTCAGCGCCTCCGCGAATGCTGCGGCGATCCGCTCGCGCCGGGCATGGTCTTCGATGACGCGCGCGGTCGAATCGCGCGGCCAGTACAGGGACGACAGGGTGAAGGTCACCTCGCTTCTGGTGGAGAGGAGCGGGGTGTCCGGGCCGGCCGCTTCGAGCGTCATGTCCTCGGCGAAGCCCAGGAGCGTCCACGCACCGGC
This sequence comes from Streptomyces sp. DT224, assembly GCF_049844595.1. Classification (NCBI taxonomy): domain Bacteria; kingdom Bacillati; phylum Actinomycetota; class Actinomycetes; order Kitasatosporales; family Streptomycetaceae; genus Streptomyces; species Streptomyces sp. DT224. The sequence continues at coordinate 18,507 of NZ_JBNCLI010000016.1, forward strand.
TTCGTCCGGAGCGGTGCCGGCGGGGGCGATCCACACGGTGCCTTCGGTGACGGGTGTGCTGGTGTGAGTCATGAGGTTTCCGGGTTGGGGTGTTGGGTGACGAGCAGGCCCATGAGCCACCGGGGCTGGCCTGTCTCCAGGGGGGATTCGAGGAGAACGCCGGAGGGACGGACTCCGCTGATGATGGGCTGACCGGGCACCGGCGGCGCACCGGGGAGCTCGGCCGCGGCGAGGGCGCACAGTTTCAGGAGCCTGCTCAGTGCGGCCGGGCCGGGCCAGCCGCCCGGGTCGCCGAACAACTCCAGCGTCACCTCCGGTTCGGTGCGCCAGGTCAGGGTGCCGAGATCACCGCCCGGGCCGGCGGCGACGCGCAGGTGGGGCCACGGCGCTTCCCGTGTGCCGGAGACGTGTCCGGGCCCGCCGAGCGCCGCGGTGACCTTCGGGTGCTCGGCGAGCCAGGCGAGTACGGCCGCGACCTCGTCGGCGTCGGCGAGGGCGTAGGCGTCGTTCACGTCAGGCGCGTCCGCGGGCGATGTAGCCGTTGCCCCGGAGCTGGCGGGCGTAATCGGGCGAGACGTGCGCCTTCTGCCCCGGGCGGAAGTCGCGGCCGCCGATGCGCAGGTGGTGGGCGAAGGTGATCTCCTCGGGGGTCTGTCCGTGCTGGAGCGGCGGGCCGATGACCGTCTTGGTCTCGGCGGTGGTCGTGTCCGGGACGGCGGCGGTTGTGGTGGCGTCGTCGGTGGCGGAGGGCTTTCGGGTGTTCGTCATGAGGCGGAAGAGTGCAGGAGCGGACGGCTTGTGTCGCCCGCTCGCATGCGGGGGGAGCATCTTCGGCGTACGGCTCGGAAGGTGTTCCCCCGGGGAACAGCTACCGGCGCGCGGCAACGGCCGCCACGGCCCGCGCCATGTAGAAGGCGCCCTTGGCCTCCAGGTTGCCGGGGTAGACGGTTCCGATCTCGGCGGGGACTACCCATTCCCCTTCGGCGATTACCTTCACGGTGACGGTGGAACCGGCGACGACGGGCGGGAGCGTGCGGATGTTGCGGGAGATGCCGTCCGAGATGCTCTGGGCGTGGCAGCGGCAGTTCTTGATGTTGGCGACGGCGCGGGATGAGGAGTCCCGGGGTTCCTTCATGTAGGTGGTGGGGCCGAGGCCGCGGTGCTGCATGTCCCAGCGCATCGATTTGATCTTGAAGCGCAGGTTCGCGGGCACCTCTTGGCCGTGGGCGGCGGCGTGCGTGGGGCGGACCTTGTCGTCGGCGACGGTGATCCACTTCTTCGTCGGCGGCGCGAAGACCTTGGCCTGCCGCTCGACCCGGCGCGCGATCTCGTGTACCTGCGGAGCGATGAGCTGGGCGAGTTTTTGCTCCAGGCCCGGCTCGACGTGGAACTTCGCCATCAGGGCACCTCGGGCGGGTTCAGGGTGGCGACGACCGCGATGTAGTCGGCTGCGCCGTGCCCAGGGATGTTCTTGAGGAGCGCGGTCACCACGGTCCAGGTGAGCTCTCCGTCCCCCAGGACGTCGCCTGCCTTCAACGGCCACTCCTCCGGGGCGACACGCAGCGTCCATGAGCCGTCGGCCTGTTCGTTTGCGGCGCCCGGCCTGGGCTCGCCGGGCGCCGGCCGGGCTCCGGGCGGCGGCGGAACGGGGACGCCGCGTGCGTCCCGGCCCCACGGATGGGCCAGGACGTACGCGGTCAGTTGCCGGTTGGGCAGGAGAACAGCCATGGCCGGCTCACCACCTGCTGTAGCGGCGTCCGCGGCTGTACGGCCACGGGGCTGCCGGGGTTACGGGGATGGGCCGGTATACCCGCTTGCGGTACCCGGCCAGCGAGGCGAGCGTGGGCAGGGCCCCGGCCTGCCCTTCGAGGGGGGCGGCGTCATAGCTGACCGACTGACCCTCGGCCGACAGGGAGGTCACCCGGCGGCCGGCACCATCGCCTCCGGCCGTGCCGGGATCGTTGCGGATGCTCTCGGCGGCGTGCGCGATGACGTACCTGACGATGGGCTCCTCCCGGGCGGCGTTCAACCCGGTGAGGAGCTGCACGTCGTACGAGCCGTCCGGGTTCTCGCTGTAGGAGACGACGGTGACTATGTCGTCCACATCGTGCAGCGGCCATGCCCGCGCGTCGTACAGGTCCCACCCGTAGACGGGGTGTACGCCCGCGAGGGTCCTGGGCTGCGGCAAGAGGGGTTGCATCAGATAGCCGGCGACGTCGCTCTGGGCGTCGGTGATGGCGTCACGGAAAGTCTCACGCTGCTGTGCGCTCAAGGGCAGCGGCACCTTCAGCTTGTCGGCGATCTGCTCGGCAGACGCGAGCAGGCCGGTCCCGACCGGGAAGTCGACCCTCACCGTGCGGTCGGACACCGGTCCGCGGCCCTCGCCTGGGGTGAAGGTGACGATGCACCAGTACCGCCCGTCAGGCAGGTCGGCCAGAGCGAAGCGGTAAGCCGCATCGCGCAGTCGCGCAGCCGGCCCGGCGGTGGCCGCCGGGGTGCCGCTGCGTTCCGGACTGTCGTACAGGTCGATCCGTGAGACCTCCCCACCGTTCGCCGCCGGGTCGATCACTGCGCCGCCGTAGACGGGTATGTAGTCGTACACCGTCACCTGTTGGTCCTCCTACTTTGCGGTCGGGGCGAGCTGTGAACGGAGCCGTACAACGACCCGCTCCATCTGGCCGCGCTTCAGGTCGGCCCCGACCGGCACGAGCAGCCGCGTGGCGGGGGTGTTGTAGGTGCCCATCCCGAAGTGCTCGATGAGGCGCGCGGTGCAGCGGAAGGTGTTGCCGTGCGGCGGCTGCACCTGCACGAACACGGTGTCGGGGTCGGGCGGGGCCTGGCCGGTGGCCGCGTCCACGATCAGGCCGGTGATCTGCGCGGGCAGGAGCTGCTGCGCCGTGGTGAGCGGGTCGGGCTCCGGAGCGGGTTCCGGCTCGGACGGGGGCTCCAGCGGCGCGACGTCGGGCGTCTTGCTCTCCGGGGGCTCGGGCGTCTTGGTCTCGGTCTCGGTGGCCGCCGTCTTGTTCTCGGGGGCCTCGGTCGGCTCAGTCGTCTCGGCCGGCTGGGGAGTCGTCTCCTCGATGTCGGCCGTGGTGGTCTTGCGGGTGCGGGGCGGGGTCACAGGGTCCTCCTGCCGTGGTGTGTACGGGAAGGAGGACCCTGGACCGTGAGCGCCGCTACCGTCTCGGTCAGGCGTACGTGAAGGCGTTGTTCTTCGTGACGTTGCCCGCCTCATCACCGACGACGACGCTGACGGCGCCCGCCGTGCCGGCCGGGGTGGTGGCCTGGATGCGTCCGGCCGACAGCACCTTGAGGTCCGTGGCTGCGGTGGCCCCGAACTTGACGCTGGCGACGCCGTCGAGGTTGGTGCCGGTGATGGTGACGACCGTGCCGCCGGCGGCCGGGCCGGTCGCCGGGCTGACGGACGCGACCGTTGCCGGGGGGAACAGCGCGTCGATCTGCGACTGGCGCAGAATCGCCCCGGCCTTGAACAGCAGGGTCTTGATCGACCCCTCGGGCACGCCGTCGCGGGTGTCGCTCGGGCGGCTGCCCTCGTCGAAGTGGCGGGTGGCGTACACGTCGGCGGTGACCCGCTTCAGCGGGTCGGTTGCGTCGGTGGCGGGGAAGGCGGCCTTGGTGATGCGGGCGCCTGCGGCGTTGTAGAGGCCCATGGGATTCCCTTCAGATCGAGTACGAGGGGGTGCAGCGTGCCGCAGCCGTAGGGTTTGGGTCGCGGTCACAGGATGCGGAGGTCGTCCCAGCCGTCGGCGGTGACGGAGAAGACCAGCAGGCCGGGCTGGGACACCTCGCCGGAGCGCATCGCGTACCAGTCCGAGCCGTTGTCCAGGGTGGGGGCCTGTACCCACAGGCGGCCGGCGCCGACCGCCTGCGCGCGGAAGTGGTGGAAGTGACCGGAGACGAGGATCTTGGCGTCGCCGACAGGCTGGCGGCCGAACGTCTGACCGCGCCACCAGTCGGCGGCCTTCTCCGGGCGGGGGTACTGGTGGCCGTGGTTCAGGCCGACGATCGTCCCGGCCATGTCGAGGCTGACGGAGTCACGCCAGGGCTCCGGGGTCACGAACGAGACGTGCCCGTATGCGTCCGGGTTCTTGGCGTAGGCGTCGGCGATTTGGCTCATGACCTCGATGCCCCAGTCGTCCTCGGGCGGGCCGACAGGGTCCTTGCCGCGCCTTACTCGGGCGTGGTTCGAGCCGCAGGTGGCGGCGACGACACGGGGGAAGCTGGTGGCGAGGCGGTCCAGGCCCTCGAACGTCAGCCGCCGGTGCACGCGCACCATCTGGGTCAGCGTCAGGTCGTTGGTGAACGCCTGGCTGGTGACGTTCTCGAAGCCCTCGATGCAGTCGCCGGCATCCAGCCAGTACGCCGAGTCCGGGCCCCGTCCGACCTTGGTGAGGTCCCGCAGGTGGTCCTCCAGGCGGTCGAACCGCTCGGCGACACGGGCCACCAGTTCCTTCGTCCCGCCGTCCCGGCCGACCTTTCCGACCTGCGGGTCCGCGTACACCACGGCGAGTGCGCGGGCGCTGCTTGCTGCGGGGGTGCGCGGCGTGCGGCGGCGGCGCATCACGTCCCGGATCAGGGCGTTGAGGTCTTCGGCGGACGCCCAGCCGGGCATGGACGGCTCGATGAGGTAGCGGCAGCGCCATACGGGCCGGGTGACGGCATCCTCGCCCTGGGCGTCGCGGTGCCAGGCGGCGGGGTCGTGGCGGGCTTCGACCAGGCGCACGCGGTAGCCGTCTGGGACGACCAGCCCCAGTTCTTCCACGCGGGCCCGCCAGCCGTTCTCGTCCTGGGGCGGCGGGTCCGCGGCCGGCGCGGTGACGAGCATGCTGCCGCCGGGCTCGTACCGCACGCCCGGTTCCCACCCTCTGGGGGCGGAAGCGGTGGGCCGGGTGGTCTCGGGTGGTGTGCTCTGCTCGGCGGCGGCCGCCGCGAGCAGCGCGTCAAGGTCGGTTCCCAGGCTCATCGGGGGCACCTGCATCCGTTGGAGGTGCCTCGGCGGCGGTGCCGGGCGACGGCCGGGGCCTGGACGCGGTGCCCGGCCTCGGTGAGGGTGTCCGCGATCCGCGTAGAGGACACGGACGGGGTGTCGAGCACGGTCTGGACCTTGGCGGCCGTGGCCGCGTCCAGCGTGTCGAGGATCGCGCCGACGGTGCACTGCGGGCCCTTTGGGCGGTCGGGCTCGTCCAGGAGCCGGGTGAGGGCCGTGCCCAGCCCTTCCATGTCTTCCACGGCAGTCCTCGCTCTCTGAAAAGGGGTGCGGGGCCGGACCGTACGGCCCGGCCCCGCGTGAGGTTTCCGCGTCTGGGTCAGCCGCCGGACGGCGTGGTCCAGGAGCCAACTACGAAGCTCTCAGGGCGACTTACCTCCAAGGCCAGCCGCTCGTCAGCCCGGAACGTGAGGGCGCCGCGCTCGAAGTTGTCCGAGTTCTCCGAGGAGACGGTGACCGAGACGTTCTCCCGGTCGTAGAGCTGGGCACCCATTCCGAAGCTGCCGAGCAGGTAGTTTTCGTCCGGCATGGCCGTGGTCTCCACGACGTTCAGGCGCCAGACGCGCTTCTGCGCACCGACGGCGACCTGGAGGGCGACGCGGAAGGCGCCGTTGTCGTCGGTCTCGACCTCGACCTCCTCCCACATTGTCGGGCTGATGACGATGCCGGTCGGCTCGTACTCGGCGAGCAGGGACCGGGTCATGGCCCGGCGCATCTGGATCGAGAACTTGTCCTTGGCCTGGCCCTCGTAGGTCTGCACGCCGGGGGTGTTGAACAGGCCGGTGATGGACGTGCCGTCGGTGCCCGAGGAGTGGAGCAGGTCGTAGTCCTCGGCGAACTTGATGCCCTCCACGAGGCGCGAGTTGATGAACTGCTTCAGCCGCGGCTCGTCGGCGAGGATGTTCTTGTGTCCGTCGAGCATGTGGGCGATCTCAGCGATGGGGAAGTTGATCGGCTCCAGCTTCAGCTTCGAGCGCGGGGCCCTGCCGAACACGTCGCTGTCGAGTCCGGTGGGCGCGGACACGCCGTCGGCGGCGCGGCGTTCCGGTACCTGCGCAGCGTTGTTGACCCACCCGGTCTCGCGGATGCCGATGAGGACGGCGCTCTTCGTCTTGGCCTTGGGGAACAGGTCCCTGATGTGCCACTTCCGGCGCTGGGCGTCGGTGATGCCGAGGTCCTGGGCGGAGCCGAGGGCCTGCACGGTGTGGGTGCCGGCCGACAGGCTGAAGATGGACTTGCCCTCGATCTCGGCCCGGATGTACGGGCGTTCCTTGAAGGAGGACTCGGCGGCGCGTCGGTAGGCGTCGGACTCCACGAAGTAGTCGCCGAGGCTCTTGACCTCCGGGCCGGCGGTAGCGGCGCTGCCGTAGTACTGGCCGGCCGCGGGGGTGCCCTCGGGGGCGTCGAGGTAGCTGGTCAGGGTGTCGGCGCCCTGCGCGGCGTCGAGGAGGCCCTTGATCTCCTGCGCGTCCTTGACGGTCTTGACGTAGGCGTTGCGCTGCTCGGTGGAGACGACGAAGGCGCCGTTCTCCTCCTTGAAGGTACCCGCGATGCGCTCGGCCTCTGCCGACTTCTCGGCGAGCTGTCCCTTGAGGGACCGGATGAGGCTCTTGTCGGTGGCGGTAGCCATGGTGGTTGCACTCTCCTGTGCTGGATGGGCGATGGCGTGCGTCGCTCGCCCGGCCAGCACCGGGACGCCTCAACGCGAGGCGTTATGGAAAGGGAGTGCGGGGGTTACCGTCTCGGGCTCCCGGGCACGAAAATGCGTGCGCTCGGGAGCCCGGTATTTGTGCAGGTCAGAGGGTGAGGGAGGCCAGTGTGGCCTTTACCTCGTCGGCGTCGAGTCGGACCTGTTCGGTGTCGTCCTCCAGGTCGTCGTCCTCGGGCTTGCCGGACCCCGTGGTGTCCGGGGCGTTCCCCGGGGGAACAGCGGTGTCGTCGCCCTCCTCGGGCTTCTCGGCCGGCGGGACATCCAGGGTGTTCCCCTGGGGAACGGAGGTGTCGTCGGTGTCCGGCTCCGGTTCGTCGTCGTCCCAGCCGTCGGTGACGTCGTAGTCGTCGTCCCACAGGTTCAGGGAGGAACGGCCGGGGGCGCTGTTGTGCTTGTCCATGGGGAGACCCTTCTTTGCGAGCGTGGCGAGGAGCTGGTTGATTTTCGGCTTGAGGTGTTCGAGGTGAGCGGGGCCGGCGTCGGATACCTCGATCAGGGCTGTGGCGTCGTCCAGTGCCACGGCTGTGGGCTGGACGAACCGGGCTTCGGTCTCCTCGGAGCCGCTGACGCCGTGGGTGTCGCCGGTGATGGGCAGCGCCACGGTGGTCAGCTCGACCTCGGTCGGCGTGCCGAGGTCGATGTCCCGGCCTGCGATGACGTACGGGACGGAGAAGGTCGTGCTGCCGGTGTCGTCGTTGTGCTGGGTGACGATGACGTGGTCGGGGTATGTCGCCTCGACGCACACCCACCCGTCGCCCGTTCCCTTCTCGTCGTTCTTGAAGAGGTGCCGGACGGAGTCGGCGAGGCGGGCGTGAAGCTGTTCGTAGGACAGGGGCATGGGGCGCATGATGATGCTCTCCGGGGATGGGAGGGACTTCGCTTCGAGCACGATGCGGGCGGCCGCCTTCGTCTCGATACGGGCGGCAGGGTGGGCGGCCTTCGCTTCCAGTACGAGCTGCGCGGCCGATTTCATCTCGACCGGCGGCTGTTGGGCGGCCGGCGCCCGGTCGAGGGCGGGGGCTTCTTCGGCCGCCGGGGCCAGGGGGACGAACGAGGTGTCTGCTCCTCGGACAACGGCGATCTGCTCGAACGTGACGGGCGTCGCGGCTACCGGGTCGATCTCCGGGAGTCCGTAGCCGAGGGTGATGTGCGGGGTGTAGCCGTGCCGGGAGTCGAGCTTGTCGGCGTACACCGAGGTCCGCAGCGCGTCCACGACTCGTTGGCGCAGCTCCGCAAGGCCGGGCACATCCACAGGAACCCACGTCGGCTCACCGTCTCCCGTATCGGGGAAGCGGCCGATTCCCCCGATCGTGCCGGCCAGCGGGCTGCTGCCGGTGACGGCCGGTGCGACGATGTCGCGCAGGTCGTCCGGATGCCCCCCGAGTTCCGCAGCCTCTCCCAGGTAGGCGAGCGTCACGTGCAAGTGCTCGGCCGCGGTGCCGTCGGGATGCGCGATCTTCGCTGCGACGTCGGGCTGGAGCTTCAGCGCGACCATCACACCAGTGCCCACGCTTGATTCGGCCGCCTTGAACTCGACGGCCGACCACGTCGCCTTGTGCTCCAGCTCTTCCTGGCCTCCGCCGGCGAACGCCTTCACTTCCAGGCTCCGCGTGAGGGAGTGGGCGCCGTGCAGGACTGGGGAGACCTCGAACAAGTCCAGATCGTGGATGATCCGCACGCCGTCGTGGCGCTTGGAGGCCCCGCCGGGCGTGACCTTGTATCCGATAGAGAAGGCCGCCTCGCCGTTCTCGTGCCACTGTTTGACCTGCGCGTAGGCGTCGCGCCCCCACGAGGTGCCCAAGTTGAACTGGACGGTGGCCACCAGCGCGCCCGCCTCGCGCGGCCAGACACTGCCGTCGGGAATGGTGGCGAACCGCGGGTCTCCCGGCAGCCATTCCTCCACCTCCAGCACGCTCCCCACCGGGTCCTTCCAGGAGTGATGCCAGACGCTCTTCACCCTGCGGTTGGCGAGAGTCCGGGTGAACGCCCCGGGCAGAATGAGGTCTTGGACTTCATCCACTACGCCGGTGACGGCATAGATGGCGCGGACGATGCCCCTGCTCGGGCGCGAGCGGCTGGGCGGCGGGGTACGGGGCACGGCGGGTTCCTCCTGGCGGACGTCTCGGGCGGTGCGCACCGTGCCCCCGTGGAGGGGTTAGCGTCCTGCGCTGGACGTGCGGTGGGCCGTCCTGCGCCGTTGGCTCACTGCCACGGCGCCTTGCCCTTCTTCTTGGCCGAGCCGCCGTCCTTGTCCTCGTCCTCGGTGTCGGGGTCGTCTCCGTCGCCGAGGTCTTCGTCGGATTCTGCGGCCGGGTCGTCCTCGGTGTCGGGGTCCGCTGCGGGGTCGACTACCTCGTCCGCGGTGCCGAATTCGAGTGGCTCCACGCCGTCCGGGGTGTCGGCGCCCGAGTCGGGAACCACGGCGCCCTGGCCGTCGGCGCTCTCGGCCGGCGGCTGTCCGTGGGTGCCTCCGGTCTCCTGCATCTCTGCGTCGTCCACGTCGATGGCCCAGGTGTCGGGGTCGGAGTACCGCCAGACCTGGCCGGTCTCGTCCCGTACCCAGCCGGTGAGGGTGCCGTCCTCGGCCTTGTCGAGCCACGCCTGCTCACCGTTCGGCCCGGACAGCGCGGCGTACGCCTCTGCGGGGTCCGTCTCGTCGCCTTCGTCATAGACGTCGCCGGCCCAGGGGCGCGCGTCGTCCTCCTGGGGCGGCTGCATCTCCTGGGGCGGCGGGTCGGCCGGGGCGCCGCCGGCCGGATCGGCGGCGGGCTGGGGCAGGTTCTTCACGGCGTATGCGTAGTCCACGACGGCAGGGTCCGGGCCAGAGCCGCTTACGTCTCGGGCCGTTCCCCTGCCGCCGGTTCCCGCCGCTCGCTACTCTCGAAGCATGACTCAGCTGACGGTGTCCGTAGACGACCGCCTGGCGGACCAAGTGGCCGATTCCGCCCGCCGATACGGGCTGCCGGTCGACAAGTACGTGGAGCGCGTGTTGCGCGCCGCTGAAGCGCCGGGCGCACCCGACCGGGAAGAGCGGGCCACTGAACTGGCACGCGGGGCCTTCCGAGAGTGGGATGCGGCCGGCCGTCCCGAGCGCGACGCTATGAGCATGGCCGAGGTCTTCGGCGAGTGACCGCGATCCCGGCCCGCTTCGCGTCCGCAGTCGGCCAGACCATCCGCGACCTGCCCGAAACTGACCGGGACGAGCTCAAGGCGGCGATCGTCCGAGCTTGCGAGGACCCTTGGTCCTGGCCGCAGGCCGACAAGTACGAAATGGACGAGTCGGTCCGTGTCATCACGACGCGTACCGCCATCGTTCACTACGTGATCCTGCCCGGCCCCGACCCTCACCTCTGGGTATTCGCCATCACGGTCTGACCTCCACCACCCTCGTACGGTCGCGCAGCAGCGCGAGCACCGCGGCGGTGTCCGTGGCCACCAGGTCCCGCCGGGGCCCGAGCGGGCCGAGCAGGACCGGGCTCCCAATCTGCTGCTCGACCAACGCCCGTACGCGGCGGGAGCCGGTCACCGGCCGGTCTTCCCGGCCGGTGACTTCCACGGCGTAGGCGGCTCCGTCTTCCAGCGTGCCTATGACCCTCATGCCGTTCTCCTTCTATCGGGTGGCGAGCAGTCCAAGGAGGAACGCTCGCAGGTCGTCGTCCTCGTACCAGTCGCCGTCGAACATGGCGGCAATACCGAGCGGGACAAGGTCCCGGTTGGTGTCCTGGTCCGTGCTGTTGCGGAACAGCCGCGCGAGGAGCATGTCCAGCGGTGCGCGGCGCCGCGCTCCTACCCTGCCGCCGTGGGTGCGGGTGAAGTGGAACGCCTGCTGCGCGGCCAGCACATCCGGGTAGTGCTGCTGGAGATGCGCGAGCAGGGCGTGTGCAGCTGTGCGGCGGCCAGAGTCGCCGAGGTCGGCGACGGTCGCGATCCGGCTTTCCGGGTCATAGCCCCCGGCCTCACCAGTGCGAGCCCCGATGAACCGGGCCTCGGTCGGCGACAGCCAGTCGCGAGGTACGAACTGCGCTATGTCCGTGAGCGCCCGTACGGCGGCCGGGTCGCTGTCCGGGGTGGTCACCAGCGTGGCGGTGGTGCCCGGCCCCATCTCGCGGATCTCGGCCAGGGTGTCCCGCACCGCTTCGGGCAACGCCGCGGCGTACGCCTGCTGAAGGCGTGCGGCTTCCTGCCGTGCGGACTGCGCCTCGGCGCGTGCCGCCGCCGCTTCCAGGTCCGCGCCTGGAGCGCCGCCGGCGGCCGCCGCTTCGAGGTCCCGCAGACGGCGCTCCGCCGCCAGGGCATGCTGCTCTGCGTGACGGACTGTCTCGTGCGGGTCGTCGCCGAGTTCCGGGGCAGTGCCGCGCAGCCGGTTCATGACGTCGGTGTCCACGTCCTGCCCGGCCGCACGGACGGCTGCAAGGTGGCGCAGGGCCTGGGCGCCCGGGCCGCCGTCTGCTGCCCGGTTGGGTGTCCAGCGCACACCGTCCTGCACCGGGGGCAGCTGGCCGGCGGCAAGAGATGCACGGCTGGCCGGCCGGTACCAGCGGGCTCGCCGGGAGACCTGCCCGAAGCGGCCCGGGGCGGGAAGAAGCCGCGCCCAGTGGGCGACGCGGTCACCGAGCGGCAGCCCGTCGGTCTGCTGTGGCAGGTTGCCCGGGGCAGCCAGGCGGCGAAGCCGGCGCGTTTCCGGCCACGACCGGATGCGCCGCATCAACCCTCGGCGGAAGCGGGAGATGCGCTCGCGCATACGCCGCAGGCTCTCGCGGCCGGCCCGCCACGCTCTGGCGAGGGCCTTGAGGAATGCTCCGATCACGGCGATGAGCTTCCGAGCGATAGCGGCCAGGCCCGCCACGAGCTGCGGCAGGACACGGGCGCGCTGACCTTCGGGCAGCCGGGAGGCGATCCGCTGCGCGGCCGCGTTGCGGCTGCCGTCGAGGCGGGCGGCGATCTGCCGCACGATCTCAGCACGACGTTCTGGGGTGAGGAGTTCGCCGCTGTCCGCCGCGGCTTGAAGGGCGTCGCTCACCGCGTCGTCGGCGTGCTGGGCGACGTCGTCGTTGATGCCGGTCTCCCCGTCGGTGTCATCAACTCCGGTCGGCCGGGTGTGCAGGGCCTGCGGGATGAGGCGCAGAAGGTCGGCTGCACGGTTCGCGGTGTCTTCCTCCGACTCGCCGTCCAGCGGCTCCAGGTCGTCCAGGGTCCGCACCGCGGCGCGCACTGCTTCGGTGCGTGCCCGGGCAGCGTCCTGCCGCAGCGCGCGCACCAAGTCGTCGCGCTCCTTGCCCTGGAACCCGGCGTCGGTGACGGCGGCCAGCGCCCCGTTGCGGGCGCGCCGCATCGCTGCACGCATTGCCTCGGGGGTGAGCCGTTCGGCGATCTGCTGCCGGAGTTGGTGGATGCTGCCGGGCGTGGTCGTGCCTTCGAGGGCGCTGTCCACGACCGCACGTACGACTGCGTCCGTGTAGTCGTCGCGGACCCTGTCCGCGTTGGGGGCCGGGTTCGGGTCGCGCTCCTCGGTGTCGTCGGCAGCATCCGGGGTCTCCGGGTCGGGGACCTGGTACAGCGGCTCGGAGGAGGCCAGGGTCCTTTCGAAGCGAAGCCCGTCCCCGTCCTCGATCGTGAGAGCCCGCAGGCCGCCCGGGGCCGCCTGCACGTTCACGACGCGGTACGCGGTCATGGTGTCCGGGTCGAACTCGTCGGGGAGGGTGATCGTGTCGCCCTCGCCGACGGAGCCGACGGTGCCGGGCTCGGGCTTGTCGACGTCGTCCGGTTCGTTGCCTGCGGCGGTGTCCAAGCGGTCCGCGGCGCGTCTGGCAGCCCGTCCATCGGGGGTCTCCGGGTCGGCGCCCTCGCGCAGTTCCTCGGCGAGCACGGTCGCCTGCGTGGGGGTGACCGGCAGGTCGTTGACGATGCGAGCCGTCGCCTGCTGGGCCTCGGGGTCGCTTGCCGGGGCCTGCCCGCGGTCCCTGACCGCGTCGCGTTCCTCGGGAGAGAGCTGCGGGTCCACGGTCGGGCCGGAGACCGGGGCGACCGCCGGCGTGGGTTCGTGGGTGGTGATCTCGTCGTCGTCGCTGGGGGCGTCCTCCGGCCCGAGCTCCGGCGGAGCACCGTCTGCGCCTTCGGCTCGCTGAACGTCTGTGTCGTTCGCGGTCGAGAGCGTGGTGGTCTCGCCGGTGGTGGTGTCCTCCAGGTCGAGCTGTGTCTGCTCGCCCTGCTCCTCCCGGTGGGTGACCCGGGCGGTGCGCGGGCCCTTGGGCGTCTGCCGTACGAGGACGTCGCCCTCCTGCACCTTGCCGGCAGGTGTCGGAGCGACACGGACCACCTTGTGCGTGGTGTCGTCTTCCTCCGTGTCCCCGATGACGCGCAGGTCACCGATGGGCACGTCCTGCATCCCGTCCGGGGTGGCGACGGTGGCGGTGTCTCCGTCCACGGACTCAACGGTGCCAAGCCGGCGGCCGTCCTGGTCGCCGACGACGTTTCCTTCGCGGACCCGGCGGCCATCCGTGGTCCAGCCGGAGGGCCGGGCCGCGCCGCCGTCGGTGACGTTGAGGGAGGTAGGTGAGTGGGCGTCGTCGGTGCGGTCGTCGCCGAACTGCACGCGGACGCTGTCCGAGCTCGCGCCCGTGACTACGCCCTCCTTGCCGTCGTTGTCGGTGACGAGCGCGCCGGGGAAGAGGCCGTTGCCCTGGGCGTCGGTGGGCACCCTGTCCGGGATGCGGCCGGTCAACACATCGGCGTCAGCACCTGTCTGCGGTGCCCCCTGGAACTGGTCGGTGTCCTCGCGGGTAGCGCGCGCCACCGCGGCGTCGGGCAGGACGTACACAGGGGCACCGGTATGGGCGCTCGGACTGTCGGCAATCAGAACGCGGCACATGTCCGTGGCGCGGCCCTTCCGCGTCACCGGAATAAGGGCCGGTCCGCCCACGACGTGCCCCGCGAGCGTGCGGGCGGTTCCCTGCTTGGTGACCCCGTCGACCCGTACCAGGTCGCCGAGTTGGAGGTCGCTGACCTGAGTCCACTCGGCGGGGCGGCCCCCGACCGGCTCCGGCGCGGCGACGGCCTCCGGCGCCGCAGTCCGGTCCTCGGCCGGCTCTACGGAAGGGACCGGCCGGGGGGCGCCCGCGGCACCCGAAGCCGCGTCACTGTCGGGCGCTACGGGGCGGGGATTTTCACCGGTCTGGCGGCCGTAGTGGTGCTGGTCGAAGTCCAGGTTCACGTCCTCGGCCCGAGCCAGGCGCAGACCTGTTCCGCCGTCGGCCGGGATGATGAAGGTGTGGGGCTCCAACCTGCCGCGCGCCGCCTGGAACGGGTCCTCCGTGACGTCGACCCGGTACCCCTTGTGCCTGACACCAGCTTCCCTGAAGGTGACCTTCTTCGGGTCACCGACGACGTAGCCGAGCCGGCGGTTGGTGTATCCGGGGTAGAAGCCCGTCATGCGTCCGTGAAGTTGGACGACGTCGCCGGCGTGGATGTCGGCGATGGGCGCCGTCTCCGCGTTATCCAGTCCTCCGTTCTGCGTCAGCTCATCGACGTACTGGCGGGCGGCCCGGTCCTTGCTGACCACATGGTGCTTGGCTCGGGGGTCTTCCGGGCGCAGCACGTCCAGGAACTCGCTGATCTTGTCCGCGAACCACCCCGGCCCGAGGATTACTGCTTCGTTGCGGCCAGGCTTCTGGTGCTTGTAGTGCGTGCTGTCGAGCCACAGCAGTTCGTCATGCAGGTGCGCCAGGTCCGCGGCCACGTTCCCGGAGGGGGTCACCCCGCGCCCCAGCTCGGACACCAGGGCGCGCAGCGCGTGGTAGCGCTCCAGGTCGGCAGGATTGCCAGCCAGCGTCTCCAGACCTCGAAACGGCGTGTCCTTCGGAGGGAAGGCCAGATCCACGGCATTCCCCAGCTTCCACGCCAGGTCGGGGCGTACGGCCTTCAAGTCCGGCTCGCCGTGCTCCCGGTCGCGCAGTACGAGGTTCGCGATGGCGGCCTCGCGGCTGGTGAAGCTGGTGCCGAGGGTGGAGAACGGGGGCTTGCTGCTCCACGACTCGCCCACAACATCCGGGTAAGGGCTGGCAAGGTGCGGCGCGGACATGCTGCCGATCAGGCGGCCGTTCCGCCAGACCTGCTCTCCATCGTCGGACCGCACGCGGGGTGTCGGTACCACCCCCTCGCCGGCCAGTTCGCGCATCCGCTCGGGCAAACCGAACAGAACCCGCTCGCCTTCCTCATTGACTACTCGGTTGGGTCCGGTCTCGTACTGGTGCATCTCCTCCTCTGTGGGCACGCGGCGCCCATCGACAGCGCTGCTGCGGTCGCCGCTCAACGTGTCCGCGTCCGCCTCGCCCTCATGGCTGGCGGAGGGCCCGTTGGAACTGCTACTGCCGGTGCCGTCTTGACGGTGGTCGTCGTCCTTACCCTCCGAACCCTCGTTCCGGCTGGTGCCGTCGGCTGTTCCCTCGTGGGCCAGGACAAGCCCGGCCGCCGCGAGCTCCGGCTCGTGCCATATGCGGCGCTGCCCGTCGGGGGTCACCGCCGTGTACTCGCTCAGCTTGTCGGTGTTGTCGAACCGGCCGACTTCTACGCCATCGACCTTGACGAGCCACGTCCCCTTGATTATTGACGTGCTCTCGTCTGCCGGAACTATCTCGGCACGCCCTGCGAGTTCCTGCACCCGGTCGGGGCCGCCAAGCTCGTACATCTCTTCGTCAGTCAGCAGCTCCGCGGCGGTGTGTGTGTCCGTACGTGCCCGCTGCTGAGCCTTCTTGCGTACGGCCGGTTCCGGCTTCTCCACGAGCACGACCCACGAGTCGGGCTGCACGCTCGCGCGTCCGTTGTGGGGGTCCAGGTTCACGGATCGGACGACACCCTCGCGGCCGCCCCGGTGCAGGTGGATGACGTACTGAGGTGAGGCCAGCCCGACGAAAATTCCGTCTGCGTCCTGAGCTTCCGGTTCGCGGAAGATGTCTCCTTGCCGCAGGTCTGAGCCTTTCACCCAGCGCATGCCCTTGGGCAGCTCTGCTTCACCAGCCACGATGTCGCCCGTGCGGGTGGCCGGGTCGGCAGCCGGCACCATCGGAGCACCAACAGCCGCTCGCCGCCGGTTCACCGCGCTCCACCCGGAGAAGCTGTGGGAGTCATCCATCGAGGACCAGCCGCCGAAGGCGCTCATGTAAGCGCGCCCGTCGTTGACGGCGGCAGCGAGGGGGCGAAGCACTTCTGGGTAAACGGCGTTCAAGCCGTAGGACACCTCGCCAGGGTGGTCGCCGCCGACCAGGTCAAGGATGAAGTCTTCCGCCTGTTGCTCGGTGAGTCCGTGTTCGGCCGCACCGGCCCGAGCCTTGGCGATGTATGCGCGAACTTCTTCATGGGCCTCGTTGACCCTCTTCCGGGTCAACTCGTTGAGCTCTTCACGGGCCTTCTCCCGGCCCTTCCGGGTCGCGATGTGCTCCCTCAAAATGGGCCGGATCTCCCCGACGAGCTCGTTGCCCCTCTTCAGCGAGGATGCACGCAGATCACTGGCGAGACCGGCAAGGAACCCGCGCGCCTCCTGCGGCACCTCTCCAAGGTTTCGGCGCTCGTTCTCATCGAACTGGCCCATGGGGTCGACGTCAGCCATCGTGGAGATCCACTGGCGTACGTCCCATGGATCGACGCGGTCCGTCCAGTGAGGGTTCTGGGCTGCGGCCCGGCCGAGGAATACGTTGCGGACCCCATTGGGCTGCGGAGTCGCCCACAAGCCAACCCAGTCACGAACTCCGTCGCCGCGGCGCGTATCCAAATGGGGGAAGGCGAGGTTCGGAACGTTGCCCGGGCTCCCAGACGGTGCGTCGGCGCCCTGGAGCGCGTCGGCTCCGCCTCTCGACCGCCGTCGAGCGGACCGCCGCTCGTCGCGGTCCTTTCGGTCGTCGTCGGTCCTGCCGGGGCGCTCCTCGTCATCGTTGCGGGCCTTGACCGGGGCGGTCAGTCGTTCGACCTTCTCATCGGGAAGGATCGTGAGGGCGTTGTCCGGGGACGGCTCATCGCCCGGCTGATCTCCCACGTGCAGGCGCCACGCCTTGACGCGCTGATCGCCTCGGGTAGCTGTGACCTGCTTCGGGGGAGCGAGCAGGTACCCGTCACGGATGACGGCGTTGCCCTCGGTGTCCTGCGTCTCGACGCGGACGTAGTCGCCTTCGTCCACCTGGACGGGGTCGAGAACTTCGGTGTCGTCCGTATCGGGGGCCTTCTGCTGACCGGCTGCGGAGCCCTGGACCGCCTGCCGGATCTCTTCCCCGGCAGCCTCCTCGATCTCGCGCCGCTGCTCGTCCTCCGATCGTCGCCGGTCGACGGTTGCCCGGTGGCGCGCGAGGTGGGCATCAACCAGGTCGAGGAAGCGGCGCAAGGGGAGCTCCATCTCCTGGCGCTCCTCGTCCTCCAGAGAGCTCAGGAGCGCGGCCGCATGGTGGCGTGCAGCGGTCAGCCGCTGTTCGGCCTGGTCGTGGTCGTTGTCCTCTTGAGCAGCGAGCGCGTCCAGAACGGCTCGTTCGAGCAAATCGACACTTCCCGGTGTGTCGTCCGTAGCCCACGTACGGCGTGCCGCGCGGCGGACCTGGAACTCGGCCGCGTCGAGCGGCACCATCGCCGCCCGCCACTCCCCGTCGTTCTCGAACGGCTCAGCCGCCGCGGGCTCGTCTGCCGACGGCGCGTCGGGGGCGTCTACCTCCGGCTCTTCGGCGCGCGGTACGTACGGCTTGTCATACGCGTCGGCTTCTCCCGGGGCAGGAATGGTTGCCGCGCGACGGGCGGAGTCGTACTGCTGGAAGTCCATCTTGCGGGCGGCGCCGAGCAGCACATTCTTGTTGCGGCGACCTTCGGGGGTGCTCTGGTCCTGCTGGGCGGCGGCTTCGCGCGCCGCAGCGGCCAGTGCGCCGGCTTGTGCCGAGTAGGGGCTGTAGCGGCGGTGGCCCGGGTTCCAGGGCAGCGTGTCGATCGGCGTGCCGTCGGCATAGTTCCCGGACAGGGTAAGTCGGCTTAGCTCCCGGACCTGAGCCGGGGTGAGCGTCATCTCGGTGACGGCCCGGTCCGGCGTGACCGGCGTGCGCTTGGCCTGCTCCGGCTTGCCGCTCTCGTCCGTCCCGCCGGTGTACTTCTGACGGATGGAGTCGAGGCCGTCACGAACGATGGACGCGGCGCGGACGGGGGCGGCGCCCGCCTGGGCAGGCAGTTCCTCGTGCCACTGCATGTCTGCGGGGGCGCCGCCGTCCGCGTCCTGGCCCCACCAGTACCGGCGGCCGTTGTCGCCGATGCGGGCTCGGACCCATCCGACGGTGTTGCCGTCGCCATCCACGATCGTGCCGTGGCCGGCCTCGACGTCGAGGTCGCGCAGCCGGTTGCCGGTGGACAGCTCAAGGCCCTCGTGGGTCGACGCCTTGGCGATGTTCTCCGCGTTCTGGCGGACCTTCGGGTCCTTGTCGTCGCGGTCCCCACCGAACGGGGTGCCGTCGGAACGGGCCACGTCCTTCAGCGGCCACACACGCGTGCTGTTCTCCCCGCGTACGAGCACTGACCCGTCGTGCACGGCCATGACGTCACCGAGGCCGTCAGGCGTCATTACCTGGTCGTCCTTGGCCGGCAGACCCTGTGCCGGGGCGGCAGCGGGTGCGTTTGTCTCGGCTGGCGCCGGGGTCTCCGGCTTCTCCTCGGGCTTCGGGGTGCTGGTGTCCGAGCGAGTGTTGTTGTCGTTGAGGTTTGCGAGGTCGTTCCGGACCCGCTGCGGGTTGAGGGTGGTGGTGCCCTTGGAGCCGTAGCGGCCCTCGGCGATGGCCTGGTCCAGCTCTTCGTCGGTGGCCGCGGGCAGCAGCGGCTGGCCCTGGCCGTTGCGGCGGCGCACCTGCGCGGGGCTGATCTCCTGGCGCTTCCCTCCCATACCCGGCTCTTCGCTGGTGCTGACCACGGTGAGCAGGGGCGCGTCGATTTCCGAGACCGTGCCGATGTTCGGCGTGCCGTCCTCGTCATCGAAGTCGATCTGGTCGCCGGTCTGGAAGTCGCCCAGCTTGAAGTCTCGGCGGTATTCGCCCTTGGGCGGCTGGGTGGGGTCGTCGTCGTTGACAGCCCGAAACACCCAGCCGAGCGACCCGGGGTCGAGAACTTCGGTGGCCCGAGTCACGGCGACGTACGCCACACGCAGCGCCTCATCGTCCGGGACGGTGTCCCAATCGATGTTCCCGTCGTTGTCGTCCTCGGGGCCCTTGAAGTCGTCGGCGATGCGGACGCGTTCGGACTCCAGGCCCTTCGCCTTGTGAGCAGTCGTCACGAGGACGTCGTGCGGCTCGTGCTCGGGCACCAGACGGCCGTTGCCGTCCTCGGGGTCGCCCTGCGGGTACAGCTCCGCGAGGTGGGCGTCGATCCGCTGCTGCGCCTCTTCCAGCGACAGCTTGTTGTCGATCTTGTGAACGCCGGAGCCCGTCTGCGACTTCCACGGCACTTCTCGCTTGCCGGGCTCGTAGTAGTACCGGCGGGTCGCCGGGTCGTACAGGAGCTTGCCGACGCCGTTGTTCTTGCCGTTGCCGAGCCACCGCTTCAGGGCGTTGGCGTTGGGGTCGTTCCAGTCGAGGCGAACCCACACGCGGTCACCCACGAGTTCGGTGGCCGCCGGCCGGGAGCCGGAGGAGAGCAGGGCGTCGATGTCGTCGCCGTGCTTCTCCAGCAGGTTGAACAGGCTGGCGAGCTGCTGGAGGTCGGGGTCGGCCTTGACCTCCTCAACGATGTCGTCGAAGGCCATGCCGTTGAAGCGGGCCAGTTCGGCGTGGTCAGTGTCCTCGCCGGCGGCCAGGGCGTTGGCGGCCTGCACGAACTCCTGGAGCGCCTTCACGCCTCCGGAGACGGCGACGGTGCGGCCCGCGGTGAGGGCCTGCACCGCGGCGAGCGCGACGCCGGCGTTGGTGCGGGCGATGACCATGGACTCTTCGCCCGGGTGCAGTTGCCCGATGCGGGAGTTCTTGCGGTCATAACCCTTCAGCCGCATCCGGGTGCCGAGCAGCCGCAGGAACCGGTTACCGACGTCGGCGACGGCCGGGCCGAAGCGGAAGGACTGGGTGAGCGTGGCGCGCGCGTCGACGGGGAGCTTGGCCAGGGCGTCGCTGGCGCCCCTGAAGCCGTAGATGGCCTGGTTGGAGTCACCGACGGCCACGACCTGGACGCCCTGATCGAGGGCGGCACGGACGACGCCCTCCATCACCGGGTTCACGTCCTGGGCCTCGTCCCAGAACAGGGTGTCGGCGTCGATCTTGTAGCCGCCGAGCGCCCACTGCTTGACGATGTAGTCGAAGTCCATCGTGAGGTCGCGGTCGGGGTCGCCGGCCTCGGGGTCGCTGAGGTTCGCCCACATGCGGTCAGCGAGCGGTTTGACCGCGTTGAAGAGGTCCCGGGGGTCTCCCTCGACCTTCGCCTTGATGTGCTGCGGGCCCATCTCAGCGTCGGCGGACTTCGCCCACTCGCGGATCATGCGCTCGGCGACGGTGGCCGCGCCGCCCGGGGTGAGGTCCCGGTTCCCGGCCTTGACCGTGTCGTACCAGCGCATGCGGTCGGCGATCTGCTGGGCGCTGAGCTTCTTGAAGCCGCCGGCCCTGCTGCTGGGCAGCCGGTCGTTCAGGCGCCGGTCGGCGACCCGGGCGGCGTACGCGTTCGCCGTGGAGGCGAGCACGTTCTTCGCGTACTCCCCGCGCGCCTGTGCTTCGCGGGCCTCGGCTGCGACGCTCCGGTTGAACGCCAGGTAGACGATCTTCTTGCCCGGCATGCGGTGCGAGAGCATCTTCAGGGTGGACGACTTGCCGGTGCCGGCGAGCGCCATTACGGCCATGTTCAGGCCGCGGCGGGCCGCGCCCTGGATGATGATGTTCTGCTCGTCGGTGGGCGGGTAGTCCTCCCGCGCGGACGCGTCGGCGCTGATCCGCTCCCATTCCTCATCGGCGTAGCCGCCGGCCTTCGCCTCGGGCAGATCCTCAACACGCGTGACAAGGCCCTGCACTTCGGCATCGTTCAGGCCGTAGCCCGCGAGCCGGTCCCTCACCACATCCTCGCGGGAACGCTCGACCAGCTTGCCGTTGTCGTACTTGGGTTCCGGCTTCCAGCGGCGCCGCTCCTCGTCCTCCAGCTCCCACAGGTGCTGTTCCAGGCGCCGCCGCATGGCCAGGTCCAGAGGGTCGGTGGACTCGGTGAGAGGCGCGAGATCGCTCTGAGCGTCATCGATGGCGTTGGCCAACTGGTCCGCGGTCATGTCGGCCGGGGCAGGCTGCTGCGCCGGCTGCGGGCGGGCCGCCGTCGCGGGGCGCTCCTGCTCCCCAGCGGGGCGCGGCGTGCGGGTCGTGCCCGGCTTCCGCGGCGTGCGGCTGGCCGGAGGCTCCTGGTCTTCTTGCTGTCCCTGCTCGTTGCTGGAGGTGTCCGGTACAGGGGCAGGCGTCTCTGCCGGCTGGGCCGCCGGTGTTTCGACGCTGGTGTCGTTGTTCTCGGTGTCCTTCTCGACGTCCGGGTTCTGCGGGTCTTCGCCGGGCGTTTCGGTGGACAGCTGGTCGCGGCGCTGACGCAGCGCTTCGGCTACAGCTCCCACCTGCTTCCCGAAGCTGCCTTCGCGTTCCTCGGGAGTCATCTCCTGGTCGTGGAGCGCTTGGGCCAGATGCAGGGCCGTGTCGCTCGCAGGGCCGAACACTCCGCCGGCGGCTTCCCCCCACTGCTGGTCGAGGAAGTTGAACAGCTCGTCGGCGAGCTGGCTGACTCGGTCGCGGGCGTTCTCGGGGAACTGGTCCTGGTAGGCCCGCTTGAGCCCATCGACCGCCTTGGTGTTGTCCAGCTTGCTGTCGGTGAACAGGTCATTGATCTCGACGGGCTGGGCGCTCGTCTGCGCTGCGGGCTCCGGTGCGGCGTCGTCTTGGGCCGGCGTCGTCTTTTCGGGGGCGTCAACGTTCTCGGGCTTCAGCCCGGCGAGTTCGGAGCGCACTTGCGCAGGGTTCAGCTTGACGTTTTCTCCGGTGGACGCCTCGGACGGCTCCGTGTCGGGAACGGAGACGTCGGACGGCTCGTTGCGGCCGGCAGGCGGGCCGGCCTCGCCCGGCTGCTCCTGGTCGTCGCTCACCTGCTCGGGATCGGCGTCCGTCTCCCCGCGTGCCTCGCGGGCCTGCCGCCGCTTCTCTTCCCGCTTGCGCTCCTTCGCCGCCTTTCGCGCCTCGGCGTCAGGCCACGTGATACGCGTGCGGCCCTTCTCGTCAGTGCTGATGGACGGTGCGGCGGGGGTCCGGGGCAGGAGGTCTGTGTCCTGTTCCGCCGCCGGGTCGTCCACGTCCGCGGCCTTCTCGCCGGCGGCGAGGCGGGCTTCCCGGAGCTGGTGCTCCAGGGCTTCCATCCGGTTGCGCTTCTCCTGGGCTGCGTCCGGACTGGACACCGCCTGTCCCTGTTCCTTGATGATTGCGGCGATCAGCTTGGAGCGGCGTTCGGCAGCCTCCAACTGGTCCGCCTCCTCGAAGGGACGGTCCATCCGCTCGCGGGCGGTCGCCGCGGCACGTTCCTCCTGGCGGAGTCGGCTCTCCAGGCGCACGATCGCCTTGTCGATGTCGGCGAGACGGTCCTCGATCCGCGCCAGGGGAAGGGTGGAGTCCCTATTCAGGTCCTTCTCGTCGTAGGAGTAGGTGGTCTGCGGCACGTCGGGCATGTGGATGTCCACCAGGTGCACGCGACCGGACGAGTTCCACCCCGCCCGGTATTGGGCGACGACGTCGATGTTGCCGACCTTGCCGATGATGACCTCGGGGTGGCCGCCGCGCCGGTAGGGGTCCTCAGCGCCCTGCCGCAGGACGGCGAGGGCTGCGGTACGGAGGGCCTTGGCCGCCTTGTCCCGCTTGGTGAAGTCCGTGGTGCCGATGGTGGCGTTGAAGGCGTCACCGCGGGTGTTCTTCCTGCGCGCGACGACGTCACGGAGCTGGGCCGTGAGCTCGTCCGTGTACTTCTTGGTTCGCTCGGCGGAGCGGATCGTGGACTTGTAGCCCTCGATCGCGCGCATGTAGCCCTTGTGCTTGCGGCGCAGGGCGCCTAGGGCCACCTTCACGTTGGCCTGCTCCAGCAGGTAGGGGTTGCCCGTGGAGATGGCTGTGACCTGCTCGGCGTTGAAGACTCCATCGGGGATGTCCTCGACGGTCCGCTCGGTCAGGTTGCCCTTCATGATCTGGCGGATGAACTTCGCCTTGCGGGCCACCGTCTGCCACGAGAACCCGTCGAACGACCCCTCGGTGACGTACTGGAAGATCGCGACCTCGGGGTTGGCGTTGCCCTGGCGGATGATGCGGCCGTTGCGCTGTTCGAGGTCGGCGGGGCGCCACGGGCAGTCCAGGTGGTGCAGGGCGGTCGCCCTGAGCTGGACGTTGGTTCCCACGCCCATCTTCGTGGTGGAGCCCAGAAGCACGGAAATCTTGCCGTTGCGGGCGTCGGCGAAGAGCCGGGACTTCTCCGCGTCGTTCTTCGCTTCGTGGATGAAACGAATCTTCTCGGCCGGAACACCCCGCTCGATCAGGAGTTCCTTCAGCTCCTGGTAGGCCGGGAACTTGGACTGGCCCATCTCCTCCACGCTGGCCGGGCCCTCGGCCTTCCCCTTTTTCTTCTTGGACTGGCCCGGGTCGGTCGGGGTGCCCATGTCCAGGAAGACGATCTGAAGGCCGCCCGGCGTCTCGTGCGGGGTCGGGTTGTTCTTCGAGGACGGATAGACCGCGTCCTT
Source organism: Streptomyces sp. DT224 (assembly GCF_049844595.1). NCBI lineage: Bacteria > Bacillati > Actinomycetota > Actinomycetes > Kitasatosporales > Streptomycetaceae > Streptomyces > Streptomyces sp. DT224. The sequence continues at coordinate 41,946 of NZ_JBNCLI010000016.1, forward strand.
GGTGTCGGCGTAGATCCGGGCGATGTTGTCGGCCGCTGCGGGGAGCTTGGCTCCCTGCTCGTCAATGCCGACCATGCGGGGGTCGAGGGAGACCTTCCGCCCGTCTGAGTTGATCTTGAGCATGTTGTCGGCTTTGGGGTCGACCTGGCCGCCCTTCACAGCCCTTGCCCGGCGGGCGATCTCCTCCATGTAGTCCACGAGCCCGTCGGTGGGCTCGACGGAGATGGTGACCGCCTTGCCGCCGGCCACGTCCGGCGTGTCCAGGTACTCGGCGAGGTCGTCGGAGTTCTTGACGTCGGCGACGGTGCGCCAGATCCGCAGCAGCTCCGGCATGTTCCGGAAGGCGGCGAAGCGGCTGACTTCCCTGAACCCGGACCCGTCGGCGGCCAGCTCGGTACCGGAGACGACCTTGCCGTAGGTGGACGCGAAGTCATCGAAGTTGCGGATCTTGGCCTTGTCCAGCAGGTCAGGGCGTAGGTAGCGCAGCATGGTGTGCGCTTCAGTGATGCTGTTGGAGATCGGGGTGGCCGTCGCGAAGGTGACCACGCGCCCGGACTTGGTCGTGTTTCGCAGGTACTCCAGCTTCATGTCGAGGTCGGAGGCCCTGTTGGAGCCCTCGATCCCTGCGCCGGGGAGCGTGGAGTTCGTGGAGAGGTTCTTGTAGTGGTGGGCCTCGTCTACGACGACGTAGTCGATGCCCGTGTCCTCGAAGTAGAGGCCGGCCATGTCCTTCTGGGCGGTGAGCTTGGCCTGGATCTTCGCTTCGAGCTTCTTGAGCCGGTTGCGGATGTCCTTGACCATCCGGGAGTCGGCCTGCTTGCCCGGGTTGTTCTCGGCCTCCTCCTGCTTCTGCCGCTTCAGAGACTCCTGGAGCTGCTTCTTCTCCCGCTCGATGTATGCGAGCTGCACCTCGGGGCGCATGGGGATGGACTCGAACGCGTTCTGGGTGAGGATCACCGCGTCGTAGTCGCCGGTGGCGACGCGGGCGATGAACTCGCGGCGCTTGCGGCCCTGGAGGTCGTCGCTGGACGCGGCGAGGATGCGCCCGCTCGTCGCGGACTCCGGGTACAGCTCGGCGAACTCGTCGCGGAACTGGTTGAGCATGTGGTTCGGGACGACGATCGCGGCCTTGTTGACCATGCCGAGGCGCCGGAGCTCCATGACGCCCATGGCCATCTCGGCGGTCTTGCCGGCGCCGACCTCGTGAGCGAGGAGCACCGCGGGCTCGTTGACCATGCGCGCGACGGCGGCGTGCTGGTGGGCGTGCGGCTTGAACCACTCGGCGAGGCCGGGCATGGTCCGGCGCTGGCCGTCGTACGACCTGAGAGCCAGGTTGTTGTGCAGGTCGTTGTACCGCTTCTTGATCTGCTCGGTGCGTTCCTCGGTGGCCCACAGCCAGTCCTGGAACTCCTCGCGCATCTCTTCGGCCTTGGTCTGGGCCGCGGCGGTGGCGTCCTCGTCCACGTACGACTTGTCGTCGTCGCCCCGGTAGGTAACGCGAATCCGGCCGTTGGTGAGGATCGCTTCGGCGAGCTTGACCGCGTTGAAGCCCTTGGTGCCCCAGATCGACCGGGCCGCCTGGCTGTTGGTGACGTGCTCGGGGGCGTCGACCTTCCACATCGAGCCGCCCTGGTAGCTGACGGTGACAGAGTCGGATTCGAGCTTCTCCCGCAGGAACGCCTGGACAGGGTCGCGGCCGAGCCAGGCCGCGCCCATGGGGGCGTCGATCTCGCCGGGGGAGATTTCCTCCGGCAGAACGTCTTCCAGGTGCTTGACGTTGATCTCGAAGCGGGAGTCCTGCCCGGCGAGGGCCTGGGCCTGCTCCAGCTTCTCCCGCACGTTCCCGGACAGGTACTCGGCTGCCGGGATGAGGTCGCCGCGGTCGTGGGGCTCGAAGACCAGCGGGTACTCCTCGCCGGTCTCCGGGTCCTTGGACCGGGCGGCAAGGAGACGTTCCCGCGCGCTCTCGGGGCTGACGCCCATGACGTCGGCAAGAGCGTCGATGTTGAGCGTGCCGCGCTGCTCCAGGACGATCGCCATCGCGTCCTCGGGGCTGCTGGCGCGCTCCGCCATGGTCCGGTGCCGGGACTGCCGCTTGGTGAAGATCGCGGCCGGTGTGCTCGTCTTCGTGTTCTCGTCGTACGAGTCGAGGGAGAGAATCACGGCCATGGTCGGGTCCTTGGACAGGAGCCCGCCCATGGGCGGCCGCTTGCGGTATGCCTTCTTGACCTGCTGCCCCGTCTCTGGGTCAGTGGCCATCCGGTCCGCCCAGTCGAACCGGTTCACGGAGCCGAACTTGGCGTTGTACTTGTCGTAGCGGGCCTTCAGGTCGGCGCGCAGCGTCTCGATCAGGTTCTCGTCGGCGTCCGGCCGGGACTCTTCCCGCACCAGGGCTCTCATGGAGTCGCGGAGCCCGAGGAGCTGCTTGGCCTCCTCGATCTGCGTCTTCGGCACGTCGTAGGGGTGGACCATGCCGTCGCGGACCTGCGTCAGGGTGCCGTCCGAGTGGAGCTCTACGTGCCCGTCGGGCCGCTGCGAGTCCTCGGACAGCAGCTCGACCTTCCGGCGTTCGCCGGTGTCGGCCTTGTAGGTGAGGCGGGCGTCCTTCGCGCGGTCCACAACCCGCTTCAGGGTGTGGCCCAGTTCCTCGTTCAGGTCGCCGGCGACGTGCACGCGCAGTTCGCCCGGCCCGTACATGCCGTCACCGACGTGCATGTCACCGAGGACGTTGCGGGGGCGTTCCAGGAAGTACGGGTTGACGTGGACCTTGGGCGCCTTCACGTCGTCCGGGTCCTGGCCCGGCAGGTCGTTCACCCGAACCGAGTGCACCCACGTCGGCGGGTCGTCCTGCTTGCGCTGCTCGGGCGGCTTCACCTCGCCGTTGCGGGTGCGGCCGGAGGTGAAGTCCTTGTCCTTCTCCCGGCGCCGGAAGATGAGGAGGTCGGTGACGACGTCCGTGCCGGCGGTGCGGCGGTGGGCGCCGGAGGGGAGACGGACCGCGCCGACCAGGTCGGCCTTCCGAGCCATCTCCATACGGGCGTCCTCGGCCCGCGGGGTGGCGCCGTCCATGGTGAAGCGGGAGGTGACGACAGCGACCAGGCCGCCTGGGCGGGTGAGGTCCAGCGACTTCAGGATGAAGTGGTTGTGGATGTTGTGGCCGCCCTTGTTGTGGCGCATGTCCACGACCTGGTAGTCACCGAAGGGGACGTTGCCGACGGTCAGGTCGAACGTGCCGTTCGCGGCGCGGGTCTTCTCGAAGCCCTCGTTGCGGATGTCCGCGTGGGGGTAGAGGGCCTTGGCGATACCGGCGGTGATCGGGTCCAGCTCGACGCCGGTCATGTGGGCGTGCTCAGGGGCGTACCCGATGAAGTTGCCGGAGCCGCTGCCCGGCTCCAGGACGTTCCCGCCGTCGAAGCCGAGTTCGCGTACGGCCTTCCACACCTGCTGGGCGATGGCCGGGTCGGTGTAGTGGGCGTTGAGGGTGTTGTCCTGCGCGGCTTCGTACTCGCTGTCGCTCAGGAGTTCCCGGAGCCGGCGCTGAAGCGGTGCGAACTCGGGCTTCGGGGAGTCCACGAAGACCTGCGGGGTGGCGCCCCAGCCGGACCAGCGGGCCAGGGTCTCCTGCTCGGAGGCCGTGGCCGGCCGGTTCTCCTCCTGGAGGCGGCGCAGCACCTCGATGGCGGCGATGTTGGCCTTGACGCGGGCCAGGACGCCGCTGGGGACGACGGTGCGGCCGTCCTCCGGCGGCTGGTACTGCGGAGCGGTCTGCTCCTGCTCGGCAGAGCCGAAGGTTACCCGGCTGCGATCTTCGGCAGCGTCACCATCGGCATCTCCATGTCCTCCGTGCCCGGCTCCTTCGGCAGGCTGTACAGCATCTCGTGCAGGGCCTTCTCCCGTGCCCTCATCGTGGCCATGTTGATCAGCTGCATCGCCTCTCGGAAGTCCGCCCCCGGCTCCGGCTCCTCCCTGAAGTCGTCCCGGTAGTCCGCGATCAGTTCCTCGATCTCCGCGCTCTGCTCCGCGAACCACCTCTCCGGCGGCGTCGTCACGGCGATCTCCGCCAGCGCCTGCGGCCGGTACGTTTCCCAGTACGCCTTCACCAGCGCGCTGTACCCGCTCACTCTGCTCCTCCTGCTCGTTGCGCTGGCCGGCGGCCGGCTGGGTCACATCTTCGTCCGGAACACCCGGTGCGGGGTTCGCGGGGGCGGTCTCTGGGTTGTTGCGCTGCTCTTCGGTCGGCTCGTTATGGCGGCGGCCCAGGCGGGCGGCCGCGCTGTCGGAGACGCCGCGCTCTCGGTCGAACTGGCCCGCGAGCTGCCAGATGGCGAGAGCTGAGGGCTGCCCGTCCTTGTCGCGGAACGTGCTCAGCGCCGCGCCGATGTTCGGGTCGCCCCAGTCGAGGGTCCGGCCGTCCTTGTCCCGAAGGTTACTGCCGAGGTACAGGGCGAAGCGGTCGGCGGTCTCCCGGTCGGGGAACCGCCCGTACTCGTGGATGCGGCCGACGCCGAGACCGGCCAGGCGGCGGCCGGCGCCCGAGGTGAGGACCCGGAAGCGCGAGGCGTCATCGGCGCTGGTGTCCTCCACGATGGCGAAGCCGTGGTGGCTGGCGAGCGTAATGCGCAGGTTCGGGTCGTTGGCCATCAGACGCAGGGCGTTGCCCTGCGCCTTCCGGCTGTCCTTGCGGGCCCCGGCGTGAGCGCCGCCACGCTTCCAGAACTCGCGGAGCTCCGCGTCGTTGCGGGGGCGGCCCTGCTGACGGCCCGGGGCCTCACCAGCACCTCCAATGTGACCCACGCCGATGTTCGAGGCGGGGACACCGGTGCGGGCAGCGACGTCCTGCGCCGCCTGCTGCTCCGACGAGAGGGTGGGGGCGGCGGGCTTCGTGCGGGAGGTGGCGCCTTCCTTCTTCTTGACGGCCCGCTCGGCGAACGCCTTCTGGGACTCGGCGGCCATGCTGACGCCGAGACGCTTACCTTCGGGAGTGCGGAGCTGGTCGAGCGCGTCCGGGGCGTTCCAGTCGACCGGCTTCCCGTTGAGCTGCGCGGTCTCCATACGGTTGGCGAAGTCGAGCGCTTCGGCCTTGCGCGGGGTGGCGGCCAGGCGGATGCCGGTGTCGTTGTGGGTCACGGCCCAGCCCGACGGCCCGTCACCGGAGGTCTCGGGGAGCTTCCCGATGGTGAAGTGCCCGTTGCGCGACAGCTGCGGCTTGTCGAGCTTGTCCATGTACGAGCGCATCGCTTCGCGGTGGGCGGCGTGCCGTTCCTCGTTCTTCTGGAACGGTGTCAGCTTGCCGCTGGCCCAGTGCGCTCGTACGTCGTCCAGGGTCTTGTAGCGCCGGTTGGGATCGCGGCGGACGCGCTTGGCGGCCGCCTTCTTCGCTGGCGCTGCGGGGCTCGGGTGCCAGGCCCCCAGCCGGGCGGGTGCGTTCTTCCGGGGGTTTCGAAGGGGCGTGTCGCCGTGAGCGGTGAAACGCGTGTGGGCGAGATCAAGGGCGTCGGACAGGGTGGCGGCAGCCTCGGCAAGGTCCGTCTTGCCCGCACGGTCAGCGAGCTCAGCCAGTTCCTCGGCCTTGGCCGCTGAATCCGGAAGCCCGTCGATCAGGTCCCGGGTGGTGGCATCGTGCTCTCGGTTATCGACCTGGATCAGGTCGCCGACGGCGTCTTCCAGCTGCTCGTACAGGTCGCGGGCATCGTCGTCGTCCCAGCCATCGGCGGCCCAGGCATCCTTCAGCCCTTCCAGGTAGTCATCGACCAGCTCGTTGGCGGCGTCGTTGGCGTGGTCGGTGTCGCGGTACTTCAGGTGCCCGTTCGGGTTGCCCTTCGTCGGCTTCCCGCCGGGAGCCCGCAAGGCGTCGCCCTGGCCGGCCCGGTGCCGGGCCAGGCGGTTTCCCGGCATCGGCAGAGCGTTGTTGTAGTGGACGGTCTCGGGGTTCTGGGTGTCCTCTTCGCCATCGCGGAAGGCCCTGCCACGAGGCAGGTACGGTTCGTCGTCCTCCGGTTCGGGCTCCGTCGCACCACGGTCCTCTCCGTCGACGTCCTCCCCGATGTCGTCGCCCTGGTCGTCCTGGTCGTGCGGGTCATCGGGGGTGTCGCCCTGGTCGCCGGGGTCGTCGTCGTCCCGGCCGGTGCCGCGCCGCACGTCCGTGGTGCGGCGCTCGTCCTCGTCGCGGACCTTGCTCTTGCTCTTGGTCGGGGCGGTGCCGTCAGGCCGGGTGACCATGGTCAACCGGGACGCGTGCACGGTGGACTGCTTGTGTGTGGCCAGGTTCTCGACCAGGACGTCCCGGCCGCCGAGGGCTCGTACGACGCGGGCCAGGCCACCGCCCCAGAGGCGGGCGATTCCGCCCGTCTCAATGAAGCGGCCCTTGCTGTCGCGCGGGTGCAGATCAGGGTTCCACGGACGGCGCAGCCTCTTGCTGTCGAGGCTGTCGGCGATACGGTCTGCGGCGTTCGTGATCTGCATGCGGCGGACCATGCACACCGGAGACGGTTAACGTCGCGTCCTCGATGGCGGGCGGGCACCGCCGTGCCGCAATCAACCTTGATAGCAGTGCGGCGGGGGCCCTGAACGCGCGTCGGCCCGGACCGCGAGAGCGGGCCGGGCCGACTGCACAACCGAGGAGATAACCAGCCTGTGGCCAGTTGGTCTTGCTGATTGCGGTTCCGTAGTGGAGCTCTGCGCCCGAGAGCGCAGAGAATGTTGCTGTGATGCTGAACCGCTGTACGACATGTATGCCGCGATGGGGCCTCGGTGGTGCGATGTAAAAGCTACCAGGGACGAGGGCCAGGGCGGCGCGGTTCGGCGGAAGTTACATCGTTTGGGTGAGGATGTGCAGCAGGAACCATCCGGAGAAGCCGAGCCAGCTTGCCGTGAACACCGCCCGGCCGGCCTTGGACGTGCGGGTGCGGAACAGCGCCCGGGTGTTCTCGCTGAGGGTGTCGCCCTTCTTCTTGTTGATCAGCGCCCACGTTTCGAACAGGGCGAAGAGGGCGGTCCACAGGGTCCAGACGATCCAGCTCACAGCTTGTCTCCTTCAGTGCGGTAGCGCAGGCGGCATCGGCAGTTGGCGGTCAGATACAGGGGGGCGAGCTGGTCGCCGGGGTAGCGCATGGGGTACCCGTCCACGTCGAACGGGGTGGTCACGGGCAGGGTGGTGCCGTCCACGTCGGCGTGGGCTTCGCGTACGCGGTCGTCGCCACGCGACACCCAGGTCCGCACGATGTGGGGGCCGATCGCGCCGGCGGTCGCGTCGGCCGCGCCGTTGACGGTGGCGGTGGCCGCGCTCTCGGCGATGCCCGCAGCGGTACGCGGAGCGATGTCGGAGAAGGCTGTGCGGACGAGCGCCAGGAGGTCTTCGAGGTCGTCGGTCACGTCCTGTGCCTGGCCGAGAAGCCCGCCCAGGGTGTCCAGGAAGTGGCGGGCGCCGCCCTCGCCCGCATAGACGGCGTCGAGCACCGCGGCGGTGACACGGGCTGCGGCCGACGGGGGAGGCTCGGCGGCGCCAAGGGCAGCAGCGGTTCGCTGGGACACGCCGTGCGCGATACCGGCCAGAACGTGCGCCAGAGTGCCGGAGACCTCTTCAAGCCAGCGGTCGGCGCCGATGATGCGCTGGATGTCCAGCGCCGCGTCACCGCCGCGGGTGTCTGTCGGGCCGTCGTCGCGCCAGTAGCGGGTGCCCTTGCGGGCCTTCGGGGAACGCAGCCGCGCGGTGATCACGCCCATCTGCCGGTCGAACAGCGGGGTGAGTGCGGCCGCCACCGCCTGGGCGGCCTGGTCGAAGTCGTCGTCGGTGACCTCGTAGCCGGTGCCGCCAGGCGGCAGCGCCTTGCCCTCAAGGCCGCGGGCTTCGGCAACCGCGGTAGCGGCGTCCCCGGGACTTCGCTGTTCGATCTGCCGTGCCGACTCGACGGCCGCGGCGGCTGCGCCCGGCTGTCCGCCGGGGGCGCCGTCCTCGCGTGCGGACGCGACTGCCGTCGCGCCGGGGCCCTGTGGGAGCGCGCCTGCGGGCTGGCCTCCGTCGCTGCGGGCCTGAGCGACGGCCGCCGCGGCGTCCCCGCCCTCTTGGCTGCCTGGGGGAAGCGCAGCGTTGGGGCCCATGCCGGGCGGCAGTGCCCCTCCAGGGGTGTTGGTGTCTCCGGTTCCCTGGATTCCCAGGGCGGCGGCGTCTTCCGGGCGGGCGGGAACAGGGGCCTTCTGCGGGGAGATCCACAGAGCGCGACTGTGGGCGTTGTCGTAGGCGGGCAGCCCCGTACGTCGGCGGTACTCATCGATCGAGATCAGGCCGGCTTCCCACTCTTCGCGGGCTTCCGCGCGACGCCGCCGACGGGGCAGTTCCAGTACCTCGACGCTGGAGGTGTTGAAGCGGATGTTCGCGTCCGGGTGGCGCAGGTCGCCCGCGAAAGCGTTGGAGATCATCGCGAGGTGGTCGAGCTCGGTGTGTGACCAGAAGTTGAACTCTTCCTGCTCGGCGTTGTCGAAGGTGCGGCCGGAGGCGTTGCCGAGCACGCTCTCCGGGACGCCGAAAGCGCCGAGGATTTCGATCTTGGCGTTCTGCGCGGCGTGCTCGTAGGCCATTTCTCGGGGCTTTGCCGCGAGGTCGACGTAGTTCATGCCGCCCGGCCCGGCGCCGACGACCGAGACGTGACCGGCGAACTCGCTGCCGGGCAGGAACCGGGATTCGAGCCGGTTCATCTCCTGGTCGCTGAGCGTGGTGGTGTCCACGGCAACGATGCCGCCGGGCCGGGCGTCGTTGCGGATGAAGGCGACGTTGTACAGCCGCGAGAGGTAGTCCAGCTCGACGCTGACGCCGGCGGCTTCCAGAGGGGTCATGCCGGAGAAGGGATCGGTGGGGTGGGGGTCTCTGATCCAGCGGACCCGTTCCGGGTCGAGCTCCCGGACCTCGCCGAACAGGGTGGTGAACTCGAAGTGGGCGATGTATTCGCCGCGCGGGTCGGGGACGGGGATGACCCGGTCAGGGGGAAGGAGATCGAGGCGGGTGATGGTGCCCCGGTTGGAGCGGGTCACCTCCACGAACGCGCCGGCCTTGGAGAGCAGGATCTGCGCGGACAGACGCTTGCGGAACTGGGCGCCGGTCTCGACGGGATTCGCCCGCCCGTTCAGGACCCGCAGCAGGGGATGGTCCTCGATGACCTGCTCGAACTGGCCGTCTTCGGACAGGCCCACACCGATCTCGATCGGAAGGCGGCCGGCGTGCTTTCCGATCGTCTCGATGGCCTTGTAGACCCAGATGACGCGCTCGTAGCCTTCGGTGACGACGCGGTCCAGGTCCCAGCCGTCGGCGCGCCCCTCCGTGGACCACACGTTGGAGGTACCCGCGTACGTGGTGGAGGCGTAGCCGCCGGTCCAGGTCAGCGTCTTGGTTTCGGGCTCCGGCGCCTGGAGCGGGGGAATGAGGGATCGGAGCGCTGGAAGCCACTTGCGCTTTGCCATGTCAGTCTCCCTCGCTGCTCAGGTAGGCGCCGAGCGCGACCAGGAGAGCGAACAGAACGGCCCAGGGGGTGAAGGCGAACGCAAGGCCGGCGAGCACGGTGAGACCGAGGGAGAGCGCGAGGTACCCGGCAACGAGCCGTACCAGGGGGTGCAGGGGCGGGGTGACGCGCAGAACGGTTGCACCGCCGAAGCCCAGGATCAGGCCGGCAAGGAAGAGGGTCACGAGGGGTTCGGCTGCGTACAGGGCCCCGAGCAGCCCGACCGTCCCTGAGCCGATCAGGAAGAGGCCGAGTACGTCGCGGAGGATGCGACGGCGCGGTGCCCGGTGGCCTGAGGGTGGGGGCTGCGTTGGAGGATTCACGCCGCGGACCGTAGGGGTCTGCCGCGCTTACGTCTCGGGCCTAGTCGTCCGCGAAGATCACAGTTGCCAGGCCGAGCCAGGTGGCGATTGCGGCGATGACGCCGACGATGACGGCGAGTTGCGTGGAGCCGGTCTGATGCTGGGTGACGCCAGCAGATATCCCGCCCAGGAGGACACCGAGGAGGAAGAGGGGCACTGGTGTTCCTATCGGGCCGGGCGGGAGACGCCGCTGATGTAGGAGCCGATGCCGCGGCGCTGGATGGTGCCCCCGCTCAGCAGCCGCGAGGTCGGCGGCGGGGTGGGGATCTTCCGCTTCGCCCGCTGGGACTGGTCGCCGCCGATCAGGTGCTGGTTGTCGATCTGCGCCTCACAGTCGATCCCGGCGACATCCTCGTACGGCCGCCGGCAGTTCCGGCAGTAGACCTCCAGGGCGTCCACGCGGGTCTTGGTCTCCGTCATGAAGCTGCCGCGGAAGTCTGCGATCTTGGCAATGCGCTCCTCAACCTTGATCTCGGCCGCGATGATCCAGACGTGAGCAAGGTCTTGCTCCTGCGGTTTCACGGCTACGGGCGGCGTGGGGCCGCCCTGGGGGCTCTCGAAAAGATCCGCGAAGGGCTCGAAGAAGAGCTGGTCACTCACGAACACTGGCGTCGACACAGTCCGGTTCCTCCTGGCGGCGATACAGCAGCTGCTGGCCGAGCGTCAACGGCTGGCTGCTTGTATGGACGGAGTGACCGCGATTTGCGTTACACCCGGTGCGGGTGTGCGCGGAGGGCTCGGAGATGGCCGCGTCGCTCCGAAGCCCTACCGTGTTCTGCAACGGCTCGGGCACCCCCGTTCCGTCGACGCACGAGAAGCGAGGAGCCCGATCATGGCCGAGCAGACGTCCGAGCTATCCGCTGGGCTTCAAAGAATCGTGGCGGATGAGGCAAGGCGAACTCAGCAGGACACGGAGCCCGCGCTTTACACCATCGAGTTCTTTGCGGCAGGCGCCCGTCTGGAGACCAGTCTCGCCTCCTTTAGGGCGTACGGACCGCTCCCGGTACCGGTCGTCGGCCAGCAAGTGATGGTGCACGGCGTCGACGTCACGGTGACCAATGTGTATGTCTGCTACGACGTCACAGAAGAGGATCGTGTGGCCTTCTACGCACATGTCGATGTCGTGGAGGCCGAGTAGCGAAGCCGCTGCCGCCCCGACGTACTGGCCGCCCAGTCCCTTGTATGCGTTGTGCCCCCTGAGCGACGGACTCAAGGGGCACAACTTGGTCAGGGCGAGGCCGTCAGGAGACCGGCTGCCCGCCCGTGCTCCGTCAGGGCCAGCCGTGCTCGGTCAGTGGCCCGTCGGCGTCGTTCAGGTAGGCCAGCAGCCCGGCTCCGGGGTACTCGATGATGTCGTCGGGCAGCTCGTGCACGCTGAACCATTGCAGCCGCAGGCACTTTTCCGGCTCACGGTTCACCGGTTCTCCGCTCCACTGGGTGGCCTCGAAGAAGAAGCCGATGCGTTCGACTGTTTGGCTCTGCTTGTGGTGCACCACCTGCACCAGGCGCAGGTGTTCCGGATCGACGGTGATCCCGGTTTCCTCCCAGAGTTCCCGGGCAGCTCCCACGCTCAGGGTCTCGCCCTGATCGAGTTTGCCCGAGGGCATGTGCCAGCGGCCGTGACCGTAGGGGCCTCCGCGCTGGGAGAAGAGGATCTTGTCGCCCTCGCGGAGGATGACGTGGGTGTCGATGGCCGGTTCGGCGAGTGGTGGTGTCATGGTCCCTGATGAGTGCTTGGCGACGGTGAAGCAGTCGACGCTAGCGACAATGCGGCGAGTTCGGAGGTGATTCGCTCAGCTACCTCCTTCGGGGTGGCTTCTCCGGTGTTGACGACCAGGACGTTCGGAACGCCGATCCCAGTCAGAATCTTGGCTGCTTCGGTGTAGAGGGAGACTTCGCGGTCCGGTGCGGTGGGGTCTCGGTGGAACCTGTTGCGCGGGCCGCGCGAGGCTATCCGCTCGGCGATCAGGCGGGGGTCGGCCGTCAGGATGACCGCCAGGTCGGGCCGGAGGACGTCCGCGTTCAGGTTCACGAGGAACTGCAACGGCACTCCGTCGAGCCGCTGCATGACGAGCGAGGACGCGAGGTAGCGGTCGCAGACGACGGTTTCGCCGGTGGTGAGCCAGGGCTCGATCTCGTGCTCGACGTGCTGGTAGCGGTCCGCGGCCACGAGGCACGCGAGGGCGTGCCCGCGGATGTGGGCGAAATTCTCGCTGACGAAGCGCCCGGTCTCCCTTGTGCTGGGCTCCAGGGTGCGGCGCACGGGAATCCCTTGCCCGGTCAGGGCGTCGCTCAGTGCCTGGAGCGTGGTCGACTTGCCGACGCCACTGGGCCCGTCGAGTGTGATGAAGATCCCGCGCTGGCTCATGCCGTTGCCCCCTGGATCGTCGTCTGGTTGCGTTCGTGCTGTTCGCGGGTGAGCGTGGCCAGCGTCGAGCGGACTGTGGCCAGGGGGACGTCCCCGAACTGGATGCCGACGGAGAAGTTGAACTCGTCGCGTTGGCGCATGTGTTCTGCGGCGCCGTCCTGCGTGAGGTCGACGTCTCCATAGGCGAGGAGCGCGTCCGGGCTGTGGCCGGCCTCGGTGAGGGTGGTCCAGATCGGGGTGCCGGGGTAGGGGCGGAACTCGAACACGCTGGCGCGTATGTCCCCCGGGTTGTTGTCGGCGATGGCCCAGAGGTTGCGGATGTGGGTGACGGTGTCGTTGATGTCGTCGCTGGTCTCGCCGGGGAATCCCAGGATGAAGTAGCCCTTGACGCCGATGCCGTGGGCGACGAGCCGGCGGGCGACGCGTTCGGTCATCTCGGCGTTGATCCGCTTGTCCATCGCCTTGAGGACGCTGTCGCTTCCGGACTCGATGCCGAGGGCGACCTCGCGCAGGCCGTTGGTGACGAGGCGGTCGAGCTCGCGGTCCGAGAGGCGGTCCAGGACGTTGATGCGGCCGGTGGCGTCCCAGACGTAGCGGTCCCCGATCCGTTGAGCGGTGAACGCTTCCATCTGCTCCTCGATGACGCGGCGCATCCCGAGGAAGAGGTCGTCCACGAATCGGAACGCGGTGACCCCGTACTGGTCGTGGAGCTGGTCGAGCTCACCGATGATGTTCTGCGGGTTGCGGACGCGGATCGTCAGGTCGGGGTTCGCGGACACGGCCGCTCCGCAGAACGTGCAGTTGTACGGGCACCCGCGGCTGCCGACGATGTTGGCCTCCAGGTGCCCGGCGGTGGCGGCGTGTCGGAGCAGGTCCGTTCCGCGGCTGGTGGCCAGCCGGCGGTCGGCCTCGGTGGGCGTGGCCTGGTAGGGGTCCTGCGGCAGGAAGGCGCGGTCGACGTACGGCAGGGCGTTGATGTCGGGGCCGAGGAGCTGCGGGTCGGGGCGGCCGGTGGGGATGCCCGCGGCGTGGGTGCCGAGCAGCGGGTCGCGCCACATCACGCCGGGCAGTTCGCGGCGGCGCTGTTCGTCTTCGAGGAGCGCGGCGACGCGCAGTTCGCCTTCGCCGAGGACCAGGGCCTTCAGGTTGGTCATCCGGGGGTCGGCCAGGACCCGGTCGGGCATGGCCTTGGCGTGGTGACCGCCGACCATCAGCGCGATGTCCGGGTCCAGGCCGGCCGCGATGCGGGCGGACATCTCGTAGGTCGGGGCGAGAAGGTTCATGGCCGCCCACCTCGGCCGGGCGGCGTTGACGGCCTTGACGGTCTCGGTGACGCCGAGACCGTGTGCTTCCGCGTCGAGGACGCCGACGTTGAACCCGGCCTGCTGGGCGTAGGTGGCGATGTACGCCATGCCGAGCACGGGCAGGGTGTAGTCGTTGGTCCGCGGGCGCAGGTCGTAGTCGCGCAGCGGCGCGTTCACGAAGAGGGCGTCGAGGGCCCGGTTCGGGTCGGCTCCGGAGATAAGGGGTAACGGCTGCATCGAGAGTCCTCCAGTTCAGCGGGCATGGGAGCCCCAGGTGAGCGTGGAAAGGGTCAGCGTGTGCAGGGCGGTGCGGTCGGGACCGGCCATGGCGGTCCACATCGGCCCGAACTTCTTGTCCTTTTTGCCGGGCCAGGGGTAGGAGGGGGCGATCTGCGCGGCCCAGGTGCGGACTGCGAGGTCGTCGTGCGGGTAGGTGGCGAAGTCGCCGGTGAAGTCGGTGGCCGCGGCCGCCGCAGTCCAGGGGCCGATGCGGGGAACGGCTGTCAGCGCGGATGCGAGGCTGTCGGCGCCCATCTGCTGCCAGCGAGGCCCGTCCGTGAGGTAGTGCTCTGCTGCGGCCTTCAGCGCGGAACGGTGGAAGCGGGCTCCGATGGCGTCGAACTGGTCGTCCTTCAGGGCCAAGACCTGCTCGGCTGACGGGGCAATGGACAGTTCGCCGTTCGGGCCGGGTACTCGTGTTCCGTACTCGGCGCACCACGCGCGGTAGAGCTTGCGGGCCTGTCCGGCGCGTACGACCTGACGCAGGATCGCGGTGGTGATGGCGTCCCACAGCCACGGATTGGCCAGGCGCCGGCTTTGGCCGAGGCTGGCGAGTCCGAGGTGCAGGGTGGCCGGGACGGTGTCGGGCAGGGTGCGGGGGTCGGTGGTGACGAGGCGCGGCTTGACGTCTTCCAAGCCGGAGAAGCACTGCATGTTCATCCCGTCCGGGCCCCACCGCAGCGTCCAGATGCCGGTGCTTGTGCGCACGGCTCGCGCGCGGTCTCCGTCTTCCGCCTCGATCCACGCCGGGTGGTCGGTCGTCAGTACGCTCATGGGTGCGCTCCCTGCATCGTGCGACGTTCGTGTCCTCGTAGCCTCTCGCGCTCCGGGGTGAGGCTGGGCGGGTGAGCTGAGCCGGCGCCGGTAAGCATCCGGCCGTGAGGATGGAGTGAATGTGGGTTGTGCGACCCGGCGCGGGGCCATCGTGCGGATGCACGAGTTGGTGGTGCCCCCCGCGCCGGGAGTCTGTGGGCCATCAGTCGCTCCGGGCCTGGCCGGACCCATTTCTCATCACGGTTGTCTTACACGGGTGGATGAGCACGTACCCGCTGGACTCCAGCGCGCTCTTAGCGATGGTCACCGCGTCCACGGACACCTTGAAGAGGTCGGCGAGTCGGGCGGAGCTGGGTAACGTGCTGCCCGGCGGGTACCACCGGGGCTTCGCGATCATGCTGAGTACCCCGTCGTAGACCAACCGTGCGGCGGTGCCCGGTTCTGGAATGTCCGTAAACCGGCGTGGATACGTCATGCTTCCGCCCTCAAGCCGCTGGGAGTCATGGGGTGTAGCCGTCCCGGGGCGCGTGCACGAAGAGGAGGTCAGCGGGCATGGGAGCCCCTTCCTGGGCCTTCGGGAGGGTGGGGCACGTAGGTGCCGACGCCCCGCGTGTAGACCAGCAGCCCCTCGTTGTGCAGGGGCGCGAGCGCGCTGAGCAGCACGCTTCTGGACACGCCGAACTCCGCGGTCAGCGCGTTGGAGATTGGCTGGCCGGGCTTGATCACACCGTTCGCTATGCGCTTCCGCACGATCGCGCCCAGGCGCGCAGCAGTCGGCCTCTGGGCGGGTCGGCCATTTGCGCTCGGCTCGGAGACGCGGCTGCCAGTCTCATTGACCGGGGGCCGGCACTTCCCCTGTACCGTCACGCCGCTCTGACGGATGACGACACGTCCCTCGTACGCCAGGGACTCCATCGCGTTGGACACGACGCTCGGCGAGACGCCGTAGCGCTGGCGCAGCTCCATGTAGGACGGGAGCCGGGTACCCGGGGGGTATTTCTCCGTGTCCGCGAGCATGCCGACCAGAGCGTCGTAGACCGCGCGCCCGCGGGTGCCCGGCTGCGGAGGTCGCGGGGTCTTGGGCAGGGTCATGCCGCCGTCCTCAGCTCGTCGGGGGTGATGGGGGTGCAGGCGTGAAGCCGCACGATCACGCGGAACGCGATCGTGGCGCGGATCAGGTGGTGGTCGTACGGGAGTGCGTGACGGCCGCATGGCTCCCGGGTCACGGGGTCGTGGACCAGGCCGTGCACCCCCCACGGCGTCACCTGCTCCGCCAGGGCCAGGGCCGGGGCGCCCCGCAGGTGCTTGCAGCCGATCTCCTCGGTCAGGGCCTCGATCGCGCAGGCACGGTGCACGGGCGGGGAAGCGGTCTCCGCACCGTCGTGGAGGGGCGTGCCCTCGGCGACGAGGAAGAGGCGCCGGCCGTTCCACAGATCGGCTGCCTCACGGCCGGTGTCTGCGCCGCAGACCTGGCAGCCGAGGCGGTCCATCACCTCGCGCTGCCGCTGCGGGTGGACACCCGCCGGATTCGCGTACCCGCGGCCCCGCGCTGAGCCCTGGCGCAGCAGCAGCGCACCTCTGACGCGGTCCTGCTCGGTTTCGTCGGTGTAGGCGAGCCGGCCTCCGCGCAGCCACGTCAGCGCACGGTCGGGTCGCTCCTCGCTCCACGGCGCGATGTAGGGCATCCGCCGACGGCCCTGGTAGAACTGCTCAACGTCGGCTTCTACGAGTTCGACCATCACGCCCCCCGCGCTTCTGCTGTGCTGGCGGCCGGCTTGATCGCGACGCCCGCGTACGCCCCGGATGCGTGCCACATCTCCTCGGGGAGTGGGCTGTCCGCCCGCCACCGTGCGGTGGGCATGAGGCCCGGCTCCAGCAACGGCCAGCCGCCGGCGTACTCCCGGATGACTTCCTTGTCGCGGGGGAGGTAGGTGAGGGTGGCCTTGTCCCTGACGAGGGCGGTGAGTTTGGATGGCCTGGTGGGGCCAAGGTCGCAGGCGTGGGTGATCGACAGGGCGCTGCCGGGTGGCGCCCACTCCCGCAGGATGCGCATCGACCTCATGGCGTCGGCATCGGAAAGCCAGGGCAGCACGTCGTGCGCGAGGATGGCGACAGGCCGGTCCAGGTCGAGCGCCCCGCTCACCTGCTCGGAGCGCAGCAGGGTGTCCGTGCGGGCAAGGTCGCCTTGCACGATCCGAGTGACAGTCGCGTTCTCCTGCCGCATCCGCCGGTGAGCGACGACACGCGGATCGATGTCAACGTAAACGACTCGGGGTACGGGGATGAGCGCCAGCGCCGTCTCGTCCACGTCGCGGACGTGCGGCCGGGGCGAGGGGTAGCCGCATCCGAGGTCGAGGAACTGCGTGAAGCCCTCGTGGGCCAGGCGCGTGACCACCGCGGTGTTGTGTTCCAGATTGATCATGGCGGCCTGGCGCAGGCGTTCGAAGCCGTCCTTGGACAGGTCGGCGAACACCGCCCTGTCCGAGGCGTAACAGTCCGAACCGCCCAGCAGCCGGTCGTACAGTCGTGCGCTGGCGGCATGGTGTGCCCAGTCCTCGGGCGGGCGCGGCACCTGTGTGGCCGGGGCCCATGCGGTGCCGTAGCACCGCTGGTTGTGCTGGTACTCGGTGTCGGTGCTCATGCTTGGCCTCCCGAGGGTGTGGTCGGTTGTGCTGCTGCGGCGGTTCGGCGGGCAACGGCTGCGGCCAGGGACTGAGCCTCGTCCGCGGTGAGTGCGCCGAAGACGACTTGGTTCGGGAGGTGGCAGTTGTCGCATCCGGGCTGCGCCTCGATGAGCACAGCGAGTTTCGGCAGGCGCATCAACTTGCCTGCGAGTTTGTCGAGACCGGACCAGGTGGAGATATCGATATGGGCGGGCCGGTCGGAGGGTCCGCGGAGCAGCTTCCACAGGGTCAGCGCGTCTTTGGCGTTGAGCGCGAGGGGTTGGAGCGCGTAGTCGTCATCGACGGCTGCCCGGACCTCGATGCCGGCCTCGTTGAGGGCGAGGGTCAGAGCGAGTGCGGCGCGCTCCACGGCGTTCATTCCGGACTTGATCAGGGCGGTGAGCAGGCGTACGGCGCCGGCCGTTGGGAGAGTGATGTCCCATCCAAGGCGCGTGCCGGCGGACCGCTCGCACTTCCACGTCATGATGCCGTTGTCGGCGAGGGTGTTCTTCACATCGCCTCGGGCCCATGCCCATGCGTCCGGCCGGTCGTCGTCGGCCGCAGGCACACCCTCGACGCGGACTCGGGCGCCACCACCGCTGTGCTGCTGCACGAAGTGCCCCCCGGCCGGCCCGAGGACACCAAGGGCCACGTCCAGCTGCCGCGCGGCGAACTCGGCGACAGCAGCGAAACCGGTCTCGTTGCTCAGGTGAGGGAGAGCGTGCATGCCCATCAGGCGCTCACCCCGTCTGCGAGTGCGACGCCGGCGTACGGGCAAGCCGCGCCGGAGGGGGTGGTCGCGGCGGTGACGACGGCCTCGACGGCGACCCAGCCCAGTTCCCGGACGGCGTGCCGCGCCACGACGTACCGTGCGTCGGGGGAGTCGTAGAGGACCAGGGCGTCGTCGTCCTCGGCCAGGCTTGGCTGTCCCGTGCGGGAGTACCGGGTGCCGCGGACACCGATCTGCTCGGCGACCCGGGCCCGCAGCCGGACATGACCGTCCCGCAGCCACGGACAGCCCGCCGTCACCCTGTCCGCGCACGGCTCGCACGAGGGCGGGATGGTGGTCTGCACGCCCTCCCACGTCGTGCCCTCGGCCGGAGGCCCGGCCAGCAGCGGCATCAGCCACAGCATCCCGTCGGCGTTCCGGCTCGCGGGACCTCCGCACGTCGCGCAGAGCAGATTCCGCATCGCCTCGCGCTGACGGGCCGGGTGCAGCAGCGCGTAGATACGAGGTCCGGTCTGCTGGCCGCCGCATGCCTCCCACAGCACGTCGTCGTCATCCCTGTGTCGCTGATCCACGCGGGGATCGACGTAGAAGACGCCTCCCGGGGTGATCATCAGCGGCTCGGGCAAGGTGATCTCGCCCGCCCACGGAATGATGTACGGCGCTCTGGTGGTGGTCACGGTGCTGTCCCTGATGGTCGGTGACGGTCACGGAACTGGAGGTGGGGATCGGGGCCGGCCGCATACCCCCCACGGATCGCGGCCGGGGCGCGCAAGCGCGCCGCTCCCGGGCGCCTTCTGGCCGGGACACACTCGCTATGCGGCCCAGGCAAAAGGCAGGATTCCCGGACGCCCCCGGGTCTGATGGCACGGCCCCTCGGAGCGTGCGGGTCGGTCAGCTGGCCATGACGCTGGCGTTCTTCTGCTCACGCTGGACGGACCGGTACGCAACCGCGAGGGCGTCGTTGACGGTGCCGAGCTGCCGCTCGCCGTGAACGGCCTCCGCCTCCCGGTCAGGCCCGAAGCGCTTCCAGTACTGGCGCACGCACTTGGTGCGCATCAGGAGGTCGGCGTAGAAGCGCATCTGGGGGGTCGAGTCCACGCCCAGCCGATGCCGGAGCGAGTGCGTGCCCAGCGCCAGGTTGGCACTCATCAGCGTCGCGTACTCCTCGGCGCTCAGGTCGTCCGGCTTCCACGCCTCGGCCAGCTCGGGGTTGGTCATGATCCGCTCCAGCCACCGCTCCTGGCGGTTGGCCGCCGCGAGGTCGAGGCGCTGCCGGTGGTGCCGGTCACGCTGGACAAGATGGGCGCCGGCCAGGGCGGTGAGAGCGAGCAGGGCCATGCGTTCGAACTTCATGTGGTGCCTTTCGGGGCAGCGGTCAAGTGCGGAGGCTGTAGGGACAGTTGCTGAAGCCAGGCCGACGGCAGGAAGGCGACGAACGCGAGCCATTCAGCAAGTCGGCGCAGCAGGTGCTCGTAGGCGGAGCTGCTGGCCGGTATGGCCTGTCGGTTGGTCGTGAGAATCCCGTGCACGAAGCCGCGGCTGATGGCCTGGCAGGCAGCGCCCAGCTCCGGCCGCTCCGCGTTGCCGGGCGGCCTGGTGCTGGCGGCGGGGTACTCCGTGTACGGAACGCGGTAGACGTGCCAGTTGCGGGTTCTGGCGAATTCTGCGAGGTAGGCGTGGGCGGCCTCCACGTCGACTCCCGGCTCCGCCAGAACGTACGTGGCGACGCGCACCTGCCGGCTCTCCGGGACAGCGGCCAGGGCGCTCGTGAGGTAGCCCCGACGAAGGTTCGCGAGGCGGGCCTCGTCGGTCTGTCGCAGCCGGGGCTGACCGTAGTCCGGCCAACCGTCCGCGATCTCATCGGGCGGAACAGTCTCGAACACAGGATTCTCCAGTACGGGCCCCTGGTACCGGGGCCGAGGCGGCAGCCCGGCACCAGGGGGTCAGCCCGTGCTCGCCGGCATCCGGGGGGACGGGTGGGTCGGCGAGCACGGAGTCAATGGGCGGAACCGAGATGAGCGGCGATCTCGCGGTGCGGGGCCGGCTCTGGCCGGGCCTGCATCAGCACCTGCCGCAGCGGATCGACTGGGACTAGGCGGTCGCTCCTCGGCGGGCGCAGCCAGTACGGCCCCGGAGGCGCGTCCCGGTTCAGCGGGGGCAGGGTGAGGATGTGCGGAGCACCGAGGCACACCGCGTACGAGTGCCACGCCCAGCGCCGGCGCGTGCCCGGCGGGACCAGCCAGTACAGCCACCCGGCAGGGTCCTGGATGACCGGCCCGCACCCGCCCTGCTGCACGTCCATCCGCTCCAGCGCCTCAGCGGCCCCGTCGGCGCCGGTGATGACGACCTCGAACAGCCCGCCACCCAGCCGCAAGCGCGTCTGCCGGTGCGCCTGGACGTTCAGCAGGGCTCGCAGTCGGGCGGCGAGGTCCGCCATGTCGGCGGCCGGCTGTCGGTCAGGTCCGGCCGCCGCGTCCAGGCGCTCGGTGATTTCGGCGGCCGTCGGCATCTCGGCGACTGCCGACGGGAGGGTGAGGATGGTCATGGTGCCACCGGACCCGGGCGCAGGGTGGCGCGTACGGTCTTGCCGCCGCCCTCACGGTCGGCAGGGAAGTACGTGATGGTCGCGCCGCACCGCTGTGCTTCCCACAGGCCGCGCCCCAGTTCTCCCCCAATCGCTCGGTCGAACTCGGGGAACTTCGGGTTTGGGTCATCGACCTCAACCAGAAGCTCGTCGCCGTCAGCGACGGTGAGTCGCACCTCGAATGTCTGTGTGTCCGGAGTGACCCCGTGTTCCAGAGCGTTGCGCACCAAGACGTACAGAACGTTCACGGCATCATGCTGGCTGCCGGGCCAGCCCAGTACGGTGAGTCGGGTCCGACCGTCGATACGGGCCACCGCCAGTGCGCTGTAGTCGGCTGGTAGTGCGAAGCGCGTCTCACGTAGGACGGGAACGAGTTCCATCATGAGGTCCTTCGAGCAGGGACGAGCGCCGCGCTGGCGCCGGGGGAGGCGAGCTTCGTGGCTTGGTGGGGCACGAACTCCTCGCGCAACTAGGCTGCTACACAGGGGAATTAGGATTCAACGGAATCCCCGCAGAATCCTCCCGGGGGACTAAAGTGGCATGTGCCCGAGCGCGCAGATGGCCCGGGAGGTCGATCAGATGGACCTTGCAGCCGATCACATGGCGTGAGCGGCTGCGCACATGGGCTGTCGGGCCGATCCCATGGGGTGTTCTGCCGAGCAGATGCAATGCGACACTCAGCGCATGCCGAAGGAGGCATGTGCGTTCGCCGGGGAGGTAGGCACATTGGCCGGTCGATCGCGTCCGACCGCACGCAAGATTGCGCTGGGCCAGGAGCTGCGACGCCTCCGCGTTGCGGCGGGCATGAGGATCGAGGATGCCGCGGTCCTGGTGGGCTTCTCCGAGGCCCTGCTTCAGCGCGTCGAGACGGGGCTCAGTTCGCTGCGCCAGGCCCAGCATCTCATTGCGCTTCTGAGGATCTACGGCGTCGAAGAGCCGGACCCGCTCGTTGAGGAGCTGCTTGCCATCCAGCGGGAGGCTTCCAGCCAGGAATGGATCTCGGAGTTCAAGGACGGGATGACGCCCACCCAGATGCCGAAGTTCGTCGGCATCGAGGAGGTAGCGAAAACGATCCGCGTGTACCACCCGCTGCTACCGTGGGGAAGCCTCCAGACGGAACCCTTCGCGCGCGCCCTGTTCGCCATGCAGCAGCCAGTCCTGGAAGCCCCCTCCGACTCCGTGGAGAAGGCCGTACAACTGCGCATGCGCCGGCGTGGTTTCATCACCCGCAAGGACGATCCCGTCGCACTCGTCGCCATCATCGGAGAGTCGGCACTCCGGCAGATCATCGGCGACATAGAGGTGATGCAGGAACAGTGCGAAGAGCTGATCAAGCTCTCGAAGCTCGACAACGTCACCATCCAGATCCTGCCTACGACCGGAAAGCGATACCGGTTCACGGCCGACTTCAGCATCCTGGACATGGGGGACGAACTGCCCCCACAAGTCCAGGCAGATAACGCGTGGGGAGCCCTGGCTATGTCCGGGAAGCCCCGCGATGTAGGGGTCTTCGCCAGGCGGTGGGAGAGGCTTTCCGCTTCCGCCCTGCCTCCGGAGGAGACCGAAGAATATGTACGCAACCTAGCGCGAGAGATCAGATGACCAACAACAATGCTCAGCCCCAGTGGTTCAAGTCCTCCTACAGCGAGGGCAGCGGGAACGCCTGCGTGGAGGTAGCACTCAACACCAGCGCCGTCCTCGTCCGTGACTCCAAGGACGTAACGATCCCCAACCTCAAGATGACCCCCGCGTCGTGGTCGGCCTTCCTGACCCACGCCACACGCTAGTCCCTACCGAGAGAGCAATGATGGGCCCCCCTCTGGGAGATAGAGGGGGGCCCATCGCTGCTCTCCACGATGGCCATTCGAGCACAGCGAATCATCTTCCTGTGCCCGACACCAGCCTGCTTCCGGCCCTGGTGCTGAAGCGGCGATGGGTGGATGATTTCCCCACCCCCACATACAGAACAGCGCAAAGGGGTACCGGTGACCGTTTTCTTGCCGCACACGCCGACAACCGCGACAGTGGTCCGCGCCGGCTGCCGTACAACCCTCGTAGCACTGCCGGACTGGTACCGGGGGCAGATCCTCGTCCCGGTGGAGACGTGGGTCGTCATGATGGCCACCGGGCTCACCCGCGGCGCCCTGCCGGACACGCAGCTCCTGGTGCGCGCCCGGCTCGGGGCCCGTACGGAGCAACAGCTCGATCTTGAAGGCTGGGAGCTCCCCGACGGGGGCGAGCAGCCAGCTGCCGTGGCCGCGTGACTCCAGCTCAGCCTCCGCCCGCTTCCTCTCGGGCCCTGGCGACGGCTGCGTGTGCGGCTCCGCCGTACTGCGGGACCTTGTCGAGCGGGTCGCTTGCCCCGACACCGTGGCGGCGGTCATAGACCGTGTCCGCGGTGCGCGAGCCGGGCGCCCACCGGCCGGCCATGTTCCGCTCCGCCAGCGGCACACCCCGTTCGGCCATGTCCGTGTTCGCCCCGGCCCTCCACGAGTGCGAGGTGACCTTCTTGCCGTCGATGTACGGCACGCCTGCCCGCTCGGCGAGGATCTGGAGCCGTTCGTTGAGCGACCCGGGCCGCATCTTCGTGCCCCGCTCCCGGTCCGCCGGGTACTTGCGCAGGTTGCCCTTAACGGTGAGGGCACGGAACAACGGATCGGTGGGCCCGTCGGCGCTGAGATCGTGCAGGACGGCGAACCAGGCGCGTGCCCGACGCACGAGCTGAAGATCCTCGCGGTCCTTGATGAACCGGCGGGAACCCTTCCCGACCTGGTCGGTCTTGGAGGTAGCCGTCTTCACCCACAGACCCGTCTCGTGGACCTTGACCCACTTGCAGAGCTGATCGGCGAGTTCCATCTCCCGGTGCAGGTTGGCGTAGGCCAAGGCCGCGAGAAAGGCATCCCTCTTACCGATGTTCGTGCCCTCGTCAATGGCGGCGATGATCCGGACGTTGTACTCGATGGTGACGGATGCGGACCGGTCGACCTCGCCGCCGGCCTTCACCCACTCCTTCTTCCAAGCCCGCAGTCGGCCCTTGAAACGGCTGGGGTCGGGCCGGATGCCTTTCGGGTTCCAGTTCCAGATCCGCGACATGTACTTGCCTACGGTGTCCGGCACGAACTCCCCGGCTTTGCCGCGGCGGATGAGGTGCAGTCCGTAGGCCGTGTACGTCTCCGTCGTGCACGGGTACGCCGTCCGCGGCGGCTTCTGCGTGGCGCACCACGTCCTGAAGGCTCGGATCGTGGACTTGAGGTTGGTGACGGTGTTCTCGGCGAGGTCCGGTTCGGCAAGGTCCGCTTGATCCTCGGGGGACAGTCGAAAGTCGGCGTCCGTCCAGGCCGGCACCTGGTCAGTGCGCGGCGACAGCTCCCCGAGCCTGGTGCGCTCGCTGATCAGGTAGCGCGGCCCCGTCCCGGCCGGGGCAAGCTCGTCCCCGTCGACCAGCTCCGCCTGAACGACCTCGGCCTCCGTGCTCACGTCTCCTCCGGCTGCTCGTACTCGGGGTGGTCGGGGTGGTCGATGAACGGCGCGGCGAACTGCTGGACCACCATGCGGAGCGGCCCCACCAGCGGGGCCTTCTCTTCGGCGATCTGCGCCTTGAGCAGGTTGACCAGCATCAGCTTGCCCAGGAGATCGTCACGCGTGCGCTGCGGCTGGTTGCGGACGATGTGCATGGCGGTGGCCTGGTCCGCGAAGTGCCCGGAGCCGGTCAGGATCGGTGCGAATACCCGGCCGCCCATCCCCTGCACGCCGAACCGGCGGGTGCCCGGCTCGGTCAGCTCCCACCAGCCGTGGGGGGCAAGGACGCCGGCGGCCTCCAACTCCTCTGTGACACGGGCCTCCAGGAAGGCCGCCCACTCGGCGGCCGTCACCTCATCTTCGGCGGTCGGTCGCTCGGGTCGCTGTTCGGTCACCGCCGGGCCTCCGCGGGGAAGTCCGGGTGGTCCGCCCACTTCTTCGCCTCGTTGCGCATCCACTCCAGCTTGCGCACGGCGCCGACGATGTCCTGCTTCTCCATGCACGCGTCCGCGTATCCCCTGGCGTAGCCCAGGGCCTCGTAGAAGAGCGGTTCCACGACGGGTGTCGCCGCGGCCCGCGCCTTCAAGAAGGTGTGGAGGGCTTCGAGTTGGGCGCTCATGTCCGCGTACGCGTCGATGTCGGGGCGCTCGGGCGGGGAGAGCGGGGAACCGGTGGCGGGGGCCGTCGTCGGCTCCGGCCGGTAGCCCTGGGGGCTGTATCCGCGACCGTTCACGACTGTCCCTCCTGGTGACTGAAGGGGTTGGTGCACTCCGCCGAGGGCTCACCCACGGGGGTGAGACACGTACGGCACAGGTCGAGCCCGGGGCCGCCGAGCGGCGTGGCCGCGGTGCCCTGCGGGTCAGTGTCCACGATCATGGGCATGCTGGTCTTCCCGTCGCCGCCCGGCAGATGCCCACCGGTGATGACCCGGCCGAACGCCGCAACCCACTCGTCCGCATCGTCCGGCACCGGCATGGTGTTGGGCACCGGCTTCATGATCGCGTACATCTGCGTCGGATGCTCGATGTGCCCGAGGTGTGCGAGGCGGTCGCCCGGCGGCACTCCGCCCGAGCCGACCTCACCCGGACCGTCCGCGCGCTCGTTCCCGCTCATCTGTTCCCCTCCCACCAGGTACCGGCTATTCCAGGCAGAATACCCGGTAAGGGTGCCCTTACCGCCCCTCGATCCCCCCACACTACCCACTGAGGACCACAACGCGCGACCACAACACCCAACGACGTCATCCGCCCGTGAAACCACCCGATGTCATAGGCTGGGCGAAGTTCATCGGGTGAGTTCTGTCGGAAGGATCAGGATGGATCTGCGCATCAGTGGTGGGTCGGCCGCGTTCGAGGAGAAGCTGCTCGCGCTCTTCGCCGAGCACCGCGACGAGTTCACCGTCGAGGCCGATCGAGAATGGACACCGCAGCGCGCGAAGGACTTCGTCCGGATCGCCACGCCCCCCGTCCGCACACTCCTCAACGACGTTCTGCAGGGCGGGGGGTACCGCGCAGCGAGCGACCTGCGAGACATGGGCCGCGACCTCGCAGGCCCCTCCATCTCCCTGACGAAGACCCTGACCAAGGGCGTGGTCGACGGCCTATGGCCCAGCGGTATGCCCGCGCCCATCGCGGCAGACTACGGCCGCGAAAAACCCCAGAACAAGAAGGTCGAGGGGTACCGGATGGCGGCCGAACTCGTCCCCGTCTTCACCGTCGCAGTAGAAGGCTGAGCCCGTGCGACTGGAGCCCGAGCGGAACAGCACCCGAGGAGCGAGTGACGAGACACCGCCGGTGGCGGACCCGGAGACGGGCGAAATTCGGATACTCGAAGACCGCTGCGGAACGTGCATCCTGAACCCCGACGGAAGGAACGCCGGCCTGGAGCCGGGGCGGCTGAAGCAGTTCTTGGGGGACACCCGTGCGGTGGACGGACACGTGGTCTGCCACTCGACCATGCCGCCCTTCGTCCCGGCAAGCACGCCAGCGGCCATGTGCCGGGGGTATGTTGACGCCTACGGCCTCCCGCGAGCAGCCCAGGACGTCATACGACTTGGCCTCGGACATCTTGTAGAGGTCCCCGGCCCGAAGGCCGCCAGGGCGTAGCGCCCTTCCACCGCTCCGGCTGCACGAGCGAGGCGATCGTCGAGCTCTCAACGAGGGAACGGCAGTTGGCGTCCGCTCCGCGTTTTGTGCCGCAGGACGATGGGTAGGTTTCGAACGCATAGGTCACGAGTGATAGCCGATCAGGCCCCGGCCAGCTGTCCGGCGACCCCCATGTTGTGGCGATGGCGGGGAGCCCCGGGTGAAGACCAGGTCGCGCAGGTTTGTGCTGCGCGGCAGGAGCCTTCACATTGAGGACACCCGCAGTGCCTGCTTTGTCGTCATCTCTCATCCTGTCGACTGGGGCCCGTGTTGCTCGCCCCCTGGCGACGTTCCTAGTAGTTGCGGTGCGACTCGTGCCGGTTGCCACGGTCACGGTGTGTCTCGCGCCGACGTGGTTGACGTGGCCTGTCCTGCCTGAGCGGGTCCATAAGAGGACGCTCAACCTGGTCGTAGCGCTCGCGAAGTGGGCCAACCACTAGTCGGCGTCCGAGCGGGTCAGTGGGTCCGCACGGCTGGGTGCGGGCGGTGCCGCTGCCTGACCCGTACGCCGCGGTGTAACGAATCGGCGGGTCACTCCGTCTATCTCGTGCACGGCCCCCTGCGTCGGCGCCCGCCGGCACGGTATTCAGGCAGGGGGCTGTGCTCTGGGAGACATCGTGAGCACAGCCACCACCACCGCCGCGCGCAGCGAAGTGCTGCGTTCGGCGTCCCTGACGGTCTGCGGCCGGCGTGAGGGCAAGGTCAAGTCCTGCAACTCGTGTCTGCGGAAGGCCGATGCCGCCGTGCGGCTCATCAAGAGCCCCACGTTGAACACGCGGCTCTTGCCGCGCGTCGCAGACATCGTGTGCGGCTCGGACGGCCACCCCTGCGGCACCTGCTGGGAGAAGGCCACCGCCCTGATTCTGGAGCTGCGGCCGTGAACGATTCCGACTTCTGGGTGGTGAAGGCCCGCGTTCGCGCGGGTGGACAGGTGACGACTGCCCAGGTGGCGCTTTTCGGCCTGGACTGGGCAGCCTTGCCTGTTGAGGCGCGCTGCCTCGCAGTGCGCCAGGTCCGGCGTACCCTCTCCGGCACGGCAGGAATCTGCGAGTTCTGCGCGGGAACGGTCGAAGGCCCGTGCAGGCGCCCCTTCCCGTGTGGGCCGGTGTCGACGCTGGTGTCGGTCGGCGGCCACGAGTATCCGCTGACCGGCGACATGCTCACGGACTACGGCAGCGACCCCGGCCGCATGCTGGCTCTGGTGGCGACGGCCCGGGGCGGGTGGGGTCGCCAGGCGCGCGCCCTGGTTCCCGCCGCGGAATGGCAGGCCACCCATCCGCAGGCGCGTGAGGCCGCCCTGCGGTGTGTCGTTGAGGAACTGGTCCGCTGTTGCGGCGCTGGCCCGGACCCCCTGAACATCAGCACCCTGATCTGGGACGGTGAGCGCGAGTTCCCCTACCCCGGCAACTGGCCCGAGGCGCTTCCCGGTCAGAACTTCGTCCCGGCTGGCGGCTACGAAGTGTGGGCCGAGGGTGAGGGATACATCCCGCTGGACCGGTAGGCTGATTCCATAACTTCATACCGGGCTTCGGCCCGGCCGGCTGCGGCGCACGAGCGAGCGCCCGCGGCCTCCACGCTCCGACGACCGGAAAGGCATGCCCATGTCTCGCGTCACCGTTTCCACTCTCGGCTCCCCCTGCACGTCCTCATGTGACGTGACGAACCTCTGACCTGCGGTTTCCTACGCCGCCCTCGTCACGTCACTTCCCGGGAGACTGCTGTGCCTCCGCATGACTCAACACTCACGCGCGCCGCCCTGGGCACCGCGCATGCTCTGGGCCGGGCATGCCGCTGGTGCGCGAGCCGCCGCTTCGAACTCGCCCCCGCAGCCGCCTTTACGGGACTGACGGGACTGTCCTGGCTACATCACCTCGCCGACGTGAGCCGTGCCGAGCACGGCGTCTACGGAGCCGCCCTGGCCGCCTCCACCATGCTCACCGTCGGTGCGCTGAAGCACCGGCACAAGGGCCTGGCGACGGCGGGCGCCAGCAGCATGGCCGTCATGGCAGACGCCTGGATGGGGGCCACGCTCGGCCCGTCCGTGCCGTCCCTGATCGCCAGTTCCCTCGTGACCGGCGGGGCGTACGCCGTGTACGTGCCGTGGCTCGTCCGGTCCCGCCGGGAACAGCTCGCACTCCAGGTGAAGGCCGCGAAGGCCGGCGTCACCGCGCAGGGCCTGGGCACCGACACCCTCGCGCCGGGCCTGACCGGGGCCACCCGCGAGGAAACCGCGCTCATGCAGGCCCTCGTCGCGATGCTGTCCGTGCCGGCCGTGGACGTGACGGCGCTGGAGTACACCCGCTTCGGGTGGCGTGCGGTCATCGTGCTCCCGCCCGGCCGGGACACGGCCCCGCACAAGGTCATCGCCCGCCGCGACCAGCTGGCCACGAACCTCGGCCTTCCCGGGAAGCTGCGCCTGGCGAAGGGGGAGCAGGACAACGAGCTGGTGGCATACCTGTACGAGTCCGACCCGCTCGCCTCCCCGATCGCATGGCCGGGCCCGTCGACCAGGACGTGCACGGAGCCGGTCGTGCTCGGCGTGGACGCATACGGCCAGCCGGTGACGATCCCGCTGCTCTACAACCACACCCTGATCGGCGGGGCGACCGACAACGGGAAGTCGGGCGTCCAGAGCGTCCTCATCGCCTACGCGGTCGCGTGTGAGGACGCCGAGGCCCTGCTGATCGACATGAAGCCGGGAGCGGTGGAGTTCGGCCCGTGGCGGGACTCAGCGCTCGCACTGGCGGACACCCCGAGCCGGGCCATGCAGCTGCTCAAGATGGTCTGGGCCGAGGTCGAGCGCCGCGGCGCGCTGCTCTCCAGCCTCGGCGAGAAGAAGTGGGTTCCCGGTAAGCACGGGCCGGCGTGGTTCGTCTTCATTGACGAGCTCGCGGAGCTGATCCGCCGCGTGCCCGCGGCCGCGAAGCTGATCGAGTCGCTGCTTCAGGTCGCCCGGTACACCGGCGTCACGCTGGTGTGCGCGACCCAGTCGCCGAGCAACCGGGTCTTCGGCGGTTCCACGGACGGCCGGCAGCAGTACCAGGTCCGCATCGGCCTGGGCGCCAAGGAGTCGACCACGTCCAACCTCATCTTCGGGCCCGGCGCGTACGGAGACGGGTGGTGCCTTGACGAACTCGACCTCGCGGGGAAGTTCCTCCGCTGGGACCGCGAACACCAGATCCCGGTCGACGCCCGCGCGTACTGGATGACCGAGGCCGACGTGACCGCTACGAGCCACCGCTACGCCCGCGAGGAGACCGAGACGGAGGCTCGCGGGCATCCGGAGCACGCACCGGACCCGGAGGACGACCCGACGCCCCCGCGCCCGCCTGTGCCCCCTTCCGGCCCTGGCGGGGGCCGCCCGCTGCTGCGCGCGGTGCCGACGTTCCCGGACGGGTCGGAGATCGCCGACGAGCGGCATGCGGCGCTGTGGCAGGCGGTCGAGAAGGCCGGGCCGCGCGGCATCACTGTGGACGACCTGGTGGCCCTCGGCCTGCCGCAGTTCGCGGCCCGGTCGTCCGTGAACGGCCCCCTCGCGCAGTGGCGGCGCAGAGGGTGGATCGAGGAGGCCGGGAAGCAGGGGAGGGCGATGGCGTTCCGCACGGTGCCCCGGCTTCCGGTTGGCGAAGCGCCGGCGGCCGTCACGGACGCGGCGCCGGTAACGGTCGGCGGGTGAGGGGACGCCTTCGGCCCGGGACACTGGCGGAGCGAGGGCGTAGAGACAGGAAGTACCGGCGGTCGCGGGCGGCATTCTCCCCGCGGCCGCCGTGGCGTTCGCTGCCCTGGATCAGGCTGATGCCTTCGGCTTCCTGCTGCGCGCGGCCTCGACGGCAGAGCGGCAGGTGATGCACAAGGGGTTCCCGCCAAAGCCGTATCGATGGCAGCGCTGCTGGCAGCGGGCACACAGCCCGATCTGCGAAGGCGGGCACGTCAGCGCAGTGGAGTTCTTGGGCTGGGTGGGTGTTGTCATGGCTCACCCTCTCGAACCTCCGTTCTACCAGGATGCGGCCGGACAGCCCTTCCGGGCCACGCCGAACGCAGGGCGCCGGGACGGCTGCCGTGGCATGATCTCGCCCATGATCAAGGGGTGGGGGATAGGGGCGGCGTCCGCGCTACTCATGGCCGCGGTGGCGGCCGGGACGGCAGGATGCAGCGCGCAGGCAGACGCGGACGCGAAGCCGGCGACGAACGCGGGCCCGGCGGAAAAGACGCCTGCGGTGCCAGTCAAGGCGCAGTGGGACGAGACCATGGCGTGGTGGCAGACCCACGACATCAGGTGTCTCAACGGGGCGGACGTCGAAGAGAACCCGGACGGCTGCGCGATTCGCCTCCAGGACTTCGTGGACGACGTCCGAAAGATCCGCAAGGCGATGAACGCCGACCCGGATGCGCCCAAGGGCTTCTATTCCGAGGCGTACGTGATTATCGACCGGGTGGAGACGTACGCGGGAGTCCCAGTTGGTGAGTCCGACACCGACGGTTGGCTGGAGGCGCGGCCGCTGATCTGGATGGAGGGCCGGGCCCTCACAAACTGGATCAAGGCGCATCCGTTGCAGTAGGGCCGTCGTTGGATGGGGCAGGGGCCCGCGCGCGCCGAAGGCCCACCTATTAACCTTAATAGTTAGGTATTAACCTTGAAAGAAGAAGCGCACCGCGAAGAGGAACGTCAGGCTTGCTCCTTCGCGATTGACGCTCGTCACGCATCTCGCTTTACCGCCATCAGGAAGAAGCAGCGCCGCCAAATGGAGTTTTGGGCTTTTGAATTGGCCCGAAATAGCAAAGGGAAGCTCACCCGGGCGCAGGCCCGCTTGGAGGCGCGTCGGCAGCGGCCGGCTATGTGGCCCACGCTGGACGAGTACGTGGGACGCGCGATCCGCCTTCGGTTGGCCGAGGACGATTTGATCGGCCCGTGGGAACCGCTGACCACCGCCGAGGAGGAGGAAGCATCCCTGTCCGGCCGGGGAGTCGGCAAGAACTACAAGGGGCGGGGGCGCCTCGTCGTAAGGACCTACAACCTCCCTTCTTCCCTGGTCAGAGACCTGCGGGCAGCGGCGGTCCGGGTGAGTGAGGGCCCGTTGGGGGAGTTGGAAGACCTGGGCCTGCTGTACAACTCCCTCAGCTACAGCGAGGAGGAACAGGAACAGCGGGACACCCTGGTCGAGAGGGTGTTCTCTGCCGCCCGGATCGTCCGCGAAGCCCTGGAGCGATACGGCCCCTGGCCGCCGGACGAAGACCCCGTGCCCACTCCCTGAGTAGGCCCTAGAACAAGCGAGAGGCCGAAGGAGTGAACTAACGGTATTAACCTTAATACGAGAATCCGGCTACGCGCGCGCAGATATAGGGGCCTCCGAATTGCGCGGAGCGACCTTTCTGGGCGCTTTTTGGAATTCACCTTGCTTTCGCGGGGTGAGGTGCTTTTAATGGGCTCAATAGAGCGCATAAGGAGGCTCGCTATGCCCAGTTCCGTTCCCCCGCTCCCGGACCTCATCCGGTACACCCGCTGGCACCAGGTCCCGGCCGGCCTGCGCACCAAGACCCAGCTCGGCCGCATGGACCCGCCGCTCAAACCGGGGGCCGGCCCGGTCGGTCAGGTGCTCTACCACGGCAACAGCTACGCCCCCTTGTTCGAGGTCGCCGCCGCGGTGCCCAAGCGCCAGATTTCGCTCGCGCAGCGCGCCGTGCTCGACCAGGCCCGCGCGTTGCAATACCAGTGCCGGCGGTGCGGAGACCGCTGGGAGGAACCGCTCGGGAAGGGCCGGCTCTGCGTCCCGTGCCGGTACGTCACGACTCTCTGGGAGCAGCACGACCAGGCGCAGGCCCTCGCACGCGAGCTGGTCGCCGACCCGGCCGCCGCGCTCCTGGTCGTGGACGTCGAACCCGACTCGCTCCCGGAGGCGCAGGGCGTCGCCGTGGTCGGCGTCCGCGACCGCCAGGTCCTCTACGCCGCCGAGGCCGGGGAGTACGGCAGCCCCGAGCGCGGCGCGGTCCTCGAACGGCTCGATGTGCTCCTGGAGGGCCGCCGGGTGATCGAGGAGCCGGACTTCATGGGCCCGCACAGCCGGTACCCGTACGCCCTGCTGCGCCTGCCGAACTCCGGGCCGGTCACCTCCGGCCGCGACCCGCTGCACCCGTGGGCCGCGCCCTCCTCTGCGGCCAACGCCTCCGTCACCCGGATCTGGGCCGGGTGGTTCGGCTGGACCGACCGCCACTCCTCAACGAACGCGTGTGCCCCCTGGGAGTGGAGCGGCGACCTGCCCATGCCGTGGACGCGCTCGCTCGACCCGGCGGCCGACGGGCTGTCGATGGCCGGCCTGCTGCACCGGATCGCGGACGGCACCGAGCCGGTGTGGGAGCGCGCCGCGTGGACGGTCGACGGTCACGGCGTCGACCTGCCGGAGGTGAGTGCCTGATGTCCTCGCTGCGCATCATGGACTCCGACCCCGGCAAGGCCCGGCGCACCGCCGCGGCTGTCCAGCGGGCCCTGGAGGCGTCCCCGGAGATCGTCGTCGGCAACGTGTCACTGGTACCGAACCGGCGCGACGGCGGCGCCCGGGTCTTCATGGAGGTGCTACTCCTGGAGGCATCGGCGGCAACGCCCGGCGACGACGGCCAGGAGGTGACCGTTGAGCGTGACGACCGCCCTCGACGGCGCGTGCCTCGGGGCGAGCTGCCGCATGGCGGCCGTACGCTCAACGCATGAGCGCGAAGTACGTGGGCGGCCCGTTTCATGATGGCTCGAACCCGGACCCGTTTATCGATCAGATCGCAATGCGTACGCCTCTTGGCAACGGCACGTACGTGCGGGGCACCGATGAGAACGGCGTCGAGGTGTACCGGTGGGTGCCGGATGAGGACTGAACCGTGGTCGCTTAGACCAGGGGTCCGAGCGCGACCACCTTGTCGGCGAAGGCATGGCACTCGCGGTCGGTGAGGGTGAAGCCGACGGTGGCGCCGACCTCCCCGTCGAGGTGCGGCCGGACGGGCATGCCGAGGGCGATGAGGCGCCGGGCATCGTCAGGTCCGCATCGCAGAGTGAAGACGCCGTCCGGGTGCCCGGCCCACAGTGCCCCAGCGGGGTGCATGTTGAGCCGGTGCCGCAGCACAAGGAGGAGTCGATGGCTCGCGGCCTGCGGGCCGTCGTCCGCCGGTCGGCGCCCCGTGATTACTTCCTCCAGGCGCTCCGCGGCGGCCCGTGCGGCGTCGGGGTCCGGCGGGACGGGCGTGGGGGAGTGCTCCTGGCAGTAGATGCCTCGCGTCCATCGCAGGCGGCTGGAGCAGGCGGCCACGCGCAGCGGGATGTGGGCCTCGGCGGTGAGCGCGGCCGTCATCCGCTCGCCAGTGCGGGCATGCAGTAGGTCGTGGGAGCCGCGACCGGAGACGTACAGGGAGAGGGCGCAGCCGCTCGCTGTCACGTCCAACCCCTCGACATGCAGGTTGACCATCAGGCGATGCAGGGCCGGGTCGTTGGCCCGGTTGCCGGCCGCACGCTCCTTCACCGTCTGCCACGCCGTACCTACCAGCTCCGCCAGCACGGCGCACGTCGCCTCGATAGCGTCCTCGTCGCGCTGGTCGTCCGGGTGGTAGTGCCAGCGGACCGCCTCAACGGTCAGCGGCGTCAGCAGGCCCGGCGGCACGGTATCGGGCATCGGCTGAACCTTTCAGGACGGCGGTGCCCCCAGCCTACGCAGAGAAAGACCGGATTACGCACGCGGTCTCGAACGCCCGTGGAAGACTGGCCCGATCACACAGGACAGCAGTGAAAGGCCCGCGATGACCGACGATCCCCGGCTCTCCGAACTCCTCGGCGCCTCGGACCGGGAGGTCGTGCTCGCCGAGGACTTCGCGCACGTCGTTTACCGGATCTCCGCCCTGATCGGGTACGCCGAAGACGGGAACTGGCGCTCCGTCCACGAGAAGATCGGCTCGCTCAAGGCCGCGCTGGACACCTTCGACCGCAAGATCAGCGAGAAGGTGACGTACGAGGACGGCGAGCAGGGTTCGGTCTACCGCGATCCGATCGTGGACACCCACCGGACTGTGCAGCTCATCACCGCGTACGCACAGCAAAACGGAGGGCGGCTCGGTCCGGCGCTGTTCCCCATCGAGAAGCTGGAGAACGAGCAGGCCGTTGAGGCGATCCGTGCGAATCAGGAGCGCAATCGGAAGTTCCGGGAACAGCTTTTCGGTGAGGGCGCCTGAGCGGTTCGGGCGCTTCCCCGTTCGTTCGGCGAACTAGCCTTGAGGGTATGGATACCTCTCGCTACGGCATCCGTCTGCTCCAGGCGGCGGACATCGATTCGGCTCTGGAGCTGATGGCGCAGGCCAACCCGGGCTACGACGCGGAAAGCCTGGCCGCGAACCGGCGGCTGCTGGAGCTGAAGACCGCGCAGTCCGGATCGCGTCCCGCCGATGACGGTGTGCGGGAGATGGCCCGGCATCTGGCGAAGCTCTCCGACGGTGTTCTCACCGAGGATGCGGTTTACCAGAAGCTGAGCGAGAAGGCTGCTGCGGGCGGGGACCTGCTGGGCGAGGCGGTGTTGATGATGGTTGCGGAGGAGACCGCAACCGGGCAGGTTGTCGGCTTGGTGAACGCCGGCCCGCCGGGGAAGTGGGCGCTCCACGCTCTCACGCAACTGCCGGCCCCGATGGTTCAGCAGATGCGGGAGCGAGTCCTTGAAATCTCGGACATCGCGGTCTCGCCCAGCGTGCGCCGCCAGGGCATCGGGGAAGCACTCCTGAACGCCCTGCTCAATCTGGACAGCACAGAGGAGTCTCGACGCTGGCGCGTGGCGCTGTGGTTCTTCCACGAGGGCAGTGGCTTCGGCGACTTTCACCGCCGGATGGCCCCTGAGTGGCCCATTGACCGCCCGATCACCTTCCTCGACAGCGAACGTCACGCGGCACCATTCCGCCGCATGACTGGCGACCTGCGGGCCATCGTTGCCCCCCTCCACCCGGACCTCAAGCTCGTCAAGGACCCTACGGGGATGCCCGCCATCGCAGGCGTTTTCGATCAGCCCTGGCCGGACGCCGGCGGCGCTCCGGTCCCCGCGCCGCGCAACAAGCCCTCGAAGAGCGACCGGAAACGGGAGAAGAAGGCCCGCGGCCGCGCCCGCGGTTGAAGTTCGAGCGGGCGCAGTACAGTCGAGACAGGCCCGGTACCGCGTCCCCCGTCGGTACCGGGCCTGTTGCGTGCCGGCGGCCGTGGCCGCCCGCGCAACGTGACGGCCCGTCGGCGTTCACGGACCCTGCTCGGTGCGCAGTGCGCCCGGGCGCACGGGGCGGCCGAGGAGGTCGAGGACGAGCCGGCGGTGCGCGGAGTGCAGGGTGCGCACCGCGGCGGCCTCCAGGCCGGGCGGGGTCGGCTGCTCGCCGCGGGGCCGGCCGGGCTGGGTGGGAATCCACAGGTGCCCGGGGTCGGTGCCTTGCAGGGACGAGGCGATGATGCCGGCGCGCTGCCGCATCCACCGCTCCAGGACGCGGGCCGTCTCGGGGGACAGGGTGTGTGTGAGCTTCGCAGCCAGGAGGATGCGCGGCGGCCGGTGATGGAGCTGGACGTCGTCGGTGTACAGCGGTGCGAGCTCGGCGACGGTGCGGCCGGTCTCGGCAACGAGCGCGGCCACCGCCGCGGTGCGCACGGCGACAGCGGCGGTGGCGCCGCGGCGCTCGACAGCGAGGCGGCGTACGACTTGGGCCGCCTCGTCGGGGTCGAGGTGCTCGCCGGTGACGTTCGGGGGGACTTCCAGGCGCCAGGGGCTGCCCAGGTACTCGGCGAACACGTTGTAGGTGATGATCCGGACGCGGTTGGTCGCGGCGGCCGAGCGGGCGTTGGGGCCGGAGAGGGTGTTGCGGCGCCGCGTGCGCCCCGCTGCGGCGTCTTCGAGCCAGGCATGGGCGCGGGGGAGCTCCATCAGTTCCTCGGCGCTCAGCGAGGCGAGGGGGGCGGCTTCCGCGTTCTGGGCGTGCTCCAGGTACTCGGCGAGGAAGGTGCCGCGCACGCGTCGGGTCTCGTCGGCGAACTGGAGGGCGCGCAGCTGCTCCAGGAAGGCGTCGATAGCGGCGAGGGCGGTGCGGGTCACGCGTGCCAGGGTAAGGGGGCTGGTGGCCGGCAGACGGGCGCTTTCCGAACGCGGGGCGCGCTACTACACGCGCTGCGTGGCGTCCAGGTGGGCGAGCGCAAGCCGCAGCGAGAGGATCGCGGTGCCGAACGAGAGGTTGTCGAGCCCGTGCGCGTAGAGCTGGCCCGGCTCGATGATGAATGCCTCCGACACGCGATGCGCAATGGCTTCGTACTCGGCGGGATCGGTTGTGCGCTGCATGAGTTCCAGTGCCGTCGTCAGGTCGGGTGTGCCGATCTGACTCCATAGGTTGCCGTCGACGCGCAGGGATGTGTGCCGGATGTCGGCGACTGCCTCGGCCAGTTCTTCGTGTGCCTGCTGGTGATTCATGGCGGCAGTCTGCCGTAGCAGTGGGCCGGGGCCGAATCGGGCCGACGTTGCAGACGGGGCTGCCTACGCACCCAGAGGAGTCTGGTAACAGCAAACTGGCACCTCGCACCGCAAACCCGGGGGCCGCCGGTCGGGTGCGGCGTGAGCCATGGGCCGTGTCGAACCGATCCGGTCCGGCCTGGTCCAGTACGGTCCATCCCGGACCCAAGACCGCCCGCAGGAGGCCACGGGTCCGGGTGGGTGCCGGGGGCTAGGTTTGCTGTTACCGGGCCTGGCTGCCGGCCGCGTCCGCCGAGGCCGGCAGCATCCTTTCGAGCGAAAGGGGCCTTCCCCGTCGGCCGGCCCTGCTACGTTGTTCTCGTCGCCGGAGCCCTGGGGAACCCGGCGATCTTCTCTGGCAACAGGGGAGCCTCCACGGGAGGACAGTGGCGCCCGGGGCTGAGGATCGCAACGCATTCGTCTACTGACGCACAACACCCTGTGTCAGGGACAAGCAGTACAGGGCCAGCCTAGGGTCCATTCTCGGCGGCTTCAGTGCCGAGGAGAAGGAGCAAGGCCCCGCAGGTGGAAGGCCCCCGGTCAGCCGGGGGCCTTCGCGCGTACTCACTGATTCCGCAAGAAGAGGGCGCGGATCTCGTTCGCCCACTCCGCGCCGCGGTTAGCGGCTCCGTCAATCTCCCACGACATGTACGTCTGGACCCTCTCGTCATCATCGCCATGGCGGGCCCGGCCCTCCTCCCGCAGCCTGATCCACTCTCGCGCAGCCGGAACCGACAGGCCCGCCGCATGGGCGAAGCTCTCCACTTGACTACTCATGTCCGGCCAACGCCGAAGCTGCGCGGTTCGTTACGGCGTCCGTCAGTTCAGTGCGGCCCGCGCCTTGGCCAGCTCGGCGGCGGTGACGGTGACGACGTCGCGCAGCCCGGCGGCCTCCCACGCGGCCCGCGCCCTCGCGGCGTCCCCACCGGCGGCGTCCAGGAGCACGTTCTTGGCGATGTTCACCGCGATCACGCCCTCACCCATGTCCATGAGGTGGGCGACCATCCGCACGGACTTCTGCCGGCCGACGGACTCGTTGTATCGGTACACCAGCACCCAGCGGCCGAGCAGCGAGCGCGCCCGCTCGATCATCTGCCGGCCGCGGTCGGTCTCCTGCTGCTCCGTACGGATCTCCTCGGCGCTGCCGTCGGCGGTGCGCAGGGTGAGCAGGCCGCGGCGGCTGGACTCCTCGATCTCGACCTTCTCCAGGAGGGCGACGAACTTCGCGGCGCTCTCCAGGCGGGCGGTTTCCTGGGCGACTTGGGCGGCGATCATGTGCAGGTCCACGGCCAGGCCCTGGACCCGGCGGCCCCAGGCCGCTTCTTCTCCGGGCGTGCAGGGGCCGGCGGCCTGGGCGGCGGCGGTCACAAGGCTGTAGTCCACGGCTTCATCATCTCCTCTGGCGCGGCGCGGCCGCCAAGGACTTCCGGTGCCCAAGGGGGCGGGCCGCGTTCACGCGATGAGGCCGCGTCGGCGTACGTGCGGTTCGTACACGGCGAGGAGGATGCCCTCGGCGCGGTCGGGGCTCTTCATGCCGCGGGCCTTCATCTGCTTCTTCGACTCGACCACCGAGTAGCCGCCGGCGTTGTTGCCGAGGTTGGGGGTGGTGAGCTGGATGGCGGCCTGGCGGTCGACGCGGAGCCGGAGGCGGCCGGAGCCGGTGGCCGGGTCCGGCTGGAGCAGGGCCCGGGAGGCGAGCCACATCTCGTCGCGCTTGCGGAAGGGCCGCATGGGGGCGCCGGGGTCGTCGCGGTCGGGGGACTCGGAGACCATGACGCCGATGATCTCGCTGTGGTGCTTGCCATTCTGCCCCCAGACCTCCAGCATGCCGACGGCGCCGTGCCCGAGGCCGTTCTTGTCGATCTTGACGTGGACTTTCGCCGTGGAGCCGAGGGCCTGCGCCAGGCGCTCCGCGGCGTGGATCTCCTCCAGGATCTTCTTGGCGACGGTGACCTGGTTGTCGTTGGCGGCTCCGCTGGAGTGGTGGCGGTGCTCGATCGCGTCGCCGACGATGCGGTAGATGGTGAACTCGTCGCCGCCGTCCGCGGCGACGTCGACGCCGAGGCGGACCCAGGAGCCTTGCTTGACGGTGTGCTTGGCGGTTTCGCCGGGCAGGCCGAGGTCGCACAGGCGCACCCAGCCGGGGCCGGTGGGGTCCTCGTTCTGCTGCGCGTCCTCGATCCAGGTGATCGGGATGACCTTGCCGCCACCGCCCTTGGGGAAGCGGGCGTAGACCTTGGCCTGGACGTACGGGTGGTCCTCGCCGTACTCCCGGATCGTGCGGTCGATCCAGTCCATGTCGGGGAGGTGGATCGCGAGGGAGTGCGGCGGGACGCCTGCGGGGCAGTCGTTGCAGTACGGGACGCGTTCCTTGGTGATCGCGGGGGAATCGAACGTCGCGATGGGAACGGTGACTGTGGTGGGTTCCTCGGGGTCCTCGCCTTCCTCGCACAGACCCTCGAACCATGAGCGGGGGTCGTCGGCGGGCGGGTTCCCGATGGCCAGCATCCGCGCGTCACCGGTGAGGAGGTTGTTCGTGCCGGCGCCGATGCTTCGGGCGATGCCGCCGGCTTCGTCCACGACGATCAGGAGCTTCGGGGTGCCGTGGATGCCCTGCATGGCCGCTTCGTCGCCCTCGGGGGCGGTGAAGCCGTAGGCGACGACGACGTCGTTGCCGTAGGCGTCGGGCATCTTCCACTGGGTGGTGTCGCACCAGCCCGGCAGGCCGGCGCGGGCGACCGTCTTGCGGATGTGGGGCCACAGCTGGTTGCGAACCTGCCGGAAGCGGGTGGCGGTGGTGACGATGACCATCGTGCCGGGCGGGTTGACCGCTCCTGCCCAGGCGACGAGCCTGCCCGCGATCCACGTTTTGCCGACGCCGAACCCTGCGGGGACGGCGATCCGCTTGTGGAAGGGGACCGCGTCAACGATGTCACGCTGCTTCGACCAGATGCTCTCGCCCAGCACGTCCTCGATGAAGCCGCTGGGTGTGTCGGCCCACAGTCCGTAGAGGGTGCCGGTCTCCCGCTCGACTTCGGTGAGGACGTGGCTCAGGTCGTGGGTGTCGAGCGTCTTGAGGACGGCGCGCCGGGCCGGTACGGGGGCGCGGAGCAGCAGGTCGGCTTCGCGGGAGGCGATGCGGGACCGCACGCCGGCACGGTTTTCGACGGCGGCGTGCGCGGCGGCCACGGCAGGAGTCGGGGAGGTCGGGGCAGCCATGGCGCGCACGGTGCCCGTTGTGCCCGGCTACCGTCCCGGGCGGTTTCGGTCAGGGGCGGTAGCCACATCCGTAGGTGCTGTTCAGGCATTCCAGGGACAGGTGGTAGTCGCCGCGGCATCCGCAGTCGCAGCCGCACAGGAGGCCCTTGTGGAAGAGCCTGCGGATCTTCGCGAGGAACAGCTTGTAGGGGAGGGGGCCGGTGATCTCTTCCAGCGCGGTCTGCACGTCCCAGGACATCCGCAGGGGCACGAAGTGCGGGGGGTTGGGGTAGGGCTGCGGGGTGCGTCGGACGGCGTTGAGCAGTGCTTCGTCGGGGATGTCCTTGCACTGCATGGGGCGGCCGGCGACGTACCGGATCGTGGGGCGCTCGGGATCGTTCATCGGTGTTCCTGTACGTCCTCGGCCCCCGCCCTCTCCAGGAATCGCCAGGACCAGCCCAGGGGAGCGGGGTGGAAGCGTGCCTGATCGTGGAACGGGGGCCGAAGTTGAGGGGGTGGGGCGGCCCCAAGGGGGGTTGGGGCCGCCCCGGGGGGTGTTGAACCAACCAACCGGAGTGGAGGACAGGGTGCCCTTCACAGCCATAGACGGAGTGAGTCCGCCAGGTGTTACAGGTTTCGCAGAACTATTTTTTCGCGTTGCCGTTGGCGTCGAGAACGCGGCGGACGACCTTGGGGTCGCGGTCGATCACTTCGGCGATCTGGGGTGCTTCCCAGCCGTACGGTTCGGCGCCCATAACGAGGATCAGCTCTCTGCGCACCTGGAGCGCTGCGTCGTGCCGCGCTTTCGCCGCCTCGTACTCCAGCGCGATCTTCGGGAGCTTGGTGCCGGCTTTCTTGACGAACCGCACACCTGCGGCACGTGCCGCGGCCGGCTGCATGTCGCGCTTGGGGATGTCGGCGATGTCCGGCACCCCCAACACGCGAGCCAGGATGCGGTTGCAGGCGTTGCGGTTGATGCCCGCGGAGTAGTAGACGCCTTTCGCCGTGGCGTAAAAGGCGAGCGAGCACATCGCGGCATCACGCTCAGGCAGCAGCCGGTTGAGCTGTTCTTCCCAGTGATCCACGGCTTCGGCTGCGAGCCGAAGCCGCTCCTCGGGAGACCCGTCGACCGCGGCGAGTTCGTCCAGCATCGCGGTCCGGGCCTGCTCACGGATGGTCGCGAAGTCGGGCCGTTCCAGCTGGCCGACGTCCACCCTGCCAATCGCCGCCCGCAGCTCCTCGCCCGCCTCCCCCAGGTGTTCCTTGGCTGCACGCCGACGGGCAGCTGCTTCCTCGTATCGGGCGGAGATCGCTGTTGCCTGGTCCACGGCGTCCTTGGGGTGGGGAAGGCCGGCGTTGCGGGCAGCCTCGGCCCGTTCGGACAGAGGCGGCCACGGCGGCGGGTTGATCTGCTGCTCGCGGTCGAGGTCGTTGTGCAACAGGCCCATCGTCAGGCGCCGCAGGTGCGTGCGGCTGATGCCGAACTTCTCGTGCAGGTCCGGTGCGGGCTCGTAGAGTGCCGCTGCGGCGACGAGCTGCTGCCGCTCGTCCCTGAGCATGGACAGCTCCATGTGCGCCTGGTCGCGGATCTCCTCGGCGAGTGCGCGACGCTCGCGCGGGTCGATGATCTTCCCGAGCTCGTCGTCAACTTCGGCTCTCGCTTTGGTGCGGATCGCGGTGTAGTCGATGCTGCTCATGGTGGGCCCGTTCCCGGGTGCGCACCCTTTCCGGGTGCTGATGGCAGGGGACTCCCCTAGCCGTACGTCCTTAACAGGGAACTGTACACCATGTCCGCCGATTCACGGCTCTCACATGTTCTGACGTCGTCGGGACAGGTGGGCGCGGTGCTCGGCACGGGTACGGAGCCGAATCAGGTACACGGTGCGGGACGCGACCGTGACGGAGATACCGCTGATGATCCGCGGCTCGCCTTTCAGGTTAGCGAGCATCCATCCCGTGCTGACCGGCACGCGCCTCCCGTTGCGCCACCCTCCGACGGAGAACCGGCCGAAGTCGCGGTACCAGTGCTTGCCGATGCCGTGGTCGTAGATGCGGACGCTCAGGGCGGCAAGGGTGAAGCGGGCGACGCTGAAGGTGGCGCCGATCATCTGGGCCTGTCCGGAGTCGTGGCCGCGGAGGGGCCTGACGGCGAGGCGGGGCCCGCCGCGCCAGACGAGCAGGTGCCAGCGGAAGGTGAGGGGGATGTGCCGGGCTATCACCGTGTACCTCCGGCGGTGCGGGTGACGCGGGAGCGGGTGCCATCGGGCAGGAGCACGAACTCGGCGCCGTTGGGGTAGAGGACCGTCATCTCGCTGGGCAGCATCGGCCGGCGCACCTTCCAGCCGTGGCTGTAGGACTCGCGCGGGTGGTCCTCGAACCAGCCGTTGCACTCGGTGCACACCAGGAGCAGGTTCTGCGGCTGGTTGATCCACTCCTCACGGGCGCCGCCCATGCCGCGGTTGACCCGGTGGTGAATGGTCAGGTCCCGGGGGCTGTCGCAGCGGACACAGTGCCCGCCGTCCCGGGTGTGCACGAGAGCGCGCACAGCGTCCGTGGGGCCTGTGCGTCGGCGTCGAGGGGCCACGGTGGGGTTCTCCGTCCTGCCCCCGCGCGCTGGGACGCCGGTGGCGGCCGCGGGGGAGCGGCGGGAGCGAGAACGGGAACATGCACGTGCGGGGCGGCTACCGTCCCGGGGCCGGTCAGCCGGCGGCAGCAGCCTCCTGTTCCTGACGGGAGCGGGCGGCGGTGATCGCGTCGAGGAGTTCCGCGGCGTAGGGAACGGGCACGTACGAGACGTAGACGCGGCCGGTGCGGGTGGCGTTGTCGCCGAGGACGATCTCGTACTCCGCGCCCGTCTGCTCGTCGTCGTAGTTGTACGCGCCGGGTGCTGCGTCGGTCAGGGGGCCGTCGGCCTGGTCGAACCAGCCGATGCCGAACATGGCGTCGACGGCCTCGGCGATGACGTCGTTAGGGACGTCGTCCAGCTCGACGGTGGCGCGGGTGTCGTCATCGACGCAGACGCGGCCGTTGCCGAGTTCGCGCGGCTTGTCGATGGTGAGGGTCACCGGGCAGCAGTACGTCGGGGTCTTGGTCGGGGCGAGGCCGGGCAGGGCCAGGCCCAGGGCGTTGACAGCGGATTCGCGGAGCTGGTCGGAGGCTTCCCTCCACTTGTCGAGGGCGTTCATCACGGTGGGCTTCATGGGCTCGGGTCCGTTCGTTCGTGCCGGTCAGCCGACGGGTTCGGCTTCCGGCCTGGAGCGGTGTTCGAGCTGCTGAAGCTGCCGTCCGTGATCGTTAGCGTCTCGGGGTGAGGCCGCTTGCCGGCCGAGAAGGGCGCCGGAGCGGCCCGGGCCCGCAGCGATCTCGGGTGGCCCACCACAACTGTCTTCGTCTTCTTCTTTCGTCTGTGTTGGGTTCCTCTTGTTTACGTACGCGACACCGCATCAGGCCAGATGCGGTGTCGCGTACGTGGCCTCATGCGGTGGAGCGCATGAGGACTGCACCTGATGCGCTCCACCGCATGAGGGAAATCCTCATGCGCTCTGGCGCACGTGGATTATTTCCGCAGGTCAGGAACGGTGCGTCTTCTGCATCCCGAGGCAGTTCGCGATCAGGCGCCCCAGGAAGCGGCGGGGGCGGCCGATGACGATGACCGGCTCCAGGGGCCTGTCCTCCTCGATCGACGGGGCGGCGGCCACGCCACCGCGCGCGATCTTCATCTCTCCGACCACGACCGGCCGCTGCCGCTCCGGGGCCGCCCGGTCGACGCCCGTGCGCAGCTCCCGGCACAGCCGCTCGTGGTCGCTCGCGCACTTCCCCGCCTCGACCCGGCCGCCCAGGGCGAGCCACCGCGCCAGCGTCCGGTACGAGACCCCGATACGCGCCGCGGCCTGCTCCCGCGTCGCCCCTCCCCGGATCGCGGCCACGAGCTCCTTCACGTCCGCGGCCGCCAGCACTCGCTTCCCGCCTCCCGGGTTCGTCGGCCCGCCCTGGGCCGGGGAGAGCACGGGGACGGGCGCAGGCTGCTGCGCAGCCTCCACGCGGGCGTAGAGGATGCCGCACCGCCGCTCGTACTCGGTCCGGGCCCGCCCGTCCGCGTGCACCTCGCGTCCCCGGGCCAGCCACCGCGAGACACTGCGCCTGTCCACGCCCGCGGCCTTCGCCGCCTCGTCCAGCTGCCCCTTCGCCAACAGCGGCGCCACCGCCTTCACGACGTCGTCCGTCAGGAGCGCCGGACGCCCGAGCGGCTTCTTCTCCGCGGCGACGTCCCGGCCCAGATCCTTCTCGCTCATGATCCGGTCGACAGCCCTACGCTTGCGTTCCGCGTTCTCCAGCTCCAGGACCAGGCGCAGCGTCAGCAGGTCCAGGCCGGTCGCGGCGGCCCCGTCCGCGTCACGCACCCGCCGGCCCTGGGTGATCCACCTCTGCAACGTCGTCAGGGGCATGCCGAGCTCCGCGGCAGCCTCCGCCCGGGTCCGGCCCTTCTGCACCGCCTTCGCGATACGGGCGATCTTCTGCGCGTTGAGATGGGTCGGGCGGCCAAGGGTGGGAGAACCAGTCTTCGTCATAGCGCGGAAGGTAGGCACCCGGGCCCCCTTGTGTCCTGGGGTCCTCGGAGCCCGCCCAGCGCCCGGGCCGGCCAGGCGCCGAAATGGCGCCGGAGACGGTAGCGGGTGCGGGGCTCGGCAAGGTACGCCTCCCGGGCGCAGCAGACCACCCCCACACGCCGTGGAGGCCGCCTGTGAGCGGCCGGCCCGGAGAGCGCAGGCGCCGGCTTC
This sequence comes from Streptomyces sp. DT224, assembly GCF_049844595.1. Classification (NCBI taxonomy): domain Bacteria; kingdom Bacillati; phylum Actinomycetota; class Actinomycetes; order Kitasatosporales; family Streptomycetaceae; genus Streptomyces; species Streptomyces sp. DT224. Next base: position 86,624 of record NZ_JBNCLI010000016.1, read on the forward strand.
CAGTCGGCGCCGTAGAAGCAAAAGGGGTGCTGGCCCAGCCACAGGGGATGACCGGACCAACACCGTGCAGCCTCGGCTCAGATCGAGTTGGCCATCTCTGCGAACGCGGCCTTGGTGCCAGCTCCGGCGATGCCGTCGATGGCACCGGAGTAGTACCCATAGTCCTTCAGGAACCGCTGAAGGGCCTTGATCGTCCCGGTTCCCACGATGCCGTCGATCGCGCCCGTGTAGCTGTACTGGCGGAGAAACCGCTGCATGGCCTGCCAGCTGCCAGTACCGAGCTGGCCGTCGATGGGCCCGGTGTAGCCGTGAAGGTCGGCAAGCCAGTCCTGCACCCTCTTTGCCTGTGCCGTGGTCAGCCCGAGATTGACAACTTCGGTGACCGCCGCTGGCCCTGAGACGACTGCCTGTGGCCTCGCCTGAGTCACAGCGACGGCAGTACCGGAGGCCGCCAGCGTCCCGGCGGAAATCCCGAGCAGAGCTGTGGCGGCAATGAGCGCCCTTGCCTTGATCGATCGCATCTCTGTCCTCTCCATGCCAACCCGACATACGGGGATCTTCCTCGACCCGCCCACTCTGGCACGAGCCCCGCCTCGTTCGGGGCTGAAGCGGGAGGGTTGGCCGGTAGTCCGCTGCGCCATCCGAGGTCGGAGCACGTCAGGAGCGGCCAAGGCGAGAGGCATCCAGGGGGCTTCGGCCAAAACCGTCGGCGCACATCACATCCACACCGGGGTTCTACGTGAGCCGAACCGCTCGGTTCCGCCCCCGCTCGCGCCGCAGATATCCGCCCTCCTCCAGCCGCCCCAGGTGGTACGCCACCGTGGAGGGGGAGCGCAGCCCGACTCCCGCCGCGATCTCCCGGATCGACGGCGCCTCGCCCTTGTCGGCGATCTCGCTCCGGATGAACTCCAGGATGCGCCGCTCGATCTCCGTCGCGTCTCGCGTCAACGCCGCGCCCGCTGCTCGGCCCGGTAAGCGGCGATGAGCTCGGCAGTCTCCTCGCCCAAAAACCCGTCGGCAGCTTCCAGCGCCGCGTCGGGCAGGGAATCGTCAGGGGCGTACCCGGGCGCCGGACGGCCCGCGAGGTGCCCACACAGGGCGTCGAGATGGTCCAGGAGCTCCGCGCGCCGCGCCTGGGCGGGGCTGAGCGCCCGCAGCCACTGAAAGCGTTCCTCGGCGGTCTCTGGGCGGTCAGGGAGCGCGCGGCGCAGCCCGTCGGCGCGATCGGCCAGCGCGTTCCACACGGGCAGCCGCAGCGCGTCGGCCAGCGTTCCCGTTCCCTGCCCTGCTTCGGCGGTCGTGGCGGTCATGCTCCTCACCGTCGCACCCCGCACCGACAACACGCCGCGCCCCGTACGAGGATTCCGTCGTACGGGGCGCGGCGTTACTGCGGTCGGGTCAACTGGCGGTACCGCCGAAGAAGCCGCCGGCGTTGCCGCCCCCAGTACCGCCCTCGCTGGTACCCCCACCGTCGGTGCCGCCGCCGCCAGTGCCGCCCTCGCTGGTACCACCGCTGCCATCCGGCGGTGCGACCGTCGGACTGGGCAGCTGCGGCGTGCTGGACGGCTCCGTCGGGCCCGTGGGGGTCGGGCTGCCCCCGCACTCCGGGTCGAAGACGTTGCAGGCCGTCTGCGACGGCTTGGGATCGGGCGCCTGGGGGTCACCGCCGAAAACGGCGAACGCGGCCAGGATGGCGCCGACCACGATCAGGGCGACACCAACGGCAAGGGCGCCGAAGCGGCGGCGGCACGGGCTCACGGACATGGAACGGGCCTTCCTCTAGGGGAACGAATCCGCAGGAGGGTGGACCGCGTCGGCGGTTTGCGACTCGGGCTGCTAAGCGGCAGCGCGCACGTTCCTCGTACAGGGACTTGGGCCCGCCGGTACTGTTCCCAGCCATGACGAGCAGGAGGAGCCGGGAGGTCATGGCCTGGCAGCCGCCGGTCGGCTGGCACGAGCTGAGCGGCGAGCGCCGCAGCGCCTATCTTCGGCGGCAGGGCATAGAGATCCCGTTGAAGCCGGCCGACTGGGAGGAGATGACCTCCAACCAGCGCAGCGCCTACTGGAAGTGGCACGGCCGCATCCTGCACGACACCCCTGAAGCGCGGGCCGCGAAGATGGCCGAGTACCGCAAGGACCTGCGCGCGTGGCGGGTGCTGATGTGCTGGTGGGTTCTCTGCTTCGCTACGGCTCTGGGCATCGTGTGGGGTGCAGGACGGCCCGGGGACTCGGTGTTCCTGCGCGCCGTGGCCACCGTCTTCACCGTGGGGATGTACGCCGTGGCGATCTTCATACCGATGCAGCTCACGAAGCCGGAGCTGGTCAAGCGGGACGAGCCCTGACGCACGCCTACCATCGAACCTATGGGCGAGAACATCCCGGACGCTGTTGAACACCGGTGCTGGAAGGAGAGCGACGGGCCCCGCCCGCGCGTGCACTGCTGGCCCCGCACCGGCCGGCCCGCCCTCTACGTGCGCTCCCACAACCGGTGGCGCTACGCCCCCGTAGAGGCCCGCCAGGACTGGGCAGACGGGAGCGTGGTCTATCAGGTGGCGGTCGACCTGCGGGGCGATACGACTGTGTCCAGCCGCGCGTACGCGTGGCCCCAGCCCGGGCTGCGCCTCGCGCACACACCGGGCCCGGCAGACGGGTACGAAGCCGGGGCCGGGGCGCGCCCCTGACGACCGGGCGTCAGCCGCCGGGCGAGTCAGCGTCGTTTGGCCGGAACCTTCACAGCCGGAACCTTCACAGCCGGGGCCTTCACAGCCGGGGCCTTCCGCTGCGGCTTCGCGGCACCGGTCGGGCCCTTGCCCTGGCCGGTCGTCTTCCGCGCGGTGCCGGGCACCGTGGCCTGGCCCGCCCCCGAGCCGGCGCCGGGCGCGACGGCGGCCGCCCCGCCGCGCAAGATGCACGGCCGGGGTCCGGAGCTGACGATGTCCACCACTCCGGACCGGGACGCCGGGCACGTCGGCGGGTCGTCGTCCCCGTTGAGCAGCGCCACGGAGAACAGCAGCCCGAACGTGAGCAGGGCAGCGGATATGGGCAGCAGGAGCGTGCCACGACTGACGGAGCGGTGAGACATCACGCGGGGGCCTTTCAGGCTCAGGGCAGGGGCTGGAAGAAGGGGTATGACGCATCGTGGTGCGGGTCGCCGGGGAAGCGGCCCCACTTGTCGGAGACGACGGGTTGCCAGACCGGCACGTCTCCGACGCCTTCGAGCAGGGAGGTGTCCTGTACGCGGCGCAGCCGGACCAGGTGCGGCTCGTCCACGACGCCTTCGAGCTCCAGGCCGTCAGCGGGGTCCTGCCCGTTGCGCACGAGCGTTTCGGCGACGGCCAGGGCCAGCGCGTACGCCGGGTGCAGTGGCAGACCGAACACCGCGATCTCGTACTCACGGCCTGGCCGGTCCCCCAGACCAACCGTGTACGCGACGGATGGCTGCACCCCGTCAGCAGTGGGCACCCACACGACGCCACTGTCCACGGGGAGCAGCGGGAACGGCCGCTCGTACTGGCGGTGACCCGGGTAGAGCAGGTTCGTGGACTCGTCGTAGACGTCGGCGGTCACGCAGTTCTCCGTACAGGGATGGGGCGCGGCCGGGCATGCGGCACCCGGGCCGGCTGCGGGGCAGGGGAAGCGAGTACGCGCGTGGACACGTCCGTCACCCAGGCCCGGAACGCGTCCGAGGCCCGGCAGCCGGCCAGCTCCACAAGCGGCCACACCTGAGCGGTCGTTGCGATGCCGGGCAGCGCGCTCGCCGAGGCGGGGAGCAGCGGCCCGGCGGGGGCCGGGGCGCCGAGCGCGGCGGCCAGGTCCCGGACGAACCACACCGGCTCACCGCCGCGCACCCGCACCCGCACCGGGGCATGCTCGAAGTGGAAGACGCGCGTGCCGTTCACATCCGCCCCTCGGCCCCGCGCGTCAGGACGAACTCCATCGTCAGGGCCACGCCCCGCCCGGTACCGTCGCTGACCACGGCCAGGCGCCGCGCCTCCTGGACGGCGTGGTGGAGGATGCTCTCCGCGCGGGTGAGCCGCGCCGCGTCGCGCTGAAGCCGACCTTCATGGTGGCTTTCCAGGCAGGCGTTCGAGTGCCGCATGGCCTGCATCAGACCGTTCGCAAGGTCGAGGCGGACAGCGGCCGTCGAGTGGTTCAGCATCCACAGCAGATGCCCGCCGGCCGTGACGGGCTCGTGCAGGTCTGCCGGTTCCTCGCCCTCCCGCAGCCGGGCCACCTCGTCGCGCAGCCGCGCGTTCTCCGCCTCCAGCCCGGCGCGGTCCGGGCCGGGCGCCTGCTGGCCGTCGATGTGCAGGTAGATCGGGCCGGTGCCGGTGATCACGGGAAGCCTCCAGGTGGGTCGCTACGCCTTGTAGACGCGGTGAGGGGGTAAAACCGTTACACCCCGCCGCCGAAGGGGCAGCGGGGCGCAGCAGCGGTTCAGCAGATCGGGGACAGGTTGAAGCCCTAGGAGTTGTCGTCAAAGTGTCACGCCCACATCAGCAGTGCGGCGAGGGTGATGGCTGCCTGGTAGGACTCGGCGGTCTTGTCGTAGCGGGTCGCGATGCCGCGCCATTGCTTCAAGCGGTTGAAGCAGCGTTCCACGACGTTGCGATGCTTGTAGATTTCGCGATCGACTGTCGGGGGGCGTCCGCCGAGGCTGCCGCGACGGGCCCGGTTGCGGATCTGGTCGGCCCGTTCCGGGATGGTGTGCGTGATGCCCCGGCGCCGCAGCCAGGCCCGGATCGCCTTCGAGCTGTAGCCCTTGTCTCCCAAGACGTGATCGGGCCGTACGCGGGGTCTGCCGGGACCGATGCGGGGCACCCGTATCGCCTCCATCACGGCGGTGAACTGGGTGCAGTCGTTGGTGTTCCCGCTGGTGAGAATAAAGGCGAGCGGTCGGCCGACGGCATCGCAGACCAGATGAATCTTGCTGGTCAGTCCCCCTCTGGAGCGGCCGAGTGCCGGGTTTCGGAGCCCCCTTTTCGGGCTCCGGCGGCGTGCTGGTGGGCTCGGACGACGGTGGAGTCGACCGACACCAGCCAGTCGATCCCGCCGACCGCGTCCGCCTGTGCCTGGGCTTCGCGGAGCATCCGCTCGAAGGTGCCGTCCCTGGCCCACCGGCGGAAGCGGGTGTGCAGCGTGGCCCAGGATCCGTACCGCTCCGGCACGTCTCGCCAGGCCGTGCCCGTCCGGAACTTCCAGACGATCCCGTTGAGGACCGTCCGGTCGTCCAGCCGCTTCCGCCCTCGCTCCGACCGGGGCAGCAGAGGGCGGACGAACTCCCACTCGGCATCCGACAGTTCATGGCGACGTATCACCCGACCATGATCCATCACCCAAGATCATTTGACGACAGAACCTAGGCCGCTCAGCCTGTCGGCAAGGTCGGCATTTCGGCTTCGCGGTCGGCCGCTTACACCAGCGACCACTTACCGGAGTGGTCGAACTCGCCGGTGACGAGATCCACGATGAGATGGTCCCCATGCTGCGGGTGAGCGGTACGGGAGTAGTCGGCCAGCAGTTCCACAAACCCATCCCACAGCGCTTCCTCGGCCGCTTCCGGGGTCTCCGCACATGACGGGCTCTCCCACGCCTCGGTCACGGTGCCGTCGGCCCGGTGGTGACAGACCGTGTCCTCATCCCAGTACACGCCGTCGTCGTAGTTCGCGTTGGTGACGAACTCGACCCGGACGATGGGGGACTGCACCGTTCCGGGCTGCTCGTGGTACAGGGCGCGCATTACGTCCACCAGCTGTCCAGGTATCCGCTGGTCGGCCGTAGCGGTCAGGACGTTGCCCAGCCGGTACAGCTGGTCCCGAGTCCAGTGCGCCACCATCGCGCGCACGGTCTCCAGGTCAGCGAAGCCGTCAGGGTTCAGCACTACGGACGTGATCGGGGCGCAGTGTCCCAGGGCGCCCACTGCACCTTCCCCGATCAGGGGCGCCACAACGGCACCAGCTGCGAGGGGTGCGACCACGGCCGGCGGGGGAGCAGCGGGGGTGGGGGCACGGGTGACGCCTACCTCGATGGCGTCGCCGGGGTACAGGTTCACGCGGGTTTCCTTCCAGAGGGCCGCCCGGTGCGCGTGCACCGGGCGGCGGCAGGCATCGGTCAGATGAAGTGGGTGCGGATGATGTCGGCGATGTCCTCGGCGACGGCCCGCATCTCCCGGGGGAGGGACGGCGCGCCGTTGGGGAGGTCGACGGTGACCCGCTTGTCGTCGGGGTTGTCGTCGCGCGCGACCGTCAGGTCGTTCCACTCGTCCACCCACACGCGCAGCGTCGGGGTGTTGGGGCCCCAGAGCGTCCCGTACGCGCCGATGTACCCGGACTCGGACTCCCACCCCTCGCCGCTCTCCGCGAGGACACTGGCGGCCTCCCGGGCGTACTCGCTGATGGGGTAGGCGTACTCGTTGCCGCGCACGTCGGTGACCACCTCGGCGAACGGGGACGGGATCGCGACGCGCAGTTGGTGACCGACCTGCGGCCGGTCGAAGTCGCCGAGCTCCACCAGGGCCTCGGAGACGGACGAGCGCTTGAAGTCCGTCCCGTACTCCTTCCCGACCGGGCAGTCCGTGAAGTAGGCGACCGCGTCCGTCGCCCACGCCGGGCCGTCGTCGTACTCGGTCGTCACGCGGAAGCCGATCGCGGCCGGGCGGCGCTCCTTGGGCCGGTCATCGAACCACCCCGTCAGGGCGGTACGCAGGTCTTCCAGAAGGGCGCCGTACTCGTTGTGCGCGGTCGGGGTGACGTCGGTCGTCCACAGGCGCGCCTCACTGCACTTCTTGCACCTGGCGCGGTTCAGCGGGTTGACCTGCTTGCACAGGCACCGCCACAGCAGGCCGGCGTGCGGCGCGAGGTCGAGCAGCATGTGTTCCTGGGAGAGGAACGCGGAGGCCATCAGCCGCTCGAAGACCTTGGTCGCGGTGGCGGCGCTGCGCGGCATGGGCGTGGTGTTCATGAAGGTGAGCCTTTCTGTGGGCCGCCCGGCGCGGTGTGCCGGGCGGCGAGGTCGAGCAGAGGTCAGGAGAGGCGCGCCCCGGGCCGGTGGGCGGTTGCCGGGGCGCAGCGTGCGGGGGAGGTCAGGCGGTGGGGCCGGTCAGCCGGTCGGCGAGGGCGCCGGACGCGGTCGCGTAGCGGGTGAGCGGGCAGCGGGGGGAGCCGTGGCGCCACATGTCCCGCAGGGCCTGGCGGGCTTCGAGTTCGGCGGCTTCGGCTTCCTGGCGGCGCTCCTGTTCGGCGCGCAGCTCCGTAAGGCGGGCCTGGACGGCCCGGGCCACGGACCCGAGGAACGGGGCGGTCTCGCCCGTGCGCTCGGTGAACCGCTCGTTCGCCAGTGCCATGAAGCGGGTGGTCGGCGTGCCGCTGTCGGTCAGGAGGAGCCCGAGCATGACCGGGGGCGCGGTAAGGAGGTCCTGGGCCATCTCCGTGACGGCGGGGTGCGCGGTGAGGGCGGTCACGGCGTTGTCGAACGCGGGGGACAGGGCGGCGACGGGCACGGGGTGGTTCTCCGATCGGGGTGCGTGTGCGGTGAGGTGGGAGGGTGCCGGGCGGGAGCGGCTTGCGTCGCGCGCTCCCACCCGGGGGCCGTCAGGCGTTGGTACGGGCGCCTGTGGCGATGGCGTGGAGGTCGGCCAGCGTGAGGTCCGGGGCGGGGGTCGCGGCGGCGGCCGTGGCGAACTCGAACGCGGCGCGCTCCCGTGCCGGCGTGGGGGCGTACTCGGCGCGCAGCGCCTCGATGGCAGGCGCTTCCTCGGCGAGGAAGCGGAACCATGCGGCGTGCGGGCCCTCGGTCTCCCAGCGCTTCCGGGCCACCATCAGGGCGTGCCCGGCGCTGGACGCGGTGACGCCGTAGCGGGCAAGGCCGCGCGCCGTGAGACTCATGTCCACCTCACGCCACCCGTACCCGTTGAGCAGCTGCTCCGTGCGGACCACGGAGTGAAGGGGGAGGTCGGCCCAGCGGTCACTGGTGAGCGTCGATGTCTGGTGGAAGAGCACCTGCCACGACTCGGGGGTCTTGTCGAGTACGACCGGGGCGGGGTCGTCGCTCTCCTCGGCCAGGGCGGCGACCGTGGCGGCGGCAAGCACGGTGCGCGCTTCGGCGATCTCCTCTTCCTCAAGCTCACCGGACAGGGCACCAGCACGGGCGAGCGCGTCCAGGTGGTACCAGGTGGCGCGCAGTGCCGCGACGGGGGTGCGCTCCTCGGTGCAGTGCGCCATCTCGGCCGGCCCGTAATCATCGAGCCCACCGTCGATGTGCCCCCACACCTGCACCGGGGTGAACTCCGGGCCGCCCTCGGCGATCGTGGTGTCGGCGTTCTCCTGGTAGGACACCACCGCATGGTTTGCGGCGTAGCAGGTCTCACCGAAGACGAACATCGCGGTCCTGTACTGCTCCTGGCGCTTCCTGTCGGCGATCTCAGCCGCCCACGCGGCGTCTTCAGCGGCGCGCTGCTGTGCCTCGGGGTGCGCGGCGACCTTCGCCTCGGCCTTGTCGCGGCAGCGGTCGTGCAGGAGGTTGCCGGGCCAGACGTCTGCCTCCACGCGGGCCGTCGACCGGTAGTAGGCGGTGTTGTCGCGGTGGCCCCGGGCCCGGATGCGGCGGTTGCACAGCGCCTTGCCGTCTTCGCCGAACGCGTGGAGGAAGTGCGCGTCGCTGTCGGTGCCCGACCAGACGACGGAGGTAGAGAGGGTGGATGTCCACTTCGGCAGGCTGTTGCTGGACATGGTTGTCCCCTTTGGGTTGGTTGGGAGCGTTTGTTGGTCCGGCTCGCTCGTGCCGTCCAACAAGAAGAACTGTACACCCTGTCCGGCGGTGGTCAACAGAGGGCCCGCACCCCGACTTCCCGCAGGTGCTCGGCCGCAGCACCCCGCGCCCCCAGACGGGACGGCACGGTGACCCGCCACCCGCACGAGCACGCTGCCACCGACGAACCGTCGTGCACCCACCCGCTCTTGACCCCGACCGGGCCACCCGCCCAGCTCTCCCAGGAGTCCGCCGCACGCGACCAGCCGCGCGGCTCCGACGTCCGGGTCACATGCCGCGCCTCCGGCGCGCACAGCAGCCGCAGCGCAGCGTCCGCCACGGCGGCAACGGCCCAGGTGTCCCACTGCGCCCCCTCCAGCCGGGCCGACAGCTCCACCCCCGCGTGCGAGGTGACCACCAGCCGGCCGTCGGGCCACACCCGCGCGGACGCCCCGGGCACACTCCACCCGACCGACCCGTCCGACTGCCGGGGCACCCCGTTGGCGTGCGTCCGCGTCATCTTCGCCACCACCCGAACCGACGCCGGAGCCATGTCCGGGTTCCGGTCGTCGGCGGCGGCCGGAGCGTGCTCGGCGAGAGCGGCCAGCCACGCCCCGGCGTACGGGTACGCGGCCGGCCGCAGCGTCACCAGCGCCGCCCGGTCGCGCCCGTTGCCCGCCCGCACAGCGGCCCGTACGAACTCGTTGCCGGGCGCAGCGCCGTACTTCTTCATCCGCACCGGGCCGTGCGGGGTCTCGAACGTGTGCGTCTGACGGTCGGCAAGCATCAGGCCGGGCATGACGGTGTCCTCCAAGCGGGAGTGGGGCGCAGCGGGGCGGGGTCAGCAGGGTTGCGGGTGGACGCGGGAACGGGCCCGCTCCAGGGCAGCGGCGCGCCGCTCCGGGGCTATCGGCCAGTAGCGGGCGCCGTAGTCGTACGGGCCGTCCCCAGGGGCCGGGAAGCGGTGCGCGACCAGTGCCCCGCCGGGGTCGAGGGCCGTGGGTTCGGTGATCTCGAATCGGAAGCGTGTACGGCCGATGCGCCGGACCCATGCGTACGTGACCCCGCCGTGCTCAGGGGGCGCGTACCGGGCCGGCCCGATGTTCAGCCGGTAGCGCGTGCACGCGGTCGGCACGGCCGGATGGTCGTGCTCGCCCTTCCAGTGCCCGCACCGGGCGCAGCACGGCGTACGGGCCGGACGGTCGCACGGCGCGGCCCGGAACACCGGCCCCAACTGGCCGGGGACCATTCCCCCGATCTGCGGCCACGACAGGGCCACGGTGCCCGTGTCCGGCTCCAGGGCGGCCGCGCCCCCGCAGTGCAGCGCGGATGCGAGCAGCGAGCGCACCAGGGCGCCGGAGACGGGTACGGCTGCGCCCGGACGGTCGGCGTTGGACAGGGCGTACGCGGTGCGGTCCGCGTCGAGGGGGCGGCCGATGGCGTGCGGGGTGGAGAGCTGGACTGCGGTCGCAGTGGTCACGGGGGTGTCCGTTCGGCGAGGGGGCCCGGGGCGCGGTGGTGCACCCCGGGCCGGCGGGCGGGTCAGAGTTCGTCGCGGCGCAGCGACACGGTCAGCGCTTCCTCGCGGCCCCGGGCGTACAGGCCGTCAAGCCCTTCCGGGTACGGGGTGCGCTCCTCGGCCGCGAGCTCGTACTCGGCCGCGCCCACGGCGAACGCGGCCTGTCCGGCGGTCTGTGGGACGTCGTCGCTCCAGGCGTCCCACGCCCACAGTCCGCCGATGGCGTACCTGCCGTGCGCGTCCGGCCGCACGGACCGGTTCCCGCCCACCCCGTCGTTCTCGATCGTCCATTGGAAGACGAGCGTGCCGTCCGGGGCGAACTCGGCCTCCATGCCGCACTCGTCGCGCTCCAGGTCCCGCACGATCAGTTCGGCCGTGGCCCGGGTGAACAGGTGCGCGTCGTAGGGCCCCCACGGGTCCTGGAGCGGCAGGCCGACGTACGGGCCGTAGGCGCTGGCCTCCACGGTGAAGAGCTGGACGCGCAGGGGCGCGCCGTCGGCGGTGCGCGACTCGACGTCGGGAGCGGCGGCGGGGGTGGTGGTCATGGTGGGTCCTTCCTGAGCGGGGTGAGGGTGCCAAAGGTCGGGGGCTTACGGCCCGGGGCGCGGCGGTCGCGCCCCGGGCCGGCTGCGGGTCAGCGGCGGCTCATGGCGCCACGGGACGTCCGGGGCACGCGGGCCACGGGGGCGGCGGCCGGGCGGGGCGCCGGTTCGGCCGGGGCGGCGCGCGCGTGCCCCGGCTCCGGCTCCTCCTGGGCGTCGGCCAGCACGGGTGGGGCGTAGCGGGTGAGGATGCGAGCGATGGCGGCGGCGGCGTTCTTGTCCTTGGAGAACAGATCCCGTTCCCAGTACTCGAACGGCAGGCCCCGCCGCTTCTCGATCTCGCCGAGGTACCCGAGGTCTCCCCACTCGGCGCCGAGCGGGAAGCTCGACAGGCACGTCCAGCCGTAGCCGTTCAGCGTCTCGGGGTCGATCTCCGTGATGACGATGTGGCCCCACGGGGAGTGGAGGACGATGCACGGCGACGCGTCGGGCGCGGGGCGGGGCGTGCGGGGCGCCAGTGTCTTCAGCACGCTCGCGCCCGGGTAGAAGGCGTGGCCGCGCAACCTGCGCTGTGCCTCGAACATCGGCATGTCGGACAGGGGGTGAAAGCGGGGGATGCGCACGGGCGTTCCGTTCTGGGGTCGGTGGCCCGGGGCGGATGTGCCCCGGGCCGGCCGGATGCTCGGAGATCAGGCCGTGTCGTCGTCGGGAAGCGGGTACTGCGAGTCCGGGTTGTCCAGCAGGGCCTTGACTGCCCCCTGGAAAATCTCCAGGGCCCCTTGGTCGGTCCTGAAGGCGGATGCCCGCTCGTGCGCCACGTTCAGCGCCTGTTCGATCTGCGCCAGGGAGAAGAACGGCGGGCGGGGGGCTCTGACCGACTGCCCGGACCCGCGCGCGGGCAGCACCGTGTAGTGGTGGGTCTTGGCGAGCAGGGCGGCGGGGTCGGCGTCGCGGGCGTAGCAGCCGGTCAGCCTGTGCCCCGCGTCAGTGATCCGGTACTCATCGACGCCCCACGGGCGATCGATGGCGACGATCAGCGCACCGTCGTCGTCGCGGGCGAAGGCCGGTTGCACGTGGGCCGTTTCGGCGGCCAAGGTCATGTGCTGGGCGAGTTCTTCCTTGGCGGCCCGCAGGGTCGAGCCGCGTCCGAAGATGTGGCGGCTGTGCTTGAGCATCAGGCGCCACGCTTCACCGCGTCGGGACGGGGACTGCACGGCGACGTCGGGGAAGGGAATGGACACGGTCTCGACGGAGACACCGGGCATGGTGAGCGCCTTTCTGGCGGGAGGGAAGCGGGGAGGGGGCCCGGGGCGGGGTTGGGTGCGCCCCGGGCCGGCATGGGGGCGTCAGGTCGCCGGGAGCGCCACGGGGAGCGTGAGGGTGTCTCCCAGCGTGGGCGGCCGGAGTGCGGCCAGGCCGGTCAGGAAGTAGTGGAGGGGAAGCGCGGGGTAGCTGATGTCCGTGCGTTCCGTGCCGTCGGCGTAGCGGGTGACGGTGCGGGTGATGGCACACCACTCGACGCGGCCCCCGAACGGCCCGGCGCCGATCTGGACTTCGGTGACGACGTGGGGCCGGTTGCGGTAGCAGTTGCGCAGTGCGGTCGTGGCGGCGTCCAGGAGCAGCGCGGGGACGTCGGTCGTGTCGAGCGGGGCAAGGCCCGCGCGGGCGGCGTCCCGGCGGAAGTCTTCGAGGATCATGGCGACCTTGAAGTTCGAGCGGTCCCACGGGCCCCCGGGGTAGCAGTGCTGTCCGGTGAAGTGCGCTTCGTCGTCCAGCTCCAGGAGGGCGGGGCGGTCGGCGTCCGGGGTGTCGGGGGCGAGCGCACGGGCGCGGGCGTAGGTGGCGATGGCGAAGAGTTCGGCGCGCGGGTGCAGGTCGGCCGTTGTCGCGGTGATCGTGGGCACAGTTGTCCCCTTTGGGTTGGTTGGGAGCGTGTGTTGGTCCGGCTCGCTCGTGCCGTCCAACAAGTAGAACTGTACACCCTGTCCGAGGATGGGGGCAGGGGCCCCGGTGAGCCCCCGCCCCAATGCAAGGTCAGGAGCGGGCCAGCACCGCAGCGACATCGCTCCCGGGGCGCCCGGCCGGCCCGCAGACGCGGTTGCCCATCGTGCGGCAGTCCCACCCGGATTCGCTCTCGTCCACGGTCCCGTCGCGGTTGTCGTCGCCCAGCGCGTCAGCCTGACCGTCCACCCACCCGTCGGCCCACGCGGCACCTTCCGGGCTGCTGTCGGCGCGCATGGCGTCCGGGGGCGTCTGCGCGGCCCCGTTGTTCAGTGCGGCCACACCTGCCCGCCACCCGGCGTTGTACGCGTTCACGGTGGCGTCCTGGCCCTTGTCGGGGGTGACGGTGGCCGTGGCGGCGGGGCGCGGCGCGCTGGAGGTGGAGGAGTGCGCGCCGATCATGGCGGCGACGGCGAGCGCCACCAGGGCGAGCAGGCCGGCCAGGATCGCGGCGGCTCGGATCTGCTCAACGGTGCGGCGGATACGGGACATGACGGGTTCTCCGATCACGGAAGGGCCGAACTCGGCCCACGAGGGACTGAAGGGGCTGAAATCTCGGGTTGGGCCAACGGGGGCTGGAATGCCGCCACAGGAGCAGCAGGGGGACATCCGGCCCCGGGGTGCGGTGCAGGGACGGGCGGGGGCCGGGCGACCGGTGAGGGGGGAGGGTCCGGCCGCCCGGCCGGCCGAGGGGCGCGACTGCTACGCGGCGGGGGCGTACTCGGCGACGTAGGGCGCGGTACGGCCGTAGGCGCTCGCACCGGCCATCAGCGCGGGGTCTGCGGCCCGGTAGACGTACACCTTGATCCAGCGACCCTTGGGCGCGCCCTTGCACGGCTTGGTGCGCTTGTACGTCGTGCGCGGGGCGTGGCCGTGGTGCGCGGCCCGGTACTTGCTCACGATGTGGCGTCCCGCCCATGAGCCGTACCGGTCCACCTCCTCCTGCGGCATTCCCGCGCCGAGCAGGAAGTCGCTCACCTTCACGCGGGTGGTGGCGTCGCGGTGCGCACGGTTCTCGCGGCGCCGGTCACGGAGTTCGGCGGCCAGTGCGCGGCGGCGGGTACGGCGGGCGGTAGCAGACACAGAAGTCCCCTTGGGTGCGGAGCGTGGGCGGTGACGGTCGCTCGTCCGTCACCGCCGGTCGGTGCAAGCACCACACTACATGACCACACGCGAAGCTGTACACACTGTCCGCCGATGGGGGCTTCGGCGCTCCGGCCGGCCGCACCCCATAGAGGAGAACCGATCGACCGATCCGGGATCAGGGCTTGCGCACCGCCGGACAGGGTGTACAGTTCAACTCGTTGGACGGCACGAGCGAGCCGCACCAACACCAACGCTCCGAACCCACACCCAAAGGGGACAACCATGTCCGTCACCCTGGCCAAACCCGGCGACAAGACCACCCCCAAGCCCACCGCACCCCCCGCCCCCACCGCCAGCGAGCGCGCCTTCCTGCGCACCGTGGAAGCGCTGCTCATCCACGCGGGCTACCTCGACGCCCACGCCGGCATCGTGCAGAACCAGCGATACGGCCTGGCCATCGGCCACGACGACGCGGTCATGAAGTGGGCCGAAGGCTGGAACTGGACCGCGCTCGGCCCCAACGGCATCGACGGCTGGTGCATGCAGCCCGGCATCCTCGCCCCCGCCAACGCCTCCCCCCGCCGCGTCGCGAACGCCATCATCGAAAACCTCGCCTGCCTCGCCATGATCCCGTGGGAGGACATGCGACTGCGCGACCGCGCCCGTATCACCGTCCGCAACTTCGGATGGTGGCGCGCACGCCTCCACCGCATCACCTACCGGCTCACGCGCTACCGCCGCACCGTCCGGGCCCGCATCACCCGCTGACCCCCGCCGGGGCGCCCGCACCGCACGGTGCGCCCCGGCCGGCCCGCGACCCCTCCCGCGCGCGTAGGACGGTCTCACGGGTTCCACGAACGCCCCTTTCTGCTGGTCACAGCGTCGCTCGCAGTCGCGTGCCGGTACCGCGTTCAGGCCCCGCCGAAGACTTCCGCGCCCCTTGTGCGCCGCTCCGTGTCTGCCCGTTCCCTTCCCCGCGATTCCGCTGCGCCCTTCTTCCCTGGAGTCCCTGTGTTCTTCTCTGCCCCCATGCCGGCCGCCATCGGCGAGTTCCGGCTGTGTGACCCGTCCGAAGCGACGTTCGCCGCGTACACCGTGGACGCGTCCCCGTCCTCCGCTGTTGTCCCCGGTATGGACACCCGTCCCATGTCCGGTGGGCTGGTCCGCGCCCAGCTGGTCGCCGCTCGTGCGTGCGGCGGGTCGATCGTCCTGGACGACTTGAGCGGGACCGTGACGTTCACCTACTCGTCCGGGAAGTTCCACCGCATGGTGCAGGTTGCCACCCCGCTCACCTCTTCCATTCCGCTGTGCGGGACGTGTGACCAGTGGGAGAGCGAGCACCGCAACCCGAACGCTTCGGCGTGCGACCGGTTCGACGTCGACCCCCGTCCGGGCACTGACGCGAACCCCCTGTGCCTCCGTGAGGAGTGCGGCGGCCACCCGCGTACGCACCACGGGCGCCCGTTCACCGTGGCCTGCCACTCCTTCGAGGGCTGACGGCCGGTCGTCCGGCGTGCCCGCATCGAGCCGCGGCGCCCTTGTCGCGGCCCGGTGCGGGGATGCACGAGCGCCCCGCACGTCTATGACCCGTCGGAGGTCTGCACATGTCGAACAACCCTGACGACCGTGAGCGCCCCGTGACCCGGCGCGAGTTCCGCATGGTCACGTTCATGATGGCGGGCGCGTTCATCGTCACCGCTGCCTCGATGTTCTGCCTCCTGGTCCTGGAGATCAAGGGCTGATCGTCAGCCGGCCGGGGTGTGCGCTCCCGCCGCCCCGGCCCGTTCCTCCCGCTTCCGCTGTTCCCCGCTCTCGTCCGCGCCACCGCCTGTCTGGGCCGTGTGCAGGACGCGCCGTAAGCACGTTCGCCGGGCCATCATCCGCGCCCGCATCCCCTGAACTTCTGGAGTCCTCGTGACCACCCTCCTTCCCCTGTCCGCGCTGCCGTACATCCCGTCCGCGTACTCCCCGGGCGACCGCCTGGAGGTCGCCGGCGAGGTTCAGATACGCGACGAGCAGGGCCGCTGGACGTGCGGCCGGCCGGAGTGCCCCAACTTGCTGTCGGACGCCGACGTTCGGCGTCTGTACACCGACCCGGGTCTCCTGACGCGGCTGGGCCTGCCGTTGATCGCGCCCCGGTCCGTCCCCGCCGACGTGCCGCTCCCCGGCCGCCCGGTCAGCATCGGCGAGAGCCCGTTCGAGCGTGACCGGCCGTACCTGATGTGCGGAAACCTGCTGGGCAGCTTCCACGCCCTCACCGTCTCGGACCCGGGGCCGTGGGGGATCGGCCAGAGCGCCACCACGTTCGCCGGCCCTCTGCGCCCGGGAAACCACGAGGTGACGCTCACGGCTACGGGCGTGGTGTGGGTCCGCAAGCGGTCCTGCTTCGACGGCGCGCAGATGACCTGTGCGTTCATCCCGGCCGAACTGCCCGCCGCGGACGAGGTGATGGCCCTGATCATGGCGGCCGTGCTCCCGGACAACACGCCGGTCTGCCACGTCCCGCGCGTTCCCCGTCACGCGCTCTGACCCGGTTTCCGGCGGGGGCGTACTGCCCCGCGTGCGCCCCCGCCGGCCCGCTCCCCTTCAGCTCACCGTGTCCCGGAGGACTCCCTACATGACCACCGCCGTCGCCCTTGACTACCGCACCCCCTTGTTGGCCTTCCGCGCCGCCGTACACCTTGTCCGCCTGTCTCCGGGCCCCGGAACCCTCGCGGAGCTGTCCCGGGCCGCTCTGGCGCTCCCTGCCACCCCGTCCGGCCCCCTCATGGACGACGGCAACTATGTGACGCTGCTGCGGGCCCTGGAACGCGCCGAGGAGTCCCAGGTCTTTCCCGTCATCGACCACATGGCCACCGCCGTAGAGGATCTGGCCCGGTCGAAGCCGAGTTGGACCCTCCCCCACGAGTCGGAAGCGATGGCCAACGTGATCCGGCTGCTGGCCGTATGCCACGAGCGGCAGCCCGACATGGAGGGCGCCCCGCTGAGCCCGTGGACCCGCGCGGCCGAGACAGGCACGCGGCTGCTCGGCATCATGCTGCGCCGGACCGATAAGCGGCCGGCCGAGAGCCTGATGAGCCGTACCGGGTGGGAGTTCGCCGATCGGTTGCGGTCCGCCATCGTGCACACGGCCGTTCTTACCGCTGGGCACTTTGCGGACCTCTGGGCACGCCGTTGCGGCCTGTTCCCCATCGGCCCCCGGGTCGCCCGCATCGACTGCGGTTACTACGTCGAGTGGACCCGGGTCATCGGACAGCGCCGGTACGCGTTCGAACTGGTCCAGGACGGATGGCGGGACGGGTTCCCGTACGGAGTCGTGACCGTTCGGCGGGCCGGTACGGAGTCCGTGCACGTCTTCGCGTTGACCGACCGTACGGACCGCAAGGTCGTTGACCGCTTCACCGCCTCCCTGTGAACCGTCCGGCGGGGCGTGCGCTCCGTGCGCCCCGCCGGCTGCCGCCCCTCTCTTCCATCCCTGAGCCCTTGGAGGACTCGACCATGCACACCACCATCACAGCCGCCATGCGGAGGCTGCTGACCGCCGGGCAGGCCGCCGTGCGCGCCGCCGAACGCTGGGGTTCCCCGGAAACCGTTGCCGGGCTGGACAAGGCCCTGTGCGCCCTTCCGGTCCTGGACATGGACGACCAGGCGTCCGGCCTCCTGCACGCGGCGCTGACGACCATCGCGCTCGCCGAGGACGCCGAGGAGTGGGAGCTCCTGACCAACGTCGAGCGCACCCACTCCCAGCTGATCGTCTACCCCGACGGAGTGACCCTTGAGCACCCCGTGGTGCTCGCCGTCGGCGTGCTGGCGTGGCGGTGCTACGCCCTGGCGCGGGATTCTGGCGGGGTTGTGGCGCGGGCCTGGGCGCGGGGTTACTCGGCCGGTGTGGAGGCCCTGGGCGCGTTGTGCGGCGCCATCCAGGGAACGACCGACGGTCGGGCCCTGCATAAGGCGATGACGGAGTTCCTGACCGCCGTGCGGCGCGCGATCCCGTACGCGGCCCTGTTCGCGACGCGGCGGGCCCTGGTCGAGTTCGCCCGTACGTACGAGCTGCCCATCGTCGGCATGCGTCAGCCCATGCCCCTCGGCCAGTGGGAGTACGCCCGCCGGATCGGCAACGCCATCTACCACTTCGAGGTCGTCCCCCCGCTCGTGGAGAACCACCCGTACGGCTCGGTCGCGGTCCGGCGTACCGCCGCCAACGGCACGGCGGGCCCCATCCGCTGCTTCCCGTTCAGCTCCATCGACCGGCTTCAGGCCGCGAACGACGCCCTGTACGTCCTCTGACCGCCCGCCGGCCCGGGGCGGGACATCCTCGCCCCGGGCTGTCCGGCCCGCTGCTTCCTTCCCTCGGCCGCGCCCGTCGCGGCCGTGAGCAGGGCGCACCGTGCCCCGCTGTTCCCGCACTCACCGCTTGGAGACTCCCCGTGTCCACCGTGACCTTGACCGCCCCGGCCGTGCGGCCGGCGCTTTTCCCCCCGCCTGCCGTTCCACTGCGCTTCACTGATGGCGACCGCTACGTGTGGACGCACACCCAGGACGTGTGGACCCGCGTCGATGGGTTGTGGGTGCCGTCCCGGTACGACGGACTGAATGCCGGCCAGGACGACGGCACGGGCACATGGACCGACGCCGAGGTGCGTGCCGCTCTGGGCCGGGCCGTTGAGAAGTGGGACGCGCGGCAGCGGTTCGTACCCGCTCCCCCCGGCATCGTCTTGCCCGGCCGGATGGACCTTGCGCTCCCACCGTTCCATGAGGCCGCACAGTACGTGACCGAGCACCAGGGAAGAGGGCTGCTCGTGCCGCTGCGGGACCTGGTGGCCCGGTACGACGAGGACGCGGCATACGACGTGCCCGGCGTCGTCACCGGCAGCCGGATGCGGGACCTGACTGCGGGGATCGCTGCCGAGCACGGCGGGTCGGTGATGACATACGACGAGGCCGCGGGGCGGGTGTACGTCCGCTACTGGGTGCGCGACTGGGCCGGCAGTCCGGCGCGCTTCCTGGCGGAGTGCCTGCATGTGTTCGTGTTCACCGCGTCCCCGGCGGAGGCGTAGCCGTGGCGACTGAGAAGGAACGCGGCCGGCTCGGGGACATCCTCATGCGGGAGTTTGCCGAGTACGCGGCCCAGCTCACCGCCGAGGGGTACGACTGGGCCGCCGTCTGGGCCACGGGCGCATGGCCGGCGGAGTCCCGGCTTCGCTGGCTCCACGGCCGGTTCCTCCTCGCGCAGGAGTGCGCGGCCATGATCGGCCACCGCTTCAGCGACGACGAGATCACGCAGTTCCACCGTGAGCACCTGGCGCACTTGGCGCTGTTCCCGGACGGGGCGCCGAGCCTGGCCGGCCCTGCATCCATCCCGTCCCCTGCCGCTGTTCCCTCCGTCCTTCGCACTGGTCAGGAGCCTTCCCGATGAGCACTGCACCGCACACCACGCCGTTTCACTCCGTGGGCCTTGCCGCCCGGGTGACGACGCTGCTCGCCCGCACTCTCCCCGAGTACGTCCGGGGCGTGGTGCCGGAGGGGTTCCGCGTTGAATCCCTCGATCATCAGGAACCGCGCCGGATGTTCGTGCGGTGGCACGGCGGTACCCCCACCCGGCCGATGTGGACGCACGGGCCCGCGCTGGGCCACGAGAAGTACAAGGCGCAGATCCTCGAAGTCCTCACCCGCGCCGGGTACGCGGTGACCAGCGTGCCCGGCCGGATGGACGTGTTCGTGAACGACCGGCCGCACGAGACTGCCGGGCCCCGGTTCGCGCCCGTCGCCAACGACATACCGTTCACCGCCCCGTGGCTGGTCATGGACCTGTGGACCCGCGCGCACGTTGCCGTGGCGGATACCGAGGAGGAGGCCGCGGCCGAAGCGATGCGCGCGGAGCGGCAGCACGCGCTCATCGACGCCCGGCTTGTTGCCGCCGAGGGCTTGTGGCCGGACCTGGAGCGCGCCGACGAGCTGATGGGGGACGGCCTGGCGTGGCTGCGGCGTGAGGTGCACAGCGTCAACCGGTACAGCGACCTGGTGGCGCATGAGCGTATTGACGCCCTGGTGGCGGTGGCGAACGCGCTGCGGGTCGGTCGGGAGGTCACGGAGCAGGGTCGCATGGTGGCCTGGAAGGAACCGGTGCCGATGCTGACGCGGGCGCACCCTCCGCTGACGTACGAGGTGCACTGGATACCGAAGAGCACCGCCCCGACCGTAGGCTTCTTCCCGGGCTTCAGGCGCGGGCGGGTGCAGGATGCCGCGATTGCGGTGCTGGCTGCGGCCGGACTGCCGATGGTGGAGTACGGCGAGCCGATCGGTACGGGCGCCTGGCTGGTCGAGCGGAACGGGCTCATGGTGACGGCGGCTGTCGCGTCCGGGGACTGGCCGGCTGGGGTCACGGTGGATGCGGCCGGGCCGGACGGTCTGGAGCAGACGGAGAGCGTGCCTCAGGTGCTGCGGGCGGCCGGCTGGACCGTGGCCCCTGAACGGGACTGGGCAGGCGCGTGGATGGCGTTTCCGCCCGCGGAGTAGACCAGCGGCGCGGGTGTTCCCCGGGGGAACGGGCGGGGTCGGGATGCCGGCCCCCTACCCCCACCCTCGGACACAGTGTACAGTTTTTCTTGTTGGACGGCACGAGCGAGCCGTATCCAACGAACGCTCCGACCTAAACGAAGGGGACAACCATGTCCACCCCCAAGTACGTTGCCGGCCTGAACACTTGGCCCCGTGAGGCGCTGATCGCGAAGGAGCGCGTCCGCCTGACCGAGCTGGTGCAACTGGCCCACTTCGACCAGCTCAAGGCCAGCAAGATCATGCACGGCCTGAAGCAGGCGATCGACCTCGCCCGGGCCGAGATGGACCGGATGAACTCGCACAGCATGCTGTTCCCGCCGTCCGACGACATGCAGCAGCTGTACGCGCAGCTGTCCGACCGGTACGGCAGGCTCATCGCCTCGCACCAGGACGCCTCGGCTGTGCGGGACGGCGCGGTTCTCGTCCACGAGTCCGCCGTGCTGGAGCGGGCTTGGCTCCGGCGCCCCGCCGTCGACGGTATTCCGCTGGCCAAGCAGGTGTTCTCCACCGACTTCATCCCCCACTCGCCCAGTTACGCGGTCACTGTTCTCCTGCCCGACCCGCCCAACGCCCGGGGCGGCCAGTTCTGGCGGCAGAAGCATCACGCGACGGTGAAGAAGAGCCTCGCCCGCACCATCCTGAACAAGTGGGCCGAGCAGGAGCAGGCGCACATCCTTCGGGACGCCCACGGCCGGTACTACGTCGCCACCCCCACGCACCGTCTGGAACTGGTGCCAACCGACATCGCGCGCCCGCACAGCGAAGGTGACGTGCTGCGGAGGGTGCTGGCCGCCTACCACCTCCAGGCATACGCCGACACCGACGGCACGTCCTCGTGGCTTGCCGTGCCCCTGGAGCCGCACACCTCCCACGAGGAGACCTACGACGGCCCGCACGTCCGCATCGAGGCGGCAGGCCGCATCGACCGGCCCGCCTCCCAGCACCGCGCGCCGTGGGTGGCCTCCTACTTCAGCGAGACCGGCGAGCACGCGAGGACCTTCGACGGCGTGCCGGCGGACACGCCGCTCGCCGAGGAATGCGCCTACCTCGCCCGCGCCATCGCCGAGTTCGCCGCAGGTCGCTGACCCGGTGTCCCGCACTGCTCACCCGCGCGCTTCGGCACGGGTGGGGGTGTGCGGAACCCCGGTTCCCCCCTGAGCCGATCCACGCACGAGGACCGCCACCCCACCACCCCCTAACCCAGCTTACCCCCGGGCCGACACGGCACCCGGGCCCACCTGGAGAACCATCATGCGCACAGCCCTGCTGCCCACGATCGTCCGCAACCCCGCCACCTTGGCCGCACACCTGGCCGAGCACGGAATGCCCGGCCAGAGGTCGAAGACCGCGATCACCCGCCTCCGCCGCGACCGCGAGCGCCGTACCCTCTCCCCGCCGAAGCCCCAGCCCCTCGCCGCCCGCCTCCGTGCGCGGCAGCTGGCGGCCGCCACGCAGGAGATCCGGCGTCGCGGCGGTGAAACCGCCATCACCGGCCGTACCTCGCTGGCCCGTCTGAAGATCACAGACCGGCGCGACGGACTGGTGCTCGTGCACGCCGAGGGGTGGCGCCACTACAGCAGCCGTGTGCCCGCCCGGTACGCGCGGCTCAGCTACCTGTGGGGTCCGGACGACGCCGGCTCGGGCCCGTGGGCCGTCCGCGTCGCTGGCACCATCACCAGCGTCGCCGACGCGCTCGACTGGCTCACCCCCGCCGACGTGAAGAAGGGCCTGGAGAAGGGCCTGCGCGTCCGGCGTCAGGGCGACGTCTACGCCATCGAGACCACCCCCAAGCGGGACGGCGACGGGGCTGCGCTGCTGCCCGAGTCGCACGAGTGGCGCCCCTCCACCCGCTACCTGGTCCACCGCCCCGAAGACGGCCGTCGGCACCGGCCGCTGCGGCTGCCCTGGCCCGTGCGGTTCGTCCAGCAGACGGCCTACGGGATGGGCCGTACGAACTCCCGCAGCGACGCCGACTGACCACCCCTGCACACGCCCGGCCGGACCAGTCCGGCCGGGCCGGAAGGAACACCCCATGTCATCCATACTCACCCCCACCGGGGCACGCATCCTCGACACGAACGACAACGGCGTCGTCTCCGGGCACCCGGCCGCGATGGCATGCCTGCTCGGCGACGGCCTGGTCATCCCGCACGACGGTGACGGCGGCACGCACTGGATCACCGAGGCCGGCTGGGCGGCACTTGATGCCTGGCGCCAGAAGAACGGCAACGCCCCCGCACCGCTCACGGCAACTATCCTGCCGAAGCTGCCGAAGACGCAGCACGAGGCGATCGTGACTGCGGCCAACCGTCCCGATCAGCGGGTGCCGGGCCGGGACGACAACGACGTGTACTGGGCCGGCGAGAAGTGGTTCCGAGGCCCCACCCTCCGCGCCGTCAAGGCCGCCGGATACGCCACCGAGTTCGAGAACGGGTACTCGCTGTACCTCACCCCGCTGGGCCGGGAGTACGCCCGCCAGCGCGGCAACGTGGATGTGTGCAGGCGACGGTTCGTCATCGTGGCGTGCGGGGACAAGAAGCAGCCGCACCCCGGCTTCAACGAGTTCGGCAACGCGAACGCGGGCTACCCGGCCGGAGAGCTCTACGTCGGCGACTATCACCTCTCCCTGCGCTCTGCCGCGGACGCCCTGACCGATCCGTCCATGATCCGCATCCTGTCCATGCTGCACGGCCTGGTGGACCTCAAGCGTTCTCTGATGCCGTACGACGTGACGTCCGGCGATCCGAAGGCGATCACGCCCGAACGGCTCGCCCGCCACACCGCAAGCCTCGGCGTGCACGACGCGGACGTCATTTTCCTCGGCGGCAAGGACTACGCCGACCTGCTCCGTCCGTCGATTCCGCACCTGTTCACGCCGCTCACTGGCGGCATGGGCATGCACCGCGGCCTGTGCAGGCAAGCCCGCGAAAGCGCCGAACTCCGCAAGTCCTGGTGGGCGCGGGCCGCCGAACTCCACGAGACGCAAGCGGCGAACTGACGGTTGCCTGTCCCCGCCCGGTCTTCCTCAACGGCCGGGCGGGGGCGGGGAGCCGGCCAGTTCCCGGCCCATCCTCAACACGACGGAGATCCCTGATGACGACACCCGAGTCCACTGCCAGGCCGGCCGCCAAGCCCAACTGGCTGGTTGAGGCCGAGAAGGAGGAGCAGCGGCAGGAGGCCGAGAAGGAGCAGCTCCAGCGCGACCGGGCGGTAAGGCACGTACAGACGGTGAACGCCCATCTGGCCGCCCTCGGTATCACCCCGGTGCGGCCCGCGACGGCCACCCGCTGGGTGCATCCCGCTCTACTCGTCTTCGGGAACGCCTCCGAGGAGGCGTATGCGGTGTACGCCAACTACCAGGATGACCTGGGAGTGGTGCTGCTCGTTGGCGACCCCCAGGACGAAAGCGGCACCGAGTTCGCGGGGGAGCTGCGCACTGTCGCTGATGTCGTGCGGGCTCGCCGAGAAGGCGCCACCGGCGGCCTCTCCCCGCGGCCCCGGCCGGACTGGCGAGGCTTCGCGGAGGATGAGGCCCGCCAGACGGCGCAGTACCTGGAGCCGAACACAGCCGCCCTGTCTGACGCCCTGCACGGGATCACTGCCGCGGTGCTCGGGCTCCAGGCACCGAGTGGCGACACCGCCATGGGTACGGAGGTGGATCTCGACTGCGAGTTCCTGACCGATGACCTGACCCCGAGCGGCCTCGTGTCCCTCGGGCTCTCCGCCGGCCCCGGCCGCACCCTGTACGTCGTCAACGCCGATATGGATGTGGCCGAAGTGCTGCGCCGCCCCTTCATGCGCGAGCAGGTGTGGCCGCACCTGCCGCTCACCGCGGACGGCTTCCTCATCCGCAACCACCCCGACGTGTGCAGCTACGCGGAGATCCGCCCGAAGGTGGAAGCGTTCTTCGCCGACCTCGACCATGACACGATCCTGTGGACGAACTGCGGCGCCCAGGACGTGATCCGGATGCATGCACTGTGGCGCCACGACTGGTCGGTGATGCCGGACACGATCCCGCAGTGGGCGGACGACCTGGCACGGGTTCGCCGGCTGGCGGGCGGGGTGAAGCTCCCGCCGCACACCGGCCGCCCCCATCACGCCCTGGACGACGCCGAGCACCAGCGCACGGCACGCGCGTACATTCGGACTCTGATCAACTGACTCCTCGAATGCAAGGCCCCCGTCTGGCGTGTAACCGGCCGGGGGCGTTTTGCTGTGCGGTTGCGCCGGCGCCCTTCGTCAACATCGACCACAGCGTCAGTTCGCGGCGGCAGCATCCTCCGTGGGGGCTGATGCCGATTCCAGGTGAGCGGTGACGACTTGGTGCCGCACCCGTGCGATGGTGGTTGAGTGCTTGCGGCAGTGGGGGGCGATCTCCGCGGAGATCAGTGCGTCGGCGCGTACACCGTGCCTGCGACCTGCGGTGTAGCGGTGCATGATCACCCTGATGGCTCGGCGCTGCCACGCGGGCAGGGTCGAGCCGTACGGGGTGCGAAGCATGCGCTCCACGGCCATGACCGGGTGTTCGTATCTGGTGTCGGCCGGGGGACCTTGCTGGGGGTAGATGTGATGGATCAGGCTGTCGAGGGCTTCGAACCCGTCCGGGCCCCCCTGTTCCTCGGCGATGACGTCCAGCAGGGTGCGGGCGGCGATCTCGGCCGCCAGGACGATGAGGCCAATGTGCGTGCGGACAAAGGTGGCGTCGCCGCGCGTGATGCTGGGGGCCGGGACGACGTTGGCGGCCGCGAGCAGCTGCTCGATCTCCTCGATGTCGGCGTCCGGGCCGAGCGGTCTCTTCGTGGACAGCATCAGGTGAATGCCGCGTGCGTCGTGGGCCGGGTTGGCCAGGAGCTCCGGGGGCTGGGCAAGCATGGCTTTGGCGTACGCGTCGTGGGCGGTAGCGGGTTCGCTCGGTGACCACAGCAGGCGCAGAGGGTGCTGTTTGGGCGCGGTGGGGGCCGTTTCGGGCCTCATGCTGTGAGGTACCGGCATCCTCCGGGCGCGCGTCGACCGCGGGTTCTTCGGGGCAGGAATGAGGGCGACTTCAAGGGCCTGGCCCAGGGTCAGGTAGGAGCGCCCCTGGCCGGGCCGGTTCCGTGGTAGGGCCAGGCGTAGGACGTTGTGGACGAGCTGGCCGTGGGCCGCGGTGATGTCGGAGGTGGTGACATAGCCGGAGAGCTGGCGAACGGTTGTCCAGGCCCCGATTCGCCGGAGGTCGTCGGCGTGCTGGGCGGTACTTCGGCTGAGGGGCCCGAAGGCGGCATGAAGCCTGCCCGGGCCAGCCTCGTTGCCCCAGATCCCGGACATCCAGTAGCCGAACTGTTGATGCAGGTTGAAAGGAGCGGGGGCTGGGGGCAGTTGGGCCTTGAGGTATGAGGCGAGCCAGGTGGCAGCAGCTTGCGCGGCCACGGAGGTGAGTCCGTCGGGCATGATGTCGCCTCGCCGGCGTTCGGCTTGCATTCCGTGGGCCAGAGCGGTGCGCCGCAGGCGGTCGGCGAACTCCTCGAAGTAGGGGCCCGGGATGTCGGTTCCGTACAGCATGACGACGATGTCGTCGCTGTAGTGGCCGGGCATGCGGTCCAAGTAGCGCATGAGCTGTTCCGAGACCAGGGCGTCAGCCACCGTGCGTCTCCTTGCCCTGGGTGTTGGGCAGGGTGGCGGTGAGGCGAATGTGGCGCAGGTCGGCGGCGACGCGCCGGGTGATCGCGGCCATGTCCGGGTCCTGGCTTCCGGCGGCTTCCTCCAGTTGGGCGCAGAAGATTGCGGCCCATCCGTCGGGCCCGGCAAGGACGTCGTCGTCGTCAGCGTCGGGAACGTAGCTGCCGTCGTCCGGCGCGGCCATCATCCGATCGGCCTTCTCGTTGGCGCTCAGCGCCTCCCAGTCGGGGCCCTTCAGGGCGTCGAGGGCCTGCGCGGGGCTTTCAGTGCCGCCGATGGGTACACCGATCACGCCGGCCAGGCCCTGGGCCGCACTGCTGGGGACGATGTCGTACCGGGGGGTTCGTGAGGCGAGGTCGGTGAAGTAGTCGACGGCCTGCTCCCAAACGTCGTAGGGCACATCGACGGCAGTACCAGGCGATGTCGATTCCAGCCGATCGAGCGTGTCGAGCGAGACACCGGTCAGGTCCCGCACGATACGCGGCGAGACGCCCGCAGCCAGCGCCCCGCGTACCGCCGGGTCGCGGCGCAGCGTCACGTCCTGGCGCTGGAGCGCCCAGTCGCGCAGCGCGTCCTCGGCGTCGAGGGGCGACGGGAAGAAGCGCCCGGGCTCGCCAGTTGGCTCGGTGGCCTCGGTTTCTTCCGCGCTGTCGATTCCCGTGAGCCGTTTGCGGACGGCTTCCGGTCCGCGCCCCAGTTCCCGCGCGGCGGCGGCGACCGCCCCGTGCTTGGAGGTGCCGCCGTGTGCGTCGACCAGCTCGCGCATCGCAGTGAGCTCAATGGCCCGGAGCGCTCGGGCGGCATCCTGAGCGGCCTCTGCCGCAGCCAGGGCGCGGCGGGCCGGATCGGTGATGGCCCGCAGCCGGTCCTCTTCGGATTTGAATGACATGCCCGTCTTCTCCCTCGGGGTCGCGCAGGTGCTCGTTCGCCCGCCGGTCAGTGAAGCGAAGTGTCGAGGCGAGCACCCCGACACCCAAAGCCAACCACGGGTTGGGAATGATTCCAACCAGAAGTTGGAAATAACCCCAACCTGTGGTTGGAGTTGAGTAGCGTGAGGAGCGGGCGTTGCCTGCACCGGAAACGCGAGATGGCCCCGGACCGTGAGGTTCGGGACCATCTCGTTGCCTACTCCGGTGAGCGCCGGTCGGCCCGGCGCAGGGGTTACGCGGTAAGAGCGGGCGCCTTCGGCGCGGCCGGCAGAACGGGCGCGAGGAGCTTCGCGACGGAGATCAGCGTGCGGTCCGACAGGTACGGGCCGATGACCTGGACGGACAGCGGCAGTCCTTCCGGCGTCTCACCGGCGGGCAGGACGATGGAGGGAAGCCCGGCCGGGACGGCGAGGTTGATCCACGCGGTCTGGTCGTAGTACGAGCGCTTCTCGCCGTCCACGGTGATGTACCGCTGGTTCGTCGGGACCGACGTCTGGTCGAGGACGGCCGCAGTGGGCGCGGCCGGGGTGACCAGGATGTCGTGGCTGGTGAAGTAGGTGGCCCACTTCGCGCGGAGCTTCTGCCGGTCTTCGTCGGCGCGCGCCCAGTCGCGGTGACGCATGGTGCGGGACTTCAGGTACATGGCGCTGGGGTCGTCGTCGGCGAGCGCTTCGGCGGCTGTGACCTCGCCGGCGAACGCCTCGTCGGTGGAGGAGGCCGCGCTGGTGGCGTACATGAGCCGGGTGAACAGGTTGTCGCTGGCCGCGAAGTCGACGGGGCGGGTGGAGTCATCGACGGTGGCGCCGGCGGCGCGGAAGGCGGCGGCGACCTGGGCGATGAGCTCGCGGGTGGCGGTGTCGACATGGCAGTAGGCGTCATCGGCCCACAGGCCCACCCGGTAGGAGCCGAGGCGGTTCTTGGTGGGGGAGGGCAGGCAGATGCTCCATGCGGGGTCGTCGGCCGGGGACGGTGCGGCGATGACGTCCAGGAGGAGGTCGAGGTCTGCGGCGGTGCGCGCGATCGGCCCGAGGGTGATCATGTCGGAGCTGGTGAGCCAGCCCGGCGGGCGGGGGATGTGGCCGCGGGTGGGGACGATGGGCGAGGCGCCGCGGGAGGTGCGGAGCGCGTAGACGCCGCAGTAGGCGGCCGGGAGGCGAAGTGATCCGGCGAGGTCGGAGCCGACTTCGAGGGAGGACAGACCCGCGGCGACGGCGGCGGACGGGCCGCCGGAGGAGCCGCCGGCGGTGCGGTCGTCGGCGAACGGGTTCTTCGTCTTGCCGAAGATCGGGTTGCTGGTCTGGATGTCCTGGCACATCGTCGGCACGTTGGTCTTGCCGACGATGATGGCGCCGGCCGCGCGCAGCAGGGCGACGACGTCGGCGTCGGTGCTGGGGATGTGGTCGGTCAGGTCGGGGGAGCCGCACGTGGTGCGCATCCCCTTGGTTTCCAGGGCGTCCTTCACGGTCATGGGCAGGCCGTGCAGGGGGCCGAGGGTTCGGCCCGTGCCGGCGAGGTACTTGTCGGCCTTGTCGGCGGCCGCGCGCGCGCCTTCGATGTCGAGGGTGACCACGGCGTTCAGGCCGGGGTTGACCTTGGTGTGGTGTTCCAGGAGCTGGTCGAGGAGGGCGCGGCTGGATATCTCGCGGCTTCGCAGGGCTGCTACCTGCCTGTTGGCGGGGGCGAGGTGCAGGGTGCTGGTGCCGCCGGTGGTGGCGGTCTCGCTCTCTGCGGCGTTGGCCGCGCTGGGCAGGCCGAGGACGCTGGCAACGGCCGCGGAGGTGGCGAGAAGGCTACGGCGGGACATCACGTACGGACTCCATCTGGTGTTGTGCTGGGTGTGAGGCAGTCGGGTGGAGTGTCTGCTCGACCTCGGGCGAAGTAGGAAGCGACACGCAGGAGGTGTTTCTGCTCGGCCTTGATGGAGGGGAGCCTGAGTGCGGCGTCCGCGTAGTCGGCCGGCTGCGCGACGGGCTTGTCCTGCGCGTGCAGGGTGATCGCGTGGCGGAGTTGGTCGGCGGTGACGGCCGCGGCGAGCCGATCGCCCTTCAACGGGCCGAGGAGTCCTCGTTGCGCGCTGCGGCGTGCTTCGGCTTCTGCGCGGACTGCGGGGTCGAGGTAGCGCCGCAGGGTGACTTGGCCGTCGCGGATCTCGGTGCGCCGCCGGATCAGCGGGTAGTGGATGCTCCGGCGCTGTCGCAGGAACTGCCGCTGCGGGGCCTGCTGTTGCAGAACGATGCTGGGGTCCATGCGCACCATCGCGGACCACAGCACGTTGAGGCGGGCGTAGGCGTAGTGCTCGCGGCTGGTCGCGAGCAGCGTGGCGACCCGGGTCGCGATGACGGGGATGAAGTAGCCGACTTGCGTCAGGGTGGCGCCGATATCGCCGCAGGCCCAAGCCATATCGTTGAGGTTGTCGACGCTGAAGCCGGCCTCGGCGCCGATGACGGCGGCGAGGCGCTGCCCGCTGTAGAAGAGGGTGATGACGGCGCCGACGGCGACCAGGCGCAGCCCGATCGCGATCGACTTCGTGGCCGCGGTGCGCGCGTACTTCCAGCACGACCAGGCGAGGTAGGTCTCCGCCGCGGTGTACATGCCGAAGTAGAGCAGCACGTACGCCTGGTAATAGGGGTCGTGCGCGTAGTACATCGCGAAGTCGGTGGGCCGCTGCGAGGCAGGGGTGAGAAGCGCGAAGAGGGCGGCCATGCCGACGATGACGGTGAGGCCGGCGATCATCAGGTGGTTGGCGCGGCGGCGGGCGTCCTCGGGCGGCTTCGACCAGTAGGCGAGGACGCCGCCCTGGAGGGCCAGGACCAGGATCACGAATCCCTGCGCAATGGGCACGACGATGTTCGGCACGCCTAGCGCCTGGTCGATGCGGACCCACACCCAGGTGATGGAGACGGCGTAGCTGAGGGCCGAGGCGAGGAAGGACACGGCGAGCGCGATGAGAGCGCGGTCGCGCCGGTCGTGCTTCAGGTCTCGGAGCATGACGAGGAACCCTGCGGCCGCGAATATCAGGCACAGGGGGTGCAGGAAGTCTTTCAACGTGGCCTTCGCAGGAGCGTTCGGGATATCGGATCGTCGCGGTGGGCGGAGCGGCTGGCGTGGATGTGCTCCTGGAGGAGGGAGCCGAGGGTTTCGGCGTCGGCCTCGTCCGGCTCGCCGTATCGGGTGCGCCCCATGAGCATGCGGAGCAGGCCCGGTGTCATGTCGGGCAACAGCCCGCCGAGCGTGCCGACGCCGGCGAGGAGGTCACCGTCTACGGTGCGGTGGCGCAGCAGGATGTGGCCGAGCTCGTGGCCGATGATGACGTCGGCATGAGCCGGGCTGGTCGTGCCGTCGTAGAAGATGACGTCTTCGCGGTCCATTGCGAGCCACAGTCCGCAGGGGGATGTCGCGTCCAGGGAGTCGGGCAGTGCCTTCGGGTCGGTCACCGGCAGCAACTTGACGGGCCTGCCGGTGTGATGGCTTACGAAGGGGAGAAGTCCGCGGACGTTGTCGACAGGAGGGAGCTGGAGCTCGGCGACGAAGGCGCGAAGGGGCGCGATGTCGTCGGCGTTTTCAGGCAGGTCGGCAGCAGCCGCCGTACGCCTGCGCTTCCACATGGCGGTCCCTTCAGCAGCCGGGGTGTGTGAATCGATGGTCTGCACCAGTATTAGGCCAGTGGTTCGAGGGACTCCGGGAGTCCTTCGAGCGCCCGGGCGGCGTCAACCATCTTGAGCAGGGCTTCTTTGCTGGCCGGAGAGAGGCCGGCGGCGCGCATTGCGAGATTCTTCACGCCTTGCTCATGCAGCTGCTGGACGAGCTGGAACTGGGAGACGATGCTCTCGGTGACGTCGTCCTCCACGAAGTAGCCGGCTGGGACTTCGAAGAACCTTGCGAGAAGTCGGGCCACGCGGATAGACGGGTTGTCGCCTTCGCCCCCGCGGAGTTTGCCGATGTACGCCGCGGTGAGGGTGCCGTCACCGTAGCCGGAGACGGTCTCGGCGACGTGGGCGTTGGAGAACTCGCCGGTCGCCCGGTTCGTCTTCCCCGGGTCGCCGTCCCTGGGGCGCAATACGTCGAACAGGTAGTTCAGTCTGTCGGCGAAGCTGGAGCCGGGGCCGGGGGCGGGCACTGGTTGCCTGTCGCCCCCGGTGTCCTTGGCTGTCCGATAGGGCATGGATGCGGCTGCTCTCATCTGGGCTGCTAAACAATAGTTGACTATGCCACAGGCATACGCCTACGTTCGATGTCGCTACTGCAACTATTGTTTACTGAGCGTGCGTACGGGGCGAAGGGGCATTGACCTGCCTGTTTCCTCCTGGCTGCAAGGCTTTCGATCAGCGTCAGCACACGGAACGGAACCACGAGTGACCACCGCACCGGAGCCCTGGACTCCGCACAGCGCCGCCTACGGGTGGGAGGCCGTGACGACCACTTCCCTGATGGTTCCAGCCGATTGCTCCTCCCTCTTCCCAGAGAAGCCCGCCTTGCCCAACGGACTCGCGGTGACCCGACGCGTTCGCTTCCCTGTCCGCGCCACCGGCGACGCCGCGCTTCAGGCGCGGCAGGTCGCGCGGCCGGCACTCACGCTGATGCTCGGTGCCGACGGGCGGGCCGAACGGCTCATCCGCCGTATCGAGACATGCCTTGCCGAACTCGTCGCCCTCGCCTACACCGTGACGGAAGGTGACAACCTGGTGTGCTGTGTCTGGACTGACCCGGACCACGTCTTCCTCTCCGTCGAGCACGAGCAGGCCATGCACGCCGTTCCGAGCGCCGCAACCACGGGCTTGAGCGTCGTCAAGGCCATCGCCGACGACTACGGCACGCACCGCACCGACACGGGTCATCAGACGTGGGCGGCCATCGGTCGCGCCTGACTCGTGGCTGTTCCCGCGGGGAACAGCCACGGTTACGCGACCGCTGCCCACTCCGGCCGGGGAACAGGGCGATACGGGTCCGATACGTCCCATCCCTCCCACGCTGGATCGGTGATCTCCCCAGTCACCACATCGACTACCCCGGCCGGCACGAGCCGCAGCACAACGTCCACGCGCTTGGACCTCCGCTCGGCTCGCCACTGGCGGTAGTTCAGCCGCTCTCGCACATGGCGCGCTCTGCGCCTGGCCCCGGCCCCAGCAGTCCCTCGCTTCTGCGCCGCCTCCTGCAATACCTCCTGGTCGGGCATCACGCCGGCGGGGCCAGCCAGGGCCGAAACCAGGTAGAAGAGCCCTTCCACTTCCGCGACCAGGCCGTCTTCCACGAGGGCGCGCAGGCGCCGATTGACCGTAGTGCGGTGAAGACCCGTGGCTGTTTGCAGCTCTGCCCGGCTCTTGCCTTCCTCTTCCTCCAGCAGCGTCAGCAGACGGGCCCCGTTGGTGCCGTGCCCGTAGTGGTGGAATGCGTCGAGGCGGACGAGTCGAGCAAGGTTCCGGGTGTCGGTGTGCGCCGGTGACACACTGGGGCCTGCCCCCCCAGCTTCCACCGTGGCTGGTGGGTGTGTCACTCCCGCATCAGCCGTCTCGCCCCGGCTGGGGGCTGCGAGCCGCCACTTCGATCCTGTCTCCGACCCGGCCCCGGACTTTTCCAGCACCAGCCACCCAGCCTTCCTCAACCGCCGGTTGCTCAGCGCTGCTGTCCTCACTGCACAACCCATCAGCTCCGCTTGCCGGCGCAGAGACAGCTCGTGGTCGAGGCCGCCGCCGCTCTCGCACAGTTGCAGCCGCACGCTCATGTTCTTCAGGTCGAAGGCGCCGCCGTTCCGGGACGGCCACATGTGGCGTTCGACCGCCGTACGCACCCGTTCGACGGCCTCCCATGCGCTGTGGCGGCAGGTGATGGGCGCTTCCTGCTGCACCCACGTGCGGGCCTTGGTGAGCATCCAGGCGAGCTTGCGCTCGGCGAACTCCGGACCCTTGCCCCGCATGAGCCGACGAGCCCACTCTCCTCCCGGGGTCGGGGAGTAGAGCAACGCGCGGTAGAAGTCCGCGGGCATCCACTCCCTGCCCGGCTGTGAGGCGGCGGCGGCCAGAGCCATGGTGAGCCGGTAGCCCTCCTCGGAGTCGTTACGGCCGGGGTAGCGGCCCTCGACGTCACCTTCGAGGAGCAGCCGCGCACTGGCCGCGGACAGGCCCTTGGTGATGGACGCGGCGACGTGCGGCGCGATGCGACGGCGATGCGTTTGTGATGCTCCGCCGAAGAGATCCTTATTGATTTGTCGGCGCGTCGCGGGGATGGACTGGCGACGCGCGAGGACGTGCGGCATCATGACTCCGTGCTCCGGGGCTCCCTAGGGCACAAAAAGGCCCTCATATGGGTCGACCGAGTGAAAACCGCACATTGTGCGGAACTAACGGACGTGCTAGGTCCGAGTAACGAGATGGCCGGCAGCTCGACGCCACATCGAGCGGGGCGGCCTGGAGGACTGGCTGGGACTGGAACCGTCGCCACAACGGGACCAGCGCCTGCGGGCCTCCAGCAGGGACTAGGTCATGACGACCTCCACAGGGGGAGAGACGGACGAGCGAATGCCACGATCACCCAACTCGTAGGGCGCATCTCCGTCCCGAGGGACAGGGCAAGACCAGAACAGACCAACGAACGCACACAGGCCCACCGGATGCCGGCGCACGACGCGCCGCCCGGTGGGCCTACTCGTTGCGTGTCTCCGCCCTGCGGCGGGTACATTGGTGCTCATAGAGACCAGTCCTTGTGTTAGGTCTCCGGGTTGGCCCCGCTGGGTACTCCGCTGCGAAGGTTTGGACGCCTATCTTGCAGCCGAGTGGCGGGGCTTTTCCCGTTGTGCGGTCTGTGGTCTACCGCCGCGCGGGTTCCGGCATGAAACTCGCATGATCGCAGACGGTAATGGTGGGGACAGACTAGACCTTCTTGTCCCCCGTGCGGGCCATCTTCACGGGCGCGCCGTGTCGATGAGAGGTAGTCACGTGGGCTTCCCCCTTCTGGCCTCGGCCTTCTCGCTGGCCTGACCGGCCTGGTACTCGGCCAGGTCCTGATCCCCGTGGTAAGCGACCGGCAAGTTCTCCCGGGTGTCCCAGATCGCCCAGGGCAGAGCGTAGTTCCGGTACCGCTGGCCGTCCTCGGGCCTGTACCGGGCTTCGTACCGGGGCGGCAGTGGGTGCCTGTCGCCCAGCGGGCCGGCCGCGGCGAAGAGGTGACTGATGCGTTCCTCGGTGTCGGGTGATACGGGCAGGGGTTCGGCGCGAGCAGGAGAGGAGCCGGGAGGCGCGGGCCACCCGTTGGTGTCGATCCCTACCTCGGCGAGCTCGGGCAGCGGTGTGCCCGTGCTGCGGGCGAGCAGGTATGTGCGCTGCTCCTCGCTGGTCCCGGTGCGCCGTTCGCCGAGGGCGACGTGAGCTTCGATCAGCAAGCCAATGATCTTGTCCTCCTGCGCCTGGTCGCCGCTTCTGCGCGCCTCGACCAGGCGCAGGAGCATGCGTTGGCGCCATGCCGCGATGCTTTTTGCCTCCGTCATCTCGTTCCCGGATCTGTCACCGGGCAGTGTGGGGACTGCCCGTGGATTCGTCCGCAGACCACGACGTGCGGACCCTTGCCAGTCTGTGCAGAACCCGGCGTTCAAGCCGCGACCCACCTGCGAAAGGAGGGGCCTGATGCCGGGTATCGAGTTGTGGTGGGCTGACCCGCCTGAGCTCTCACGGTAGATGAACCGTCCGGCCTGGTATGCGCGGAGCGGGGCGCGCGCGGGCCGAGGGGAGGGGGTGGCGGGTGACCCTCATGAACAGCGGCTCGCGGCCGGTGCGCTTGACAGTGATTGATCCGCGCCGTCGGCCGGCGCGGATCAACCGCTCCGCTTCCTCGACTGGTGCGTCGAGTTCGCGCGCGAACTCTTCGATGCTCAGCCACTTCTGCCAGGGCAACAGGTTGATCCTGTGTGCCACAGGAGTGCCCTTCATGGCGGCCGCCTCCTCCCAGGGGTGCACGCGGGTCGCTCGTCCCGGTGCGACCACACACACTAGTGCACACACTGTCCGATTGGCGGTAGGGGGAGGGCGCGGGGTACGGCGGCGTTGATCGCGGGCAGGAGCGACACGGATATGCCAATGTCACAATTTTGTAACCGCGCTGAGTGAGGGTCAGGGATCTGCAAGTAAAACCGCGCGGTTGGTACGTCCGTAATTGCCCACGCGCATAGGAGGAGCAACCGGCAGATCCGTAAGGAAGACCACTTTTGACGTATCAGTACCGTTTTCGATCTCCCGTACGATTTAGCCGTAGCGGACTTGTTCGTACCTGGCGGAAGATGGCGTTCCAGAGGCGGATCAAGACCGAAGCGAGGCGGTATGCCCAGGAGGCGCAGCACGAGCGAAGCTCTGCCGTGCGGCAGCGAGTCGGGTCTTGAAGCCGCAGCGTCCCGAGCAGCTGGCGACCCCAGCGACAAGGCCGCGCTCGCCGAGCTCTTCGACGCCTTGTGGGAACCGATGGTCCGGTTCATGCAGGCCCGCATTCAGGACCCCGCCACCGCCGAAGACCTGGCCCAGGAGGTGTTCCTCAAAGTTGTGCAGAATATTCACAACTACACCGGCGGCGGGATCTACGCGTGGATCTGGACGATCGCACGCAACGTCTTCTCCGACCACTTCAGGCCGATGCGCAACCGCGGCTTCGAGCAGCCCACCGCTGACTTCTGGCACCTCGACGCCCCCAGTACCGATATGGGCCCGGAAGAGACCGCGGAGTGGAAGGAGCTCCGGCAGGCCATGAAGGGCAAGCTGGACAAACTGCCTGAAGCGCAGCACATGGTGCTGGCCCTGCGGATTACCTGCGGGTACTCGGCCGCGCAGACTGCGGAGATACTGGGAAAGCCAGTGGGTACCATTCGCGTGTTGCAATACCGCGCGCTCGCCAAGCTCCGCGGTTTGATGCCCAACCGTGACAGCAACCTGGCAATGTATCTGCTGTCTGCCTCCGACCCGGAGCGGCAGGGCGAGCAAGCAGCGCCAGTGAAGCTGAGGGAGAAGCACGATGTTGGGTCGCAGGGATAGCGCCGTCGCAGAGCAGCTGGACCGCTGCCTGTCCGGCGACGCCGAACCTGAAGGCCCCGAGATACCCGGCCTGATGATGGCGGCCGCAGCTCTCGCACCAAGCCGGCCCATCAGCCAGGCAGGACGTCAGCGAGCATTCGCCGCCATGATGCGGGAAGCCGACCGCCGCGCGCGGCCGGCCGCCGGCACTCACACCGAAGACCTCACCGAACCTGGCACCCACGCTCGCGTGGCGCAGGCTGGCCCGAACCTTCGCCTTCGTGTCGCCGATATCGAACAGATCGATGACGAGCGGCTGGAGGGCATTGCCGCCAGCATCGCCACAAGGCTCGGCCAGAACGCGCCGGACCGCAATCAGTGAGCACAGCCCCAGAACTGCGCATCCTCGAAGAGGACCACGGCGCAGACGCCATCACGTTCGAAAACTGCGACACCGGCGTCACCTACCTGTTCGTGCGCCCCGGTCAGTCCTTCGGCTCCGCCGTCACGGCCGTGCTCTCCGCCTGCCCGGGAATGAGCCTGTCGCAGGCTCAGGACATCGTGCGAACCCACTGCCGCAGCGTCATCGAGATGAACGAGCGGCTTGGCGTCGATCAGGTCATGCCGCGCGTCGAAGCCGCGCCCGACGCCGGCGTTGTGCCACCCGTTCCGATGCCCGGAGTCGGCCAGCACCGGCGTCCGCGGCCGCCACGCTGGGCGCGGATGGCGTCCGTCGCCGCACCAGCACTCGCGGGCGGCATGCTCCTGGCGCACTGGCTCACCCCCAGCGCGGCGCCCGGAGCCACGACCCCCACCGCCAAGGCTGCCCCGTCCCTCAGCCAGGATGACAAGGTCACCAGCACCACCTACCGCAGCCCCACGTTCGAGAAGATTGCCGACGGCGGAAAGCTCAAGTGCGACCCAATGGGTGCGTACGAGGCCAAGTGCGTGGACGCGGACGGCAAGGTCATGCTCAGCGAGGCGTCCGTGGGGACGTCGGTCGCCTTCACTTTCTCCTACGACCGGGAGAAGGTCGGGTTCCGGCTCTTCCCCAACAGAGGGTCGGCCGAAGCCTGGGCCGCGGAAAGCGCGAATCAGGAGCTCTTCCAGAACGTGCGCCAGTTCAACCGCGTCGTGCTGTGGGGCACGGACACCCACCGCCTCGGCGAGTGGAGCGAAGAGCTGGCGGAGCAGGAAAATCAGTCCGCCCAGAAGAGCACCAAGGCCGACCCTGCGCTGGCACTGACTGGGCATGACTTCGACACCCCCCTACCCGACCGGCTGGCGTATCTGGCCTTCGGTACCCTCGGCGTCACCAAGGAAGCCGTCCACCAGGCGGTGCGGGCGGACGACGCTCAGTCTGCGCAACTGCTGCGTGCCGTCACGCTCGTTCTCGGCAATGCCGACCCCAGCAGGCTGGGCCTCGTCCCCTCCGGGCCGGCGGACGCAGTCGCCATCGTCGCGGACGCCACGACACAGCCAGACGTCGAGGACACGCGCGCCGGCGCTTCCTCGCTCCCCACGGACCCGGCCGGTTCAGGGCGGGTTCCGAGGACCACAGACCCTGTCGTCACCCCCACCGTGGGCGTGACGCCCCAACCGGCGACGCCGGCGCCGACTGTCACGCCCACCGCGCCAACGTCATCAGGCGGCTCGCCGACCCCGCCGACCCCGTCGACCGGGCCATCGCCGGACAGCACCGTCATCGTGCCCGTGGCGGAGACGACAACGGAGCCGCCCGCAGCCGACGAGCTCACCACCGACCCGGCAACCAGCGAAACCGAGCCGGAGACGGAAGCAGGGACGGCCCCCGAGCCCAATACGGTCGACGGCGGCGCCGAGCCGGTACAGGAAACCGAGCCGGCTCCGCCGCAGATGCTTCCTGAACCCCGGCTTCCGGTATCCGGGGCAACGCCCCCGCCGACCGCTGAGGTTCCTGCGCCCGAAACGCCTCCAGCTCCCCCTGCGGCGGAGGAGCTGGACGAAGACGGACTGTCTCTGGAGATGCTGCCCGCCCAGTGGGCGGCGGCCTAGAACGGGGGCTGCTCGTCGCCCCCCGTGGCCCAGGGGTCGCCCTGCGCGGATGCCGCCACAGGAGCAGCCGGTGTGCGCTGGGCGGACACCCTGGTCACCTTCGCTGTAGCGCGTGAGAGCGCGGGGCCGACTTCCTCCACGTCCAGTTCGTACACCGTGCGCTTCACGCCGTCCCGGTCCTCGTACGAGCGCTGCTTGAGCCGGCCCTGAACGATGACCCGGGTGCCGCGACTCAGGGAGTCAGCGACGTTCTCCGCGGCCTGCCGCCAGACCGAGCAGGTGAGGAACAGACCGTCCCCGTCCTTCCACTCATTCGCCTGACGGTCGAACACGCGCGGAGTGGACGCGACACGGAACTTCGCGACCGCGGCACCGGACGGGGTGAAGCGCAGCTCGGGGTCATCGACCAGGTTGCCGACGACGGTGATGACGGTCTCGCCTGCCACGGGTGGCCTTTCGAGGTAGGGGTCCGGCCCGCACGGTGCGGGCCGGACCGGAGGGTCAGGAGAAGAGGAGTCGCCACGTCAGCGGGCCGGGCAGGCCGTCGGGGTCGCCGCGGAGATCCTTGCGGGAGAGCTGGAAGTCGCGGACGTTCTTGCGGTCGGCGTCGCTCCACTTCGGGCCGGGGCCGGACACGTAGTGCTTTCCGTAACCCTTCTTCACGAGCTGCTTGC
Source organism: Streptomyces sp. DT224 (assembly GCF_049844595.1). Classification (NCBI taxonomy): domain Bacteria; kingdom Bacillati; phylum Actinomycetota; class Actinomycetes; order Kitasatosporales; family Streptomycetaceae; genus Streptomyces; species Streptomyces sp. DT224. The sequence continues at coordinate 125,360 of NZ_JBNCLI010000016.1, forward strand.
CGAGGGCGGTGATGTGGGCGTTGTTCTTGCCCGGGCCGAAGTAGCTGCTGCCCGGGAAGGGCGGGACCGGCTTCGGCGGCTTGGCCTGGCCCGAGCCCGGGGCAGGCGTCTTCCCGACGAGCGCCTTGGCCTTGGCCAGGATCTTGGCGAACGGAAGATCCCCAGGGTCACCGTGCAAGTTTTCCGGGACGTGGAGATGACCGCAGATGCCGTTGAAGGCGTTCCACTCCGCGAAGGTCATCCGCGCGCTGGTGGCCCCGTAGGAGGACGGGTAGGCCGGCCACTGCGACGGGCCCTTGAGCGCGATGCCCATGTGGCTGTGCATCCAGACGAGGAGCTCGGCGAGCGCGTCGATGGCCCACTGGGGGGCGTCGGGCCAGTAGATGTAGTCGACGCCGGCCTTGAGCTTGCCCCAGGTCTTCTTGTGCGCGGGGTCGCAGCTGCCGACCAGCTCGACCTGGATCGCGTTGAGGGTGTTCGTCTCGACGCCTCCCGCCGCATTGACCAGGGCCCGGGCCGACCGGTTCAGGGCGAAGTGCTGGTAGATGACGAACTTCTTCGCCTTGATGCTCGGCAGCACGGTGATGTTCGGGGCCTCGGCGCCGTTGCTGTAGGAGACGACTCCGGTCCCCTCCGTGGTGTGCAGCACGAGGCAGTTGGGGTCCATCAGGTCCCCCTCGTACGTGTCGCCGTACCAGTGCGTGCCGCGAATCGCGCCGGGATAGAGAGTCGTGGCCATGGTGCTCCTCCAGAGCTGGTGTGCAGGGAGGAGCACCGTGAGGGTTGCCGGGGCCTAGCGTCGCGGGCTCAGTCCAGACCGGCGGCCTCGTCGTCCTGGTCGTCGTCGGGCGGGTACTGAAGGGCGTGCAGGGTCTCCGCGAGCCGCGTCGCAAGGTCGGCGGACGGGCCGGTGTTCTCGACGGCGACGGGGCCGCCCGCTGCGCCCGTCAGCTCGACTTCGAGGTGGTCCTCCTTGCCGTACTGCTTGCGGTGCTGCCGCTCCAGGTACCAGGCCGCCGCACGCCAGTCCGGAGGCGTCGTGATGGTTTCCTCCAGCACCTTGCCGGTGTGGGGGTCGAACGTGCGGTGGGTCGTGACGATGCCGCCGCGGCTGGCCCGGCGGATGTCGAGGGCAGCCGAGAGCGCCGCCGAGGCGCGGGCGCGTTCGACCTTCTCGAAGAACTCCACGAAATGGTCGAGTGCGGGATCAGGCGGGTTGCCGGCTGCGCGGTCAACGGCCTCCGTGCGGCCGTAGGCCATCCAACGCAGGAAAGTGGCGCGGCTGATGCCCGCGTTGACCGCCGCGAGGTCCACGGCCAGACCGGCGCGGGATGCCTCGACCAGGCGCGTCTCGACCTCCGGCGTCAGGAGCCGGGTGCGCGCGGCGCTGTTGGAGCGGCGGACTTTGCGGCGGGGCATGACGGGGACCGTAGGCCGGTTGCCGGGCTACCGTCCCGGGGTGAACTGGTGCCCGCAGTCCGGGCAGCAGACGGTGCCGGCGCGTTCGTTGTCGCCGCTGTCGCTGTAGCCGTCGTCGGGAAACTCGCCGCCGAGCAGTTCCTTGTCCGGGATGTCGGCGCCGTCCGGCCCCTGCGACAGACCTTCGGGGTCGACCTCTCGCAGCAGTTCCTCCATCTCGTCGTCCGAGATGCAGAGGGAATCGAACAGGTCGGCGTCGGAGGTGGCCAAGTCTTCGAGGATCGCAGCGAGCGCCCGGGAGTCCCACCCGCCGGCCATCGGAAGCCGGTTGAGGAGGATGAGCACCGCGTGGGCCTGGCGGTCGCTGACCGAGGCCCATCCTCGGGTGACGGGGACAAGCCATCCGCCGTCGTCGTCCAGGAGCAGGCCGTCGGGGACGGGCTCACCGCGGACCTGCATCTCGATTAGGGCCTCGCGGCGGCCGTGCCCGGCGATGACAAGGCTGGTGCGCTCGTCAACGACGGGGGTGTCGATGAACCCGTGGTCCTTGACCGAGGCGATTATGCGCTCGACCTCGTGCTTCTTCGGGTTGGCGGGGTCCGGCGGCAGATCGGTGAGCGGGATGTAGCTGATGAAGCGGGGGGCGGCGAGTCCGGCCACGGCTGCTCCTGTCGCGCAGCGGGAATCGGAGGGTGAGGAGCGGCCGTTGGCCAGCGAGCCCGCGGACTTCAACCGCGGCGACCCGGCTCGCTACCGGGACGTGCCGTCATGGCCGGACCGTCGGGCCGCTCCTCGGCCGGCGCGTCCCCAGTGTCCGGACGGGGCTGCCCCGGGGCGCCGTTCGGAGAATCCGGGGGTGCGCGTTCCCCCGGCCGCCTCACGGGCCAGGCGAGATGGAAGCCGCGCGACGGTGGTTCCGTCCTACCCTTGCGGTTCGGACGTCGTGTACAGTTCGGAGATGTGGCCGCACGAGCGAGCAGCCACCCCCGGTCTGGTGTAACGAAATCCGGCCTCACTCCGTCCATAGAGCGGAGGCCACCGGTTCCAGACCTCCAACGCTCCAAGCCGGTTCGCCGGCGAACAGAGAGGTACGTACGCGATGCCCGACACGGACAACGCACCTGCGGTCGACCAGAGCGACCTGGCACTGAGAGCTGCGGTGGCCTACCGCGTGAAGAACCTCGTTGCCGCGGTCTGCGACCCGGTCATCGAGGCGAACGCCAAGCACATCAGGAGCACGAAGGGCACCCGCAGCCTGACGGCCGAGATGCCCCTTCCCGACGGTGGCACCCAGCCGCTCGGCACCTTCACCCAGACCATGGCGAAGGCGAAGTTCCGCATCGACGACCCGAAGAAGGTGCTCGACTACGCCGACGCGCTGGGCGAGACCGACTACGTCATCCGCCAGTCCTTCGAGAAGGCGCTGCTGAGCCGCTTGGTCTACAAGGACGGGCAGGTGATCGACCCGGTTACCGGTGAGATCGTGGAGGGCATCGGCTACGACCCGGGCGGTCTGACCGACACCGTCAGCCCGAAGTGGAACAACGCCGGCATGGAGGCGCTGGACGGCCGACTCGGCTTCGTGGAAGCGGCGCTGGCGAACCTGCCCAACCTGACTGCGGACGACTTCGCTCTGCCGATGCTGGAGGCAGGCGAATGACCGCCCCCGACTTCATGCGCGACGCGCCGTGCGGGGAGATCGACCCCGAGGCGATGTTCCCCGCCCCGACGGACAAGAAGGCCATCACCTTCGCCAAGCACGAGGTGTGCGGGAACTGCCCCGCCCGGTTGCGGTGCCTGGAGTGGGCGCTCGACCCGGCAAGCCGTTCCCGACACGGCATCTTCGGCGGGCTCACCGAGCGCGAGCGCAGCGGAATCATCCGGGCCCGGAAGCTCGGCCAGAGCGTGCGCCTGGACTACGGAACCCGTCCGCCCAAGTCCAAGCGCCTGCCCGCCGCCGCCTGATCGCCCGTACATACCTGCCCCTGCCCCCCGCGTTTCGCGCGGGAGGCCGGGGCCCTTCGCAAGGAACCACAGTGATCTCCAGCGATACCCGTCTGGCGCTGATCGAGCAGGCCGCCGACAAGGTGAGCCCGGTGACTCTCGCCGCGTTCGTACGGCACCTGCGGCGCAGCGACCTCGACCTGCGCCAGTGGCACCGGTGCGGTGACCTCGCCGCTTCGGCCGGGATGACCCACCACGAGGCCCGTGCCGCCGTCGCGCAGCTTGTCCGTACCGGCCTCATGGAGCGGGACATCGTCGCACGGCGCATCGACCGCCAGAGCGACCGGTACACCGTCTACCGACTCTCGCCCACCGTCATGGAAGGGGCAGACCAGTGAGCGGAGAGATTGACGACCTGGACGAGCAGATCGAGATCGTCGTCGGCCGCAAGGCGCCGTTCTCCATGGTCCCGGACTGGGTCAGCCTGTACCCGGCGAGCAAGTCCCACCCGCAGTACGCGGGAAAGATCGTTTCTGCGACCGCGAAGTTCATTTACAACGTGCTGGCGATGCATGTGAATGTGACGCGGGGCGACAGCGCATGCTGGCCCTCGCGCAAGACGATCGCGCAGATACTCGGGTTCTCCCGTGAGCAGAGCGTCGATCCGTACCTGGACCAGCTCGATGAGGCGGACATCATCGACCGCGAGCCGATCACCCGCCCCAACGGGGCCCGTGGGGTGCGCTACATCGTTCACCAGACGCCGCCCGACGGGTACAAGGGCGACCATAGCCTGGACGAGTACTACAGGCGTCGGCGCGCCCTGGAAGCGGCGAAGCTGACCCGCCCGCCGGGCCGGCCGCGAAAGGCCGAGGCCGCCGAGACCGGGCACTCAGCGCCCGCTCCGGCCGCCGTGACGAAGTCCGCCGAGAGCGCTGTTGACGAGCTGGTGCGCACGGCCGCCGCCGAGTGGTGGGCTCAGGCCGAGGAGCTGGCCCGGCAGGGTTCCATGAAGCCGGTCGGTACCGACCGGCAGAAGGAGCGGGCCCAGGGCAACCTGACGGCGCGCATCCGCGACGCTCTCGACGCCGGTCACGACCTGGAGCTCGTCAAGTTCGTGCTGCGCGAGCTTCGCGAGTGGGGCCCGGCCAAGGCCAAGTTCGAACGGGCCCTCAAGACGTACCAAGGGAAAACGCCCGAGGAGATCGAGCTCGACAAGGCGGCGCAGTCCGGGGCCACGAAGTGGTGGGAAGTCGCCCAGGCCCGGGTCGCGGACAAGAAGATGGGGCCACTTCTCGCGGACACGAAGCGCCAGGAGACGGGCTACTTCCTCAACCTCCGCACCCGCATCCGAACGGCCCTGAACGCCGGCTACAGCCGGGAAATCATCTGGCAGGCCCTGATGGAGCTGGGCGAGTGGTCGCCGGCGAAGAGGGAGTTCGATCTCGCGCTGCGCCGCCTGTCGGGCGTGCAGCAGAAGCGCGGGGGCAGGAAGCCACTGTTCAGCAACGACCAGTGGAAGCACAAGGAAGCGCCTGCCCCGGGCGCGGCTACCGGAACACCGGACGCCCCCGACCTGAGCGTGTTCGGGGTCCAGTCCGATGACGCCGCCTGACGAGAGGAGGACCGAAGACATGTCCCTCACCATGCCCGCCCCGGCGCCCCCGGCATCGCACCAGGTCGTGCGCGCCGATGGCCCCATAGCCACCGTGGCGAGCATCCTGCGCCGCCGCGGCCTCGACCCGGGCAAGGCGCCCCTGACCGAGGACCGCCCCGACAGCACGGACGCCTACCAGCAGGAGGTGTACCGGCAGGCGTGGGTGAACTCGCTGCGCGTGTCCGGGCACAACGACTACGCCCGCTTCACCCTCGCCAAGCTCCACAAGGACCAGTTCCCCGATCACGTGCGCACCTACGTGGACAAGATCGTGGAGGTGCGGCAGCTCAATCGCGAGCAGGAGAAACTTCCGTTGGACAAGCGGGATATCGTGCGGCCCACCGTCCAGCACCTGATTCTCCACGGTTCGACCGGCTCGAAGAAGACGGCCGCTGCGGCGGCGGCCGGCGCCTACGCCGTTGAATGCGGGCTGATGGCTCGCTTCGTCTCGCACTCGAAGTACCTGCACTGGCTCCGGCCGGACAGTGCGCCCGCCGGTCTCACGCGCACGCAGATCGTGGAGCGCTACGAGCGCTGCGACGTGCTGGTCCTGGACGACCTGTGCCAGGAGATGGACGAGTACGCCACGAACCACGTGCGGACGCTCACCAGCGACCTGATCACAGCACGGAGCAACGCCGGACGCGGAACGATCTTCACGACGAACCTGAACTTCGACCAGGTGGAGGAAGTCCTCGGCGAGCGTCTGGCATCCCGCATCGGGGGCCGGGCATTGCCGCTCAAGCTCATCGGCGACGACGCCCGGAAGCCGCAAAGGTGGTAATCGATGCGATATCTGGCGGTTCGCTGAAACGGCGAGGGCTGGCGAGCGTAGCGTGATCTAGGCTGTCCGGAACCGGTGCGCTCACGAGCGAGAGCGTGCTGACAACGCTCTTGGAGGACAGCTTCGTGACCCCACCCCTTCCAACGGCGCGCTTCGCGACCATGTCCGAGTCGGACATTCGATCCGCCGAGCGCACACTGATCGCAGGGACCTGGGCAATCACGGCCGGGGCTCTGCTCTACAGCGTGCTCACCGTCACCCCTCTCGTCCGGTCGGTCAGCCCGTCGGGCTGGGGGTGGACGGCACCCATCCTTCCGCTCGTTGTGGACGCCGCGGTCATCATCGTGGTGAAGCTCGACGCGGTCATTGCCCGGCTCGGCGGCAAAAGCGGCACTTGGCCGGTTCTCCTGCGGTGGATGACCGGCCTGATGACGCTCGCTCTCAACGTCGGAAACAGCGCTCTGCATCGGGACTGGGTGGGCATGGCCGTGCACTCGGTAGCGCCGCTCCTGCTGATCGTGACCGCCGAGGCCAGCCTGTCGTACCGGCGCGCGATCACAGCCGCCCTGACTCGTATCGCCCAAGAGCAGGCGAGGGCAGCGGAACGGGAACGGGCTCAGCGCGAGGCGCAGCAGCGGAACGCCCGCGAGGAGCGGGAGCAGGAGCAGGCCAGGCGGCAGGAAGAAGAACAGCGGGCACGCGATCACGCCGCCCAGGTGGAACGGGAGCGCGCGCAGCGCGAGGAGGCGCGGCTTACCGCCGAGCGCGAGCACGCCCTGGCCGTAGAGAGGGAGCGCACCGCGCGGGAGCAGGCAGAGCGGGCTGCGGCGCTGGAGCGGGAGAAGGCGGCCCGCGAGTTCACCGCACGGATGGAGCGCGAGCGGGCGGAGCGGGAAGCGTCCGAGCGCCGGCGTCAGGAACAGCGGGCGGACGAGGAGCGGCGGGAAAGGGCCGAGCGTGAGGAGCAGGAGCGGCGCCGGGCAGAACGGGCGCGCCAGTCGGAGCACGCCGCGGCGGTCGCACCTTCCAGCGGACGGCGTGTTGTTCGGGCGGCCAAGGCCGAGGGGACGGCGCGGCGTGTTGTGACGGCCGGCGTGGTCATGGACAGCGAGTTCGCCGGCCTGACGATGGACAAGGCCGAGGCAGCCCTGTTCGAGCTGTACTTCGCGGCGCGGGAGGCGAGCCCGTACGAGGACTGGGAGCAGGACCCGCTCGCCAGGCCGGGCGGGGAGTTCTGCGGCAGCAACCTGGGGCGCCGGCTGGGCCGGTCGTCCACGTCGGGCCGCACGAAGGTGAAGCCGAAGTTCGAGCGGTGGTACCAGGAGAAGACTGCGGCGGATAGCCGCGAGCTGGTCGGCGCACACTGAACTGACTGGCAGTTACTACGGCGGGTGCCCACCAAGGGGCGCCCGCCGTAGTCGTTTCCAGGCCCACCACCCACGATGACCACATGATAAGCTGTACACTGTGCCCGAAGGGGATCTAAGCCTCTTCGCTGGCGCACCATGCCCCGGTCCGAGCAAGCCGCGGGCGTCACGCTCCGAAGCCAGCGCAGGAGGACGGTCACCCATGGCCGAAACAACCACAGTGGCCGTGGACGCCACGCCGGAACCCCTCACCGTCGATGCGGCCATGATCGCCGTCATGCGGGAGATCGGCATCGTCGGAAAGAACGGCCGCAACGAAAAGCTGAACTACCGCTTCCAGGCGTACGACGACATCGTGGCCGCAGCCTCCGCCCCGATGGCACGGTACGGCCTGCGCATGCTGCCCGAGGTCACCCAGCAGCAGCACTTCCAGCGCGGGAACGTGAACGTCGCGATCCTGACTGTTCGGTACCGCATCCGAGGGCCCCTCGGCGACGAGCTGGACACCCCCCTAGTGGTCGTCGGCGAAGGCGCCGACGTGTCGGACAAGGCCACCAACAAGGCCATGACCGCCGCGAAGAAGTACGCATTCAAGCAGGCATTCGAGATCAGCGACGGCGCCGACGACGGCGACTTCGAGCATCCGCTCCCCGCCAGAAACCCCCTGGACTGGTACATCAGCCAGATCAACGAGCGAGACGTCTGGCGCAACCAGCACGCGCTGAAGGCGGTGTTGGACAGGGCCGCACGCGAGAGGTGCGATGGTCTGTACATGCCCGACCGCCCCGACGCCACCCTGCGCATGGTGATCGAGGCGCAGGGCCGGAAGCTGGAGGCCGAGCAGCAGGAACGCGAGCGACGCCAGGCCGAGGAATCGGAGGCCGTACACGCGCAGATGCTCGCCGAGTACCCATACCGCTCCGAACCCACCGACGAGTGGGACCAAGCCTTGCCCGTGCCGCAGCCGGCCGCTGCTCGGCCCGCAGTCGCAAGACAGATGGAGCCTGAGAGCTCCGCTCATCAACCCCCCGCCACTCCCACTCGATCGACCCCGCCCGTGCAGCCGGCCCCGACCGCGCAGCCGACCCCGAGCGACCTGGAGGAGATCGGACGCCAGTTCAAGGCAGCGCTTGCAGACCCGGTCAACGGCTGGCAAGCGCTCCACGACATGCGTTCACGGTGGGGGGATCTTCTCGCGCAGGCTCAGATCGTCACCGACTTGTGGGGAACGGTGGACGCCAACAGTGCGATCACCGTCGCCCTCGCGAGTTGGGCCAACCTGATGCAGCAGCACGAACCGCCGACCGTCACGCCCACTCCCGCGCCCCAGGCCGTACCCGCGGGGACAGCCGAGCCGGGAGAGAAGTGGCCTCCGCTGCGCCTTGCTCCGCGAACAGCCGACATGAGCGCCGTTGAGCGAGCGCGCGCGAACACCGTGGCCGAACTGGAGCTGCAAGCACAGATGCTCGGGGTTCCCACTCTGGAGTTCGTCGCCGACCTTCTCCCCGAAGGCGGCACGAGCATCGAGGACATCAAGGGCGGTAGCCGACTTCAAGACCACGTCAAGCAGCATCGTCCCGAAGTCCTGGCAGCGTTCATCAGCAAAGGGATGAGCGAGGCGGCAGCCGAGTATTCCAAGTTCGGTGACCGTGTCCCCGCCCGCGACATCAACAAGTTCCTCCAGGGCGTGCTCAAGGTGTCGTGACGCGACATGCCGTCCTTGCGGCGCATGACCACTGAAGGCAGGTCGGCATGCGTTCCGGGGCGGCACGTCACGTCACGTCGCGTCCACTGAGACACCCGAGGGGTACGCCCAGCGAGGGGTACGCCTGCCGAGGGGTACGCCTGCCGAGGGGTACGCCTGCCGAGGGGTACGCCTGCCGAGGGGTACGCC